>JANPLX010000147.1:0-46671 GCA_031422495.1 Polaromonas sp. | reverse complement strand
TCAGCCAAAGCCACGCTGCCTGTGACGGTACCCGTAGCTGGGTTAAACACTTCCTGTGTACGGCCCCCACCTGTGACCGTATTACCAGCAACGGCGTGACCCGAAATGTAGTGCCCGATGTGGACGATGTTGATTGCGGCTGATGAACTCATAGATAACCTCGAAAAATATTGTAAGCATGCTAATTAACAACTACTAAGCATACCGTGAAAACGCAATTTTAGCTGTCCCCGCTTCGACAAGCTGATACGGACGAGCCCACAAACGCTTTCCTAGAAGCTTATCTTCAATCTTACCTAAAAATCACCGTTTTATGACCGTTGACCAGTACGCGGTGCTCGCTGTGCCACTTCACAGCGCGAGCTAGCACTTGGCTTTCGGTGTCGCGGCCTTGGGCGGTTAAGTCGTCCACCGTCAAGCTATGATCCACGCGGGCGACATCTTGCTCGATGATCGGGCCTTCGTCCAAGGCGGCGGTAACGTAATGCGCAGTCGCGCCAATCAGCTTAACGCCCCTGTCGTGCGCTTGAAAATACGGTTTGGCGCCCTTGAAACTGGGCAAAAAACTGTGGTGAATGTTAATGGCTTTGCCTGACAGCGCGGTGCACATGTCGTCTGACAGCACCTGCATATAACGCGCCAAAACGACCAACTCCGCCCCTGCCGCACGAATAATCGCCAATTGCTGCGCTTCTGCAGCTTGTTTTGTAGCCGCAGAGACGGGGATGTGGTGAAACGGAATCTTGTAATTAGCCGCCAGCTGCTCAAAATCCCGGTGGTTGCTGATGATGGCTTTGATATCAATAGTCAGCAGCCCCGATTGCCACCGAAACAGCAAATCGTTCAAACAATGCCCCTGTTGGCCCACCATGATGACCGTTGGCATGCGCGCCGCAGTCGCATACAGCTGCACCGTCATCTTCCAAGAATTTGCCAGTTTTTGCAGATCTTTATCAATGTCGATGTGCGTTAAATCGTCAGCTGTGAACTGCACCCGCATGAAAAACAACCCCGTCTGCCCATCACTGTGCTGCGCCGCCTCTTCGATATTCGCACCGTACTGCAGCAGCAAACCAGATACGGCATGCACAATGCCCGGCTTGTCGGGGCAAGACAGCGTCAAAATGGAGGTGTTCTTATAGGCGTTTCTCATGGTGTGATTTTACGTTGCATGAAACCTGAGACACAAAAAGAAACGCCTCTAGACATCGTTAAACATCTAAAGGCGATCAAGTTTTGTGGTGCGGCTGGCAGGAATTGAACCCACGACCCTCTGGTTCGTAGCCAGATACTCTATCCAACTGAGCTACAGCCGCACAGCATAACGATTATAGCTTGAAAATGTGTTCTAACCCGTTTTGAATTGACCCAAGCGGCATAAAGCTGGCAAAATCAATACATGTTAGATTTTTCCGCACTCACCAAAGCATGTTAGCGTTGACTACCACTCAATTGCGAGAAGTCAAAACGATACTTGCCAGCCACACAGCTGGTCGCGGCGTACTGGCTTTTGGCTCACAGGTGAGCCGTGCTCAAAAACCTATTGTTAAACCTTTTGCCGACTTAGATATAGCGCTAACTGGGCTGCCCCTAGACCCTGCCGATTTGTACCTGCTGCGCGATGCAATGAGCCAAAGCCAGCTCCCCTTTCGCGTAGATATTTGCTATTGGTCAGATTTGCCAGACAGCTGGAAAAACCAGTTGTTGACAGAAGTTTTGCAATAACCCTCATTTCAATGCCATTTTCGCCTATAGCCGGCGTAATTATTGCCTAAGCAGCTATTAAATACATAGCATATCATCTGCTTAAAGCTTCAAAATTTTTCGTGTCATCTGTAACTTCAAGTGACATTGAAGGCGCAGACTCCGTTTACCGCAAGAAAAAGCCACGTTTACAAACGACTCTTCGGCAAGAGTGTTTGAAGTGCTGAAAAAGCACGGTGTATCGCAAATGCTTTTAGATGAATTAGCTCGTGAACAGAAGGTTACATCACATCTGATTTCAATACTATTTACGCCTCTAGCCGGCGTATTATATTGTTGTATTGCTATTAAATTTATAGTAAATTTGCATTTAAGGACAACCACCCTGGCCTGGCTTCAATCCCCGAACTGCATCACATATGGTTCCCGAAGCATTCCAAGCCATATTTGTTGTGGCACCGCCGATTGTAGGAGTTAGCGTATAAGTTAATGCAATTCCTGCCGTATCAGTCGCACCTGTAGTGGTCGCAATAGCGCCAGTGGTCGCATCAATGGTTGGTGCGGCAGTGATATTTTTTGTAAGGGTAAAACCACCTACATAGCCAATCTCTGCCAATGTATCGCAGCTTGCCAGTGCATTTCCATTTTCGGCAAGACACACAGACATTGATGATCTCAACGAATTAATTTCAGCTGCCGCGCCTGACGCTCGAGTGCGAGAGGTGTAATCACCGTATTGTGGAATTGCAATTGCAGCCAAAATACCAATGATCGCCACAACGATCATCAACTCGATCAAGGTAAAACCCTTTTGCAGGTTACGCTTCATTTGTTGACTCCCTCGAAACTGAAGTTGGAGCAATGGATATTTAAACAACCAATCAATCCAGAATTACGACCCAGAAAACAGTCGCTATCGATAGTGTATCTATTTGTAATTAACTTAACAAACAGAAAAGCCTCCCGAGGGAGGGAGGCTATAGGAAAATAGCAACAGGTTTACTGTCGCTAAATTTGATTAAGGGCAACCGCCTTGACCTGGCTTCAAACCACGGGTTGCATTACAAATTGTTCCAGAAGCAGCCCAGACCATATTTGTAGTTGTTCCACCAAGTGTAGGTGTCAATACGTAAAGTAACGCTGTTCCTGATGCGTCAGTAGCACCTGTAGTAGTAGAAAGTGCACCTGTAGTTGCGTCAATTGTTGGTGCAACAGTGATATTTTTGGTCACCGTGAATCCACCAGCGTATCCAATTTCAGTCAATGTATCGCAGCTAGCAAGCACGTTACCGTTGTCGTTAAGACAAATGGACATGGATGATTTCAAAGAAGTCATCTCAGCAGCAGCGCCAGCGGCACGTGTGCGTGATGTGTAGTCGCCGTACTGAGGAATAGCAATCGCTGCCAAAATACCGATGATCGCGACAACGATCATCAATTCGATCAAGGTAAAACCTTTTTGTAGGTTGCGTTTGACTTGGTTCATATAAAGCTCCAGTTAATAAAAAAGTTAAGGAAAAAAACAAGATTGAGACAATTAGCAAGGGCTTTTAGTTCCTTACTCTAGCCCCAACCCGGGGTCCAGAACTCTACTTTAACTGGATTTGTGTCCGAAGCAAGCAAAATTATTGCATCTGTTGCCACATTTACACAAATTATTACAAATAACGCAACTATTTCACATATTTTTCTATGAATTTTCAGTTAAGACTTGGTTGAAGTTTAGTTTGTTACAAATTGTGCGGACTTAAATACACAAATCAGCGGTTTGTGTGGTTTTGCAATCGAGTTGAAGAGTTTTGCTTGTTGTTTTTGTATGAGTTTAGCAGTCAAGAATGCTTAGAGAAGCTAAAGTTTCTGCACATTAGCAAGCTTTGACAAGGATTTGTCAAACGTGCCCAACGGCAAATGCCCCGCTTTACGGGCTATTTCTAAGACGAGGCAGTCTGAGAAGCCCAATGCCGGCTTGCTTTGAAAGTGAGTGAGTGCAGCGCTTACGGTGTCGGCATCTTGAAGGACTAGGCTTTCGTGGGCTAGCAGAATGTCCAGTACGGCAGCTAGCTGGGAAGGGCTTCGATTGTAGGCAGACTTAAGCACCCACAGTGTTTCAACCAATACCAAATGTGAGACCCATGCCCCATTGGCGACAAACAGATCCGCCAGTTTGGCTTGCCTTACATCATCTCGTGCCAATAGGCGAATCAAGATGTTGGTATCAAGGGCGTGCATGTTTTTGCTTAATATAATCGGCGATACCTTGTTTCAAGTCTTGTAGTGATTTAGGCGCAAGCGTAGTATCTTCGTTGCCAAAGAGTGCTTTATGGGCATCTTCAGTCGTGTGTTTCACCGCGCGCTGAACAGTGACTTGACCCTTATCTTGCGTCCAGACTATTGCGGAACCCGGCGTTAACGCCAATATGTGCCGAATGGCAGCAGGTACGGACACCTGGCCTTGTGAAGTGAGTTTTGTTTGAATTTGTAGCATGCTATATCCTAATTCATTACCGGGGTAATGTAAAGGGAAAATTAAATTCTAAACAAGCTAACCTACTTGATACACACCATCCGCACTTGCTTCAAGTCAGTCACGCCCTGCAAAACTTTGATCATGCCGTCCATTTTCAGGGTGTGCATACCGCCGGCTACGGCGTTGGAGAAGATGGTGGAGACGCGGGCGCGCTCTTGTACTAGCTTTTTGATGTTGTCGTCTGCCAGCAGCAGCTCGTGCAAGCCTAAACGGCCTTTATAGCCTGTTTTAGCGCAGCGGCTGCACCCAACGGCTCGGTACATGGTGATGCGGCCTTCTGTGCCGTAATTTTCAATCCAGCTTTGGTAGAGCTTTTTGGCTTCACCAGGCGCATCTGCCTGCCACGCGGGGGTGTTACGCAGCTCTTCGGCGTATTCGCTGATGAATTGTTGCAGCTCTGGCCCCGCTGGGGTGTAGGCTTCTTTGCAGCTGCACAGGCGCTTGGCCAAGCGCTGCGCGAGCACGCCCAACAACGCATCGGCAAAGTTAAACGGGTCCATGCCCATGTCTAGCAAGCGGGTGATGGACTCGGGCGCGGAATTGGTGTGCAGGGTGGAAAACACCATGTGGCCGGTGAGCGAGGCTTCCACGCCCATAGAGACAGTTTCGTGGTCGCGCGACTCACCCACCATGATGATGTCCGGGTCAGCCCGTAAAAACGAGCGCATGAGCATGGCAAAGTCGATGCCGGCTTTTTTATTGACCTGCACTTGGCGCAGGCCTTTCTGTGTGATTTCGACCGGGTCTTCTGCGGTCCAAATTTTGGTATCTGGCGTGTTTAAGCTGGCCAAAATCGAGTGCAAGGTGGTGGTTTTACCGGAGCCGGTGGGACCGCATACGTAAAACAAGCCATAGGGTTTGTGGATGACGCTGAGTAGACGGTCCATGTTGTGCGGCGTCAAGCCTAGCTGCTCCATCGGTATCGCTTCACCGCCAGCCAAGATACGCATGACCACGTCTTCCACACCGCCAGCGGATGGCAAAGTGGCAACACGTAGCTCAATATCTAAAGGGCCAAATTTTTTGAACGGTATTTTGCCGTCTTGCGGTCGACGTGTTTCTGAAATGTCGAGGTCCGACATGATTTTGATACGCGCCACGATGGCTTGACGCAAATGACGTGGCGCATCGATGTAGGGCACCAAGCTTCCGTCAATGCGCAGCCGCACACCCACATTGGCTTTGCCTTGGCCAGGCTCGATATGAATATCAGAAGCCTTTTTTTGGTAGGCTTCCAAAATCACCTTGTTGACGAACTTGACGACCTCGTTGTCTGCCGTAGAGCTGGCTAAGTAGTCTTCTTCCTCGCCCTCTTCTTGCATCGGGCGGCTCAAGTTGGCCAGCAAATGGTCGATGTTGCCGTCACCATCGGCATTGCCAAAGATCAAATCAAGCGTTTGGTTGAACTCTGATTGTGAGGAAACAACGTATTTAAACTTAGTTTCGCGCGGAAACATGTGCTGCACAACGTAGGTGCTGCGCACGTTTTCGGGGTTGAGGCACATGACGAGCAAGCCGTCAAAAGATTCCTCCAGCGGAATCCAGCCTTGTTCAGACAAAAAGTCGCGCTTCAAAGCGCCGTGCAGTTTCTCGGTATTGAAGCGCGCATTGCTATAGGGCTCGTAAGTCGTGCCAAAAAACAAAGCCAGAGCTTGGCCGATTTGGGCTGGGGTGACTTGGTATTCGTCAATCAGCAGTTGCTCAATCGTGCCGTCTTTGTCACCGCGCTTGGCTAGGCATTCTTGCAAAGCCATTTTTGTGATGGCGCCAGAGTTGACCAAGCCATCGTATTTAGTGGGTTGGCCAGGCCGATATGCAACTGGTGCTGCCGGTGCAGCTGATAGAGCGGGTGCGACTGGCTTGGCTGTTATGGGAGGAGAAGACTTGGTCGTGGTTGCCATGGGCGTGAACTGGTTGGAATGCGTTGTTACCGTAGAAAGGGTGGTTGCGGTATTCAGAGCGGTGTTTGAGTTGCTAGTTGATTGAAAGTTCTTAGGGCGCTGCATGACTGTTGCCAGAGATTGGCAAATGCGGGTGCAGCCGTCAAGTTCAAGTTGTGCAAAGGATTGTCCATTTTTGTTGTTGATGACTTGCAAGACGCCCAGTATGACGTTACCCGCCATGATAGGGCTAATCATCATCTGCTTGCTACGAAATCCTGTTGATTTATCAACCGCGTCGACAAATCTTAGCTCAGGATGGACAGCTTGCAAAGCACCTACGTCGTACACGTCTTTAATATTGAGCTGGCGTTTACTCATCGCTACAAACCCAGCTAAGCTTTTCGGGCTAATAGGTAGTCTCACCCCTGTACGCAGGGTCATGCCTGTGGTGACTTTGGAGGTAATGGTAACCCCATCTTCATTGACAAGAAAGAGGCTAATGCGCTCGGCATTGAGGACGTCACACAGCTCTTGGCACCATGCATTAACCATGGCGTCAAAATTAACAGCTTGTAACAATTTTGCGTTCACCGCATCAAGTTGCACAGCCAAGGTTGCCTCAAAACTCATAAGGTTTACTGTTTAATCATAAGATGGACTGTGTACTCATTGGGTAAGTTGATGACTCACGCGATTTGTTTGAGTGATCTGGTCTTGAGTGTAAACAAAGCCAAAGAATCGGATTTTCCAGCAAGTCGAACAGTATCAACTAGCAACCAATCCAACTGAGGGGTGCATAATTTTGTCGAATTGCCAGCCAATAAATCTACGGCATAGTGTTTGGTTAACCCTTCAATGCGCGACGCAATGTTGACCGCATCACCCACCACAGTGTAGCTGCGGCGCATGAATGAGCCCATATCGCCTACGCACATATTGCCGGTGTTGATGCCTATGCCCAGCTTCACTTCAGGCAATACTTTGACGCGATGTTCTGAATTGATTTGCGCGACGACTTGCACAATATCAAGTGCGGCCAGCGCCGCCAGCTCTGCGTGATTGGGCATGCTGACCGGAGCGCCCCAAAAAGCCATCACACAATCGCCCATGTATTTGTCAATGGTGCCGCGATGACCAACAATAACTTGCGTGATGCGGCTAAACACCTCGTTGAGCAAGCGCTGCAGCTGGATAGGATCCATATTTTCGGCCAACTGCGTAAAACCACGCAAATCACAAAACATCACCGTCAGGTCTTTGTTGGTAGCTTTCATGGTGTGGTTGCTGGGATCTTGCACCATTTCATCCACCAATTGCGGTGGCACATAGCTACCGAACAGTTGTGTTAATTCTCGCTTGGCACGGCTTTCGACAAAATAGCCGTAACTCATATTCAACATATAAGCCATGAACGACAACAACAACAAAGTAGCTAGCGGGAACACCATGCCGTACTCGCTAAACAAAAACAAATTCAACGCCGTCGGCACTAACAACATAGAAACACTAAAACCCAAAGCGCTAGTGGCAGTCAATGCTGGCAGCACAAAAGCCAAGGCTAGGCCAACCAATATTAGCAAAGCCACTTCAACGCCTAGCGCATAATCCGGCTTATAAATCGACTTGCCATCCAACATACTGGAAATCACATTTGCATGTGTTTCTACACCAGGATAAGTTTGACCGACGGGTGTAATGCGCAAATCTTGCAAACCTGGTGCACTGGTACCGACAAGAATGATTTTGCCGCGCAATTGCTCAGACGCCAGTCGTTTTGCCAGAATGTCTGCCGCTGAAATATATTGAAACGAACCGCCCTGAGCACCGCCTAAACCACGGTAAGGAACAAGTACGGCTGCGCGATCATCCACCTTGATGGTTTGCATTTGAGTTTTTGTTGGATCAGATATATCAGTCTTCGTGAGCTTGATGCTGTCCATAATCAAAATGCCACCAACAGAGTCCACGGAATTTGGTAAAGAACCGGGACCAACACCTGGATAACCTGTCGCTGCGCGGTAAACTGCCAACGCCATAGACTCGTAATAGTCACCTTTAAACGAAGCCAACAATGGTGTTGAACGCACCACACCATCATCATCTGCGATCGCATTAAAAAAACCAGCAAGCGGCGCTGCTTCCGCTAGTGTGGCGATGTTTGCGCCAAAACCATCCCATTCGGTAGCGCGGATTTTTCTACCACTCAAATTAATCTGTTGAATAACCGGTTTTGGTAAAACCCCACTGGTGCGAGCTTCGCGGTCACTGGTGAAGTAATAACCAAGTACCACGTTTTTTTGCAGAAAAGATTGCGCAAATTGCGTGTCGGCTTCACGCATGTCATCGCCCTCAGCAAAGACCAAGTCAAAACCAATCGCGCTGACGCGTTGATTTTGCAACAATTCTTGCGTTAATGCAGCTAACTTTTGTCGATGCCACGGCCAGCGCCCCACTTCAGCCAAACTCTTTTCATCAATGTCAACGATGATGATGCGTGAGTCCAGCGTTTTAGGCATGGTCAAACGCAGCTTGGCGTCATAAACGATGTTCTCAAGACTTTGAACCGCACTGATGCGCAGCAAACCTGTAGCGTGGCCTAGCGCGAACAACAGAGGCAGTAGCGAAACCGCAATACGAGCACCGTGTTTTGCAAGAAATGCCATATAACTTGCTGCTCGTCTGTGAAGGTCTATAAGCGATACGCTTTATGGCAAGCGAAGCAGAAAATAAGACGCGTAATAAACAGCTTTATTCAGTTTTGAATAAACTGCATCGCCGTGCCAGCGAGCTCAAACAAATCACCATTTTTGAGTGGTACAGCATCAATACCGAAAGTGACGCCATTGAGCGTTGGCCGTGTTGCACCTTCAACGTGCGCCACCACATAGCTTTTGGGTCGTTTGGTGATGGCGACCACTGCTTCCCCGGGTTTGCCAATGGTCGTGACGACTTTGACAAGCGGCAATTCTTTACCAGTGGACGCACCTGATAAGATTTTGATCGCGACGTACGCCTCTGCGAACTTGGTATTTTCAAAAAGCTGGCGCTTCCCCACCTCTGGCTCGTTATTAGAAGCGTCGATAGCCAGATCAGCTTCAGACATAGATGTCGAAAGCGGATTTGCACCATCTTGTACATATTTGATGGCGTACTTACCTATCTCTATAGTGTCGCCGTTTTTCAGAATTTGGCGTTTGATTTTTTGTTCATTGATAAACGTGCCATTGGTGCTGTTCAGATCTTCAATGAAATACTCATGACCAATCACTTGCAATGCGGCATGCTCACCACTCACGGCCAAATTATCGACCACGATATCGTTATACGGACGCCTACCCAAAGTCATCCGATCTTTGTTGAGAGGGACAACTTTGATCATGTTGTCGTCCAAACTAACGATAATTTTTGCCATACACCTTGCTTTACAAATTGACCAACGGTTGCGTTGAATTGCTCAAATATGTAACTAGTTTAGTCTATTAGCCGACTCTTCGGTTGCGTTTTTGTAGGTATAAACCTACACAAAGCACAAATACTGCTCCAAAAATCGCCGCACTGTATTCCATTGTTTTTGTAACGGTCAGCCATTGCTTAATCGCTGGGTCAGTAATCGCCATTTGACCTGCTATCCATCCTAACAACATACCACCAGCGGTAATGATGTGCGGAAACCGCTCCATCAACCTCAAAACAATTTGGCTGCCAGCCACAATGATAGGGATACTAACAAGCAAACCAAAAATTACCAAGCCAAGCTGGTGTTTACCCGCGCTTTCAGCAGCGCCAGCTATCGCCAACACGTTATCTACACTCATCACCAAGTCGGCAACGATCACTATTTTTACAGCGCCCCACAAGCGGTCGCTGCTGCTGATATTGCTGTGCGCATCATCATCTTGAGGCATCAGCAACTTAACGCCGATCCAAATCAACAATATGGCACCAACAAGTTTTAAATACGGAACCGTTAGCAAAGTGAGAGCGAAAGCAATCAAGATGACTCGCAATACGATTGCACCCACTGTGCCCCAAATAATGCCCCATTTGCGTTGCTGTGGCGGTAAACCTCTGCATGCCAAAGCAATAACTACAGCGTTATCACCCCCAAGCAAAATATCAATCAGAATGATTTGTCCGACGGCAACCCAAAATTCGGGACTAGCTAGTGCTTCCATGTGTTTATAAAGTATCTATTATTAAAGTGTTGAAATTTACAGTGTTTAGCTATTTCAAAGCATGGCTTTGAGCAACTTTGCCATTTCTGATGGATTACGCGTGACTTTAAAACCACACTCTTCCATCACCGCCAACTTTGCATCGGCTGTATCTGCGCCGCCCGAGATCAAAGCGCCAGCATGACCCATGCGTTTGCCAGCCGGCGCGGTGACACCAGCGATGAAGCCGACGATTGGCTTTTTCATGTTGGCTTTGCACCAGCGCGCGGCTTCTGCTTCGTCTGGACCGCCGATTTCGCCAATCATGATGACGGCGTCGGTATCTGGGTCGTCGTTAAACATGCGCATGATGTCGATATGCTTCAAGCCATTGATCGGGTCGCCACCAATACCAACCGCGCTAGATTGACCCAAACCAATTTCTGTCAATTGCGCCACGGCTTCGTATGTCAACGTGCCTGAACGACTCACCACGCCAATGCGACCTTTACGGTGGATATGGCCTGGCATGATGCCGATTTTGATTTCTTCGGGCGTGATCAAGCCCGGACAGTTTGGGCCGAGCAACAAGGTCTTTTTGCCGCCAGCCGCTTCTTTCGCCATCATGCGGTTGCGCAGCTCAAGCATATCGCGTACAGGAATGCCTTCGGTGATGCAAATCGCCAAATCAAGATTCGCTTCAACCGCCTCCCAAATGGCCGCTGCTGCGCCAGCTGGTGGCACGTAGATCACAGACACGGTTGCACCCGTGGTGCTGGCTGCTTCTTTGACTGAGGCATAGATAGGGATGTTAAAAATCGACTCACCAGCCTTCTTTGGGTTCACGCCTGCGACGAAACAATTTTTGCCGTTGGCGTATTCTTGGCACTTTTCGGTATGAAATTGGCCTGTTTTACCGGTGATACCTTGGGTGATGACCCTGGTGTCTTTGTTGATCAAAATGCTCATGGGGATGTCCTAAATATATTGTGAGGTCAGCTCTTTAATGGTTAGCTTTGAGAGGTAGCTTATTGGGCAGCAAATTCAACGCGACGATTCTTGGCACGGCCTTCTTCGGTCGCATTGTCGCCAATTGGCTTGGACTCGCCATAGCCTTTAGCACTGATGCGCTCTTTCGCTACACCTTGCGATGACATATAAGTAGCGACCGCATCTGCACGCTTTTGTGACAACGCCAAGTTTGATGTGTCAGAACCCACGCTGTCAGTATGACCTTCCACTTGCGTTTTGATGGCCGGGCAAGTTGCGAGTTGTTTGGCAACCGCTGCGAGTTCAGACAACGATTCAGGACTGATTTCGTCTTTGTTGGTCACAAACTTCACGTCAACGGGCACGATTTTATCTTTGCAAACGTCTTTGCCAGCAACGACTGCAGCTGCAGAGGCAGGCGCTGCTGGTGCGACAACCACGGGCGCGACAGCTGCAGGGGCAGAAGCGGCAGGTGAAGCCGCAGGGGCTGCAGGTGCAGTTACTACAGGTGCAGCAGGCACAGCGACAGCTTCTTCTTTCTTACCCGAGCAGCCGCGTTGCAACAAAAATGCAGCAAGCAAAGCCACAGCCGCCCACAACCACCACGGTAAACCGCTTTTCTTAGCAGGCGCTACGGCTGCAGTAACAGCAGGGATGGCTGCAGCCAAACCTGCAGCGGCGCCTGCGGCCACTTGGGTAGCAGCTGGAATTGCGGTAGAAGCTGCAACGGATGTGACGGCTGCATTAACTGGTGCTGAAACTGGTGCAGCAGCGGCAACAGCGGCAGCAACGACCGCTTGTTTGATAACGCCGGTTTTGGTAGCAGCCACCACTTTTTCAGCCGCTTCGGCCATGGTGTCTGCGCTGATGATAGGCAGGCCAGAGTCTTTCAAGATTTGCTTGCCAAGAACTTCATTCGTGCCCTTCATGCGCACCACCAATGGCACTTGCAAGTTAACCGCTTTGCTTGCAGCGACCACGCCATTGGCGATGGTATCGCACTTCATGATGCCTCCGAAGATGTTGACCAAAATGGCTTTCAAGTTCGGGTTTTTCAACATGATTTTGAAGGCTTCGGTGACCTTCTCAGTCGTTGCACCGCCGCCCACGTCCAAGAAATTGGCCGGCTCGCCGCCATAAAGCTTGATGGTGTCCATCGTCGCCATCGCCAAGCCTGCGCCGTTGACCAAGCAACCAATGTCGCCATCTAAGCTGATGTAGGCCAAGTCAAACTTGCTGGCCTCTACTTCGGCAGGGTCTTCTTCGTCCAGATCGCGCAGGGCGACGATTTCTGGGTGACGGTATAAGGCGTTCGCGTCAAAGTTGAACTTCGCATCCAAGGCTTTGATACCGCCATTGCCTTCGAGAACCAATGGGTTGATCTCAACCAAGGATGCATCCGTATCCATGTAGCACTTGTACAACTTTTGCAGCACGTCAACGCACTGCGCTGTTGAGCCTGCTGGCACGCCAATGCTGTCGGATAAGCGCTTCGCTTGTGCGTCGGTTAAACCCAAAGCTGGGTCGACGATTTCGGTGATGATTTTCTCAGGCGTGACCTCAGCCACATGCTCAATGTCCATGCCGCCTTCTGAGGAGACGATGAACGCGACGCGTTGGGTTGCGCGGTCAGTCACAGCCGACACATAGTATTCGTGCTTGATGTCTGCACCGTCTTCAATGAACAAGCGGCGTACTTTTTGACCCATCGCGCCGGTTTGGTGCGTGATCAATTGCATGCCCAAAATTTCGCTGGCGAGTTTTTTGACATCGTCTATCGAACGCGCCAGCTTCACGCCGCCGCCTTTTCCGCGTCCGCCCGCGTGAATTTGCGCTTTGACCACCCAGACGGGGCCGCCCAATTTTTGCGCCGCTTCAACCGCTTCTTGCACGGTGAAAGCGGGAATGCCGCGAGGCACTGGAATGCCGAATTGACGTAATAGCTCTTTGCCTTGGTACTCGTGAATTTTCATGAGGCTCTCTCAAAAAATGGACAACAATGGAACAGTTTATACCCCTACAAAGCGTGATAACTCTCACTTGTGTGGTACGGAATTTTCAGGACGAACTGTAACATGTTGCATTGCACAAAAATAACAATTACCTTACAGTTACTCCTTATGATGATTTTCTGCTCTTTTTAATACTTTTTTGCCTTTTTTCTGTTACAAATTCACGATGAGCACTTTTAAAATTTTTATCGACGGCGAAGCTGGCACCACAGGGCTGCAAATTCGTGAACGCCTCGCCACCATGCCGCAAATCAAGGTGCTCAGCATCGCGCCCGAGCTGCGCAAAGACGCCGCCGCCAAGCGCGATTTGATGGCGCAGTCCGATTTGGTCGTTTTGTGTCTGCACGACGACGCCGCGCTGGAATCGGTCGCGATGATCACTTCACTCCCCAAAGACCAACAACCCCGCGTGGTTGACGCCTCGTCCGCCCACCGCACTGCGCCAGGCTGGGTGTACGGCATTCCAGAGCTGTCTAAAGCGCAAACCGAAGCGATCAAAACCGCGCAGTTCGTGTCTAACCCTGGGTGCTTCCCGACTGGCGGCATTTTGTTGCTGCGTCCGCTGATTGAAGCGGGTTTGATGCCAGCAGACTACCCGGTTGTGATGCAAGGCTTTTCGGGCTACTCCGGTGGCGGTCGACAGATGATTGAAGCCTACGAAGTCGCTAAAACCGCGCCGCTTTTGGAAGTTTATGGCTTGAATTTGAAGCACAAACACGTGTTAGAGCTGCATAAATACTCAGGCCTAACCCGTCGCCCGATTTTCATTCCCACGGTGAGCAACTTCCACACCGGCATGATCGACCATATTTGCGTCCATTTTGACCTGCTCAAAGGCGTTACCTCTACAAGACAGCTAGAAAATGCCCTGAAAGCCCGCTACGCAGGTAGTGAATGGGTGCATGTTGTCGAACCCGACGCCAAAGGCCGCATGGAACCGACCGCTTTAAACAACACCAACCGGATTGATTTGTGCGTTTACGGTGATGACACTTTGGGGCAAGCTGTTTTGACGGCGAAATACGACAACTTAGGCAAAGGCGCGAGTGGCGCTGCGGTGCAGAACTTGAAGTTGATGCTGGAAATTTAGGTTTTTAGTCAAAAATCTCGTCATCCGCCCCCGAAATCACCTTCCGAATCGCCTCTGAGCCAAATCCACGGCTCATCAAAAACCGCATTTGCTTGCCGCGCACAGCGGCATTTTCAGGGGCAGAGCCAAACTTCTTGCGCCAAACTGCCCGTGCCCGCTCCACCTCGGTGCTTTTCAGCAAATCAATCGCGTCCAGCACCGCGCCAGCGTCCAAGCCTTTGCTTTGCAGCTCTTGCTTGATGCGGGCTGCGCCTAGTTTGGCACTTCTGCGGTGCAAAACGGAATCGACGACGCGCTGCTCGTTGATGAAGTCTTTGGCTTGCAGCTCGTCTAGAGCCTTAGCTAGTTCGCCTGCCGTCGTTTCGAAAGGGGTGAGTTTTTTGACCAACTCAGCGCGGGAGTATTCACGACCACTCAAAAGCCGCAGGGCGCGGCCTTTGAGGGAGATGGTGAAGCCGGTTTGAAGCTTTTTGAGCTCTACAGCGCCGTTTTCACTGTCATTTATTGCATTATTTGCTATATTATTCATAGCTTCTTAGTTAATAAATACGCCGGCTAGAGTCATATTTAGCATGAAAAATGGCATTTTTAGCTACTTTTGATTGCTTTTGACGCTTTTAGGCTCATTTCAAGCATTTTTTCGCTTAATCACGGCTCTTTTTCGGCTTTTTCTCTTCTGCGGGCGTGCCAGACATGCCTGAGGCGACGTTTGACGCGGCTGAAATCAAAGGAATACCTAACGATTCGCGTACTTTGTTTTCGATTTCAATCGCCAAGTCTGGGTTTTCACGCAAAAATTCACGTGAATTGTCGCGGCCTTGGCCGATTTTTTCGCCGTTGAACGCGTACCAAGCACCTGATTTTTCGACCACACCCGCGGTGACGCCCAAATCAATCACCTCGCCCAACCTGCTAATTCCTGCACCGAACAAAATGTCGAATTCTGCGGTTTTAAACGGTGGCGCGACCTTGTTTTTGACGACTTTGACGCGGGTTTCGTTACCAATCGCGTCTTCGCCTTTTTTGATGGTTCCGATGCGACGAATGTCCAAGCGCACCGAGGCGTAAAACTTCAGCGCGTTACCGCCTGTGGTCGTTTCTGGGCTGCCAAACATGACGCCGATTTTCATGCGGATTTGGTTGATGAAAATGACCATGCAATTGGCCTTTTTGATGTGCGCGGTCAGCTTGCGCAGCGCCTGGCTCATCAAACGGGCTTGCAAGCCGGGCAAGCTGTCGCCCATTTCGCCTTCTAGCTCGGCTTTGGGGGTCAAAGCGGCGACAGAGTCGATCACGATCAAATCCACCGCGCCTGAGCGCACCAAGCTGTCCACAATTTCCAAGGCTTGCTCGCCGGTATCAGGCTGGCTGATCAGCATATCTTGCAGATTCACACCCAAATTTTGCGCATATTGGGTGTCCAAAGCGTGCTCAGCGTCGACGAACGCGCAGGTGCCGCCCAGTTTTTGCATTTCGGCGATGACTTGCAGGGTCAAAGTCGTTTTGCCTGAGGATTCAGGGCCGTAAATTTCAATGACACGGCCACGTGGCAAGCCACCGACGCCTAGGGCAATATCGAGGCCCAAAGAGCCGGTGGAGACGACCTGGATGTCCTCAATCACCTCGCCTTCGCCCAAACGCATAATCGTGCCTTTGCCGAATTGTTTCTCGATTTGGGCGAGAGCAGCTTGCAGTGCTTTGGCTTTTTCTGCGCTGGCAGCAGCGTTTTGCGCAGGGGTTGCAGATAATCCTTTTACAGCCATGTCCATGATATTTTCCTTTTAAAATCAAACAGTTACTAAAATTTATTGCACTTTTCACCAGCATCTTTACACTATTTGCTGGATGCTTAAACAGTAGTTTATAACAAACTTTTGCATTTGTATATTTTTATTTCGTATTTTTTAGTCAGTTTAATTGACTAAATATCTGATCTCGATTTATCATGCAGCATGGCTAAAAGTTCAACAAATAAAACAGCTTTTCAAGCATTGAATTTAGGCTGGCGGCAGACGCATCTGGGGCGTTTGTTGGGGCATGCGCTGCGGCGGTTTGACGAGCGAGTGTTGACGTTGATGGCGCACAACATGGACGTGCCGCTGGCGCTGTCAAACCTCGCAGCGCGTGGGCAGGTGACGGCGGCGCATGTGCATATCACGCGGCATTTGCCTCTTGAGGGCGCGCGGTTGTCTGATTTGGCGGCCAGTGCCAGCGTCACCAAGCAGGCGATGGGGGATTTGGTAACGCAGTGTGAGGCTTGGGGGTTGGTGACAAGGTCGCTGGACGGTGTTGATAAACGGGCACGGAAGGTGATGTTTACGGCTACGGGGTTGGATTGGTTGGCGGCTTTTGAGAAGGCAGTTTTGGAGGCTGAGTGTGAGTTTAAGGAAGCCGTGGGGAAGGATGTGGCTTTGGTGGTGGGGATGGGGTTGGAGGCGTACGGGTCAGGATATTGAAATCGGTATGATTGCGCGTTGTTTCTCTTTCTACGGCGCTTCATTTAATGTCATCCCCCTCTTCTTCTGGTCTCAATCTCGCTCAACAAGAAGCGGTGAACTACATGCTTGGGCCTTGTTGGGTGTTGGCGGGGGCGGGGTCGGGGAAGACGCGGGTGATCACGCACAAGATTGGGCGATTGATTCAGAGCGGGATGGCGGGGAAGAATATTGCGGCGATCACGTTTACCAACAAAGCCGCTGCTGAGATGCGCGAACGGGCGCGGCAGCTGATTGGCAAAGCCGCGAAAGATGTTGTGATTTGTACTTTTCACGCGCTGGGCGTGCGCATGTTGCGACAAGATGGCGCAGTGATGGGGCTAAAGCCGCAGTTTTCTATATTGGACACCGACGATGTGACCAGTATTTTGAAAGACGCGGGCGGATCGGTGGATGTGGCGACGGCGCGGTCGTGGCAATGGGTCATCAGCGGCTGGAAGAGCGCCGGTCTAAATGCTGAAATGGCGCTGTTGCAAGCCAAGGACGACAACGAACGCATCATCGCCAAGGTGATGGCTAGTTATGAAGAGCGTTTATTAGCATTCCAAGCGGTCGATTTTGATGATTTGATTGGATTGCCACTCAAGTTACTACAGAATCATGAGCAAGTCAGACAAAAATGGCAAGCGCAGATGGGGCATGTACTGGTTGATGAGTATCAAGACACGAACGCCACACAGTATGAAGTACTTAAATACTTGGTCGGCGAGAAAGCACGATTCACCACAGTGGGTGACGATGACCAGTCAATCTACGGCTGGCGCGGTGCGACGCTGGATAATTTGCGCAGGCTGCCGGTGGATTTTCCGAACCTGAAAGTTATCACGTTGGAGCAAAACTACCGCTCTACTGGTGCGATTTTGCGGGCTGCGAACAATGTGATTGGGCCAAATCCAAAATTATTTCCCAAAAACCTTTGGAGTGATTTGGGTGAAGGCGAACCAGTACGAGTAGTCGATGCGGACACCGAAGAACATGAAGCCGAGCGGGCCGTGGCACGGATTCAGTCACTGCGTTCGGGTATGGAGGTTGTGGCAACCAGCACAGCGGGGGCGGCACCACAAACTCAATATAAGGAACTAAAAGATTTTGCGATTTTATATCGCGCAAATCACCAAGCAAAAACCTTTGAGAAGGCGTTGCGCAAGGCGCAAATTCCATACAAAGTCTCAGGTGGGCAGAGCTTTTTTGACCGTGCGGAGATCAAAGATTTGTGTGCTTGGTTCAGGCTGTGGGTCAACAACGACGATGACCCAGCCTTTCTGCGAGCAATCACCACACCCAAGCGCGGCATTGGCCACCAAACGCTGCAGCAACTGGGCAGCTTTGCCAGCAGCTACAAAGTTAGTTTGTTTGAAGGTTTGTTTTTGTCGTCGCTCAATGCCGTTCTCAGCACCCGAGCCGTGGGTAGTTTGCATGAATTTGGACGCTACATCAACGATTTGGAATACCGTGCCAGTCAAACAACCGGCGTGGAAGACTGCGCTCAATTTCTAAAAGATTGGTTGATTGAAATTGGTTACGAAAAGCATTTGTACGATGGCGAAGACAGCGAAACCTTGGCCGCTACGCGCTGGACAAATGTGCTGGATTTTTGCGACTGGATGTCCAAGCGCTGCGGTGGCGTGATTGATGACACAGCGGGTGTAACGACTGAGAGTGAAAAGAAAACCTTGCTCGAAGTAGCGCAAACTATTTCTTTGCTTTCCACCATCAACGAACGTGAGCAGGACCAAAACGTGGTGACCTTATCGACACTGCACGCAGCCAAAGGCTTGGAGTGGCCGCATGTGATGCTAGTCGGCGTGACCGAGGGCATGCTGCCTTTCAAGTTGGAAGATAAGAAAAAGGGCGGAACATCAGCAGGAAGCCTAGGCGGTTCGGCTATAGAACATGAAACAGCCAACGACGAGATCGCCACCCGCCTACAAGAAGAGCGCCGCTTGATGTACGTGGGCATCACCCGCGCGCAGCGTAGCTTGGCGGTGAGCTGGACGAAACGGCGTAAAAAAGGCCGTGAGATGATCTTGGCGCAACCCAGCCGCTTTATTGCAGAGATGGGGTTAGATAAAACCACGCAAAAAGAAGACCCGCGTGAAAAGCTCAAAGCGCTGCGGGCAGAGTTTGCTAAGAAAGCTTTGGACGCCAGCTTGGCGACTTCAGCGACTTAAATTCAACAACGCCATTATTTAAGGCAGGTGCTGGTAATGCTTCGCTAAGTCTAAAAAAGCGGTCAGTTGCGGGTCTTGACCAGTTTCTTCTTGTAAAATTTTTGCAATTGCAGCCCCTAGTTTTCCTGCCTGCGCAGCATCTAAGAACAACAAGCGTGAGCGTCTCGCCAGAACGTCTTCTACAGTGCGGGCGTATTCATATCTTGCAGCAAAGCGAACCATACCTTCTGTTAATCCGCCAAACAGGAACTGGTCTGAACCTTGTACGCTTTCGACAAACGATGCTTCGTCGCCGTACGAATGCAAGCCTTGTTCTTCACCGATACTGTGCACACGCCTTTGCTTTGTAGTGGCTTGTTTCTGAGCGCCCACCAACGGAAAATTGACTGTGGCACCAGACGGACGATCTTTTAATAAATTTGATTCAAAGCATTGGTTTAAAACGTCTTCTGCCATAGCTCGGTATGTGGTCCACTTGCCACCAGTGACCGTTATCAAACCACTGCGACTTACCAAAACCGTATGCTCACGGCTTAGCTTTTTTGTATTTTCTCCATCGTCTTGCGACGGCTTGACCAGCGGCCTAAGCCCTACCCAAATTGATTTGACATCTGCGCGTGTAGGCGCTTTGCTCAAATAGTTGGCAGATTCATTCAATATGAATTCAAGCTCTTCTTTGAATGGCTCAGGTTCGCGTGATAAGTCTTCTCGCGGCGTGTCTGTCGTCCCTAAAATAGTTTTGCCCAACCATGGCACGGCGAAAAGCACCCGTCCGTCGGCAGTTTTTGGTACCAACATGGCATGGTCAGAAGGCAAAAATTCTCGGTCAACCACTACGTGTACGCCTTGGCTCGGTGCAACAATGTCTTGAACTGATTTTCTTTTGTTTGTAGGATGCGTTTTTAATTGGTGAGCCTGCACAGCTTCACCATCTTGCTGACGTAGCTCATCAACCCAAACGCCTGTAGCATTGATGACGCAAGCACTTGAAATTATCCATGCTTGACCTGTTTCTTGGTCTTGGCATGACAAACCAACCAATTTTCCATTCTCGTGAATCAATTTGGTTGCGCGACAATAATTGACCAGCAAAGCACCTTGTTTAGCAGCACTTCGTGCAAGCGCTAGAGCCAAGCGTGCATCATCAAACTGACCATCCCAATATTTCACACCGCCTTTTAAACCGGTTTTTCGCAATGTAGGTAAGCAGTCTGAGGTCTGCTTTGCGCTTAAAAACTCAGTTGCCCCCAAGCCCGCTTTACCTGCTAATGCATCGTACATTTTGAGACCAACACCATAAAACGGCGTTTCCCAAAATTTATACGATGGCATTACGAAAGGTAAGGGTTGCGCAATGTGTGGTGCATTATGCAAAAGCGTTGTACGCTCATGCAGCGCCTCACGCACCAACGAAATATTACCTTGAGCCAAATAACGGACGCCGCCATGCACGAGTTTTGTAGCACGAGATGATGTGCCTTTAGCAAAGTCATGTGACTCTACCAAAACCACTTTAAAACCACGCAAAGCGGCATCTAAAGCGACACCCAGTCCTGTAGCACCACCACCAATAATGGCGATGTCATAACGTATATTCTCAGTCAAGCGAGCAGTCAGCATGCGACGATCCGTGACCAGAGGTAGGGAATCAGAATTCATGAAAGACTTAGTTTCAAATCAGATGATGTGTTCGAGTATTCTCGGCGAATACCCACAACTGCAGTTGTTCAACCACATAACAATTAGTTCTTTGAGAGTAGGCCGTGTGACAAGTTGAGTCACACGGCCTTTGACTATTTAAGTCATGCAAATACCCATTTTAACGAACCTTACCAGCCTTCCAAGCACCCAATAAGGCATCGTAATTAATGGTTTCGCCTTTAGGCTTCTCATTCGCCAGCTTTTTCCAAGGTGCCCCTTTGTCGCTCAAATACTTGGCAGGATCACCCTTAGGATTCATCTTAGGTGCGCAGTTGGCCATGCCAGCGCGCTCTAAACGTGTCATCACTTCATCCATTTCCTCCGCCAAATTATCCATCGCAGCTTGCGGTGTTTTCTCACCTGTCACAGCAACCGCGACATTCTTCCACCACAATTGAGCAAGTTTTGGATAGTCTGGAACATTGGTGCCAGTCGGCGTCCAAGCTACACGAGCAGGGCTACGGTAAAACTCAACCAAGCCACCTAATTTGGGCGCCATGTCAGTCATTGCTTGCGACTGGATATCACTCTCGCGAATAGGCGTTAAACCAACGATTGTTTTCTTCAGTGAAGTTGTTTTAGCAGTCACAAATTGTGCATACAACCAAGCCGCGGCAACTTTATCAGCGTCATGGTCTTTAAAAAACGTCCATGAACCGACATCTTGATAACCATTTTGCATGCCTTGTTTCCAATACGGACCGTTTGGTCCAGGAGCCATGCGCCATTTCGGTGTGCCGTCCGCATTCACCACAGGCAAGCCTGGTTTGATCATGTCGGCAGTAAAGGCGGTATACCAAAAAATTTGCTGTGCAATTTGACCTTGTGCAGGTACAGGACCCGCTTCACCGAAAGTCATGCCAATGGCTTCTTTAGGTGAGTATTTTTTCATCCAATCGATGTACTTGGTCAAGGCATACACAGCCGCTGGAGAGTTAGTCGCACCTCCGCGCGAAACAGAAGCACCTTGCGGATTACAACCATCTGCTGAAGCACGAATACCCCACTCGTCTACAGGCTTACCGTTTGGAATGCCAATATCTGCAGTGCCAGCCATTGAAAGCCATGCATCGGTGAAACGCCAGCCTAATGATGGGTCTTTTTTACCGTAATCCATGTGGCCGTAAATCGGTTTACCATCAATATTTTTGACATCATTGGTGAAGAAAGCAGCAATGTCTTCGTACGCGCTCCAATTCAAAGGGACGCCAAGTTCATAACCATATTTGGTTTTGAACTGTGCTTGCAATTCTGGTTTGGCAAACAAATCTGCGCGGAACCAATATAAGTTTGCAAACTGCTGATCAGGCAATTGGTACAACTTGCCATCTGGTGCAGTTGTGAAACTCGTGCCAATGAAATCTTTGAGATCGAGACCTGGATTAGTCCACTCTTTCCCCGCTCCTGTCATGTAGTCGGTCAAATTTAAAATCTTGCCGTACCGGTAGTGCGTACCAATCAAATCAGAATCTGATATCCAACCGTCATAAATCGATTTTCCCGATTGCATTGAAGTTTGAAGTTTTTCAACCACATCACCTTCACCAATTAAATCATGTTTTACGTTAATGCCTGTAATTTCACTAAAGGCTTTCGCAAGCGTTTTAGATTCGTATTCATGGGTTGAAATAGTTTCAGAAACCACCGAAATTTCTTTAACGCCTTTGGCCTGCAATTTTTTAGCCGCGTCAATAAACCACTTCAACTCAGCTGTTTGTTGGTCTTTGGTTAAAGTTGAAGGCTGAAACTCAGCATCGATCCATTTTTTTGCGGCTGCTTCACCGCCCGACATAGCTGGTGCTGCTACCACTGCGGCAGGAGCAGCAGGCGCTGCAACCACCGGCTCCTCTTTCTTGCCACAGGCAGACAACAGCAGAATCACTGTGCCTAGTGCGGTAAGGGAATACTTCGAAAGTGCACTTTTCATCATATATCTCCACGGAAACTTCCCATATTAATAAAAACTTGCGCATCGGATGGGAAGATTCTCCGAACGCATACCGAAACCATAACTATCATCAAAATCAAGTCATCATCAACCTTTTTGCATGATCAAGCCCAAAACCAAAAGCGACACACAAAAGCTGATCCAGATAGATGGGTCAGCCGATAAGCTGAACCACTGAGCTAGTTTTCCACTCAGTCCTACAAAAGCTAAATTTATATAAGCTATTGTCAAAAGACCAATAAATAACCTGTCGCCTCGCGTCGTTTCAATGGGAAGAAAGCCGCGACGTACGGTCGTTGGGGATTTAATTTCCCAAACAGTCATCACGCACAGCAGTAACAGGATACTTACGAAAAATATCGCAACTGGCATCGTCCAAGCCATCCAATTAAACATGTAGCTTCTCCATCAAACACGTCCCATCGCAAAACCTTTAGCGATGTAATTACGCACAAACCAAATCACAACAGCACCAGGCAAGATTGTTAATACACCAGCAGCTGCTAAAGTAGCCCAATCCATGCCACTGGCAGAAATCGTTCTGGTCATCGTTGCAGCTATAGGTTTGGCATTCACACTAGTTAAAGTGCGTGCCAACAGCAGTTCAACCCAGCTGAACATAAAACAGAAAAATGCTGCTACACCAATACCGGCCTTGATCAACGGAATGAAGATTTTAATGAAGAATGTCGGAAATGAATATCCGTCAATGTAAGCAGTTTCATCAATTTCACGAGGTATACCACTCATGAATCCCTCAAGTATCCAAACAGCCAACGGTACATTGAACAGCAAATGTGCAAGCGCAACAGCAAGGTGTGTATCCATCAATCCCGCTGTTGTATAAAGCTGAAAAAATGGCAACAAAAACACAGCCGGAGGCGTCATCCTGTTGGTTAGCAACCAGAAAAATACATGCTTATCGCCCAGAAAGCTATATCGCGAAAATGCATAAGCAGCTGGTAAAGCAACTGTCAAAGAAATAACAGTGTTGATTGCCACATAAATGAGACTGTTAATATACCCAGAATACCAAGCTGGATCTGTCAAAATAGTTCGATAATTATTCCAGGTAAACTGCTGTGGGAGCAAAGAAAACCCAGCAACAATCTCATTATTTGTTTTGAATGACATGTTGATCATCCAATAAATCGGCAGCAGTGCAAAAACGATGTAGCACAGCAAAAATAAAGTTCGTTTTTGAAATTTTGGCTTATTCATGGCCGCCCTCTTTTTCTTTTGTACCAACGCGTTGCATCCAGTTGTACAAGATAAAACACATCAATAAAATGATCAAGAAATAAATCAATGAGAATGCTGCAGCAGGCCCCAAATCAAATTGTCCAACCGCTTTTTGCGTTAGAAATTGAGATAAAAAAGTCGTTGAATTTCCTGGCCCACCTCCTGTCAACACAAACGGCTCTGTATAGATCATGAAGCTGTCCATAAAACGTAGCAGAACAGCAATCATCAATACGCCACGCATTTTTGGTAGCTGCACGTACCGAAAAATATCAAACTTACTTGCACCATCAATACTTGCAGCTTGGTAATAAGCATCTGGGATTGATCGAAGTCCGGCATAACCCAACAAGGCCACCAATGGCGTCCAATGCCACACATCCATCAACAATACAGTTAGCCAAGCATGCAGTGCATTGCCGGTGTAGCTATATTGAATGCCCAGTCCTTGCAAGGCGGCACCCATCAAGCCAATATCGGTGCGTCCAAAGATTTGCCAAATCGTCCCAACAACATTCCAAGGAATCAACAATGACAAGGAAACAATAACAAGCACAATGGAAGATTTCAAACCTTGTGAAGGCATAGATAAGGCCAACAATATACCTAAGGGCAATTCAACGGCGAGGACTGCGAATGAAAATATGAGTTGCCGCATCAAAGCTCCATGCAACTCGCTGTCGCGCATGATGGCTGCAAACCATTCTGTGCCAACAAACACACGTCGCTCCGGAGAAATAATATCTTGCACAGAATAATTAACGACAACCATCAAAGGCAAAATGGCTGAGAAAGCGACGCACAGCAATACTGGCAATATCAAGAACCACGCTTTTTGATTGATGGGTTTTGTCGTGGTGCTCATGCTACGATTTCCTCATCCTTGTAAATGCACGTGTGCTTACCCAAAACATGAAGCCAAACAGTATCGCCTTTGAAGTATGAAGCCGACTCAACAGGTAACCGCGCTTTGATAGACTGCCCTGCACTGTTTGCAGTCAAGATGATATGCGTGCCTACATCTTGGATTTGGGTCACAAACGTTGGCAGAGAACCTGGAGCATTCGCCATGGTCACAGTCACATATTCTGGTCGAATCCCAAGCTTGATCGCTCCATCTGGCATGCTTTTGCCAATGGGCATATCTAATTCCAACCCTGATACAAGTACTTTGTCTTTTACGACTTGCGCTGAGATAAAGTTCATACCCGGCGAGCCAATGAAGTGACCTACAAATGTATGACTCGGACGTTCAAACAAGTCTGCAGCAGACCCCATTTGAACTGCACGACCACGTGTCATGACCACTACCTGGTCTGCAAAAGTAAGTGCCTCGACTTGATCATGGGTTACATAAATCAAAGTCAACTTCAATTCGTGATGAATTTGCTTCAATTTGCGCCGCAATTGCCATTTAAGATGTGGATCAATCACAGTCAAAGGCTCATCAAACAGCACTGCCGAAACATCCTCTCTCACCAAACCTCGACCCAACGATATTTTTTGTTTGGCATCTGCAGCCAATCCAGCCGCACGTTGATTGAGCTGGCCACTCATTTCTAACATTTCTGCTATTTCGCCAACACGTTTAGATATTTTTTCCTCTGGCATGCGACGATTTCGAAGAGGAAAAGCCAAGTTCTCAGCGACCGTCATCGTGTCATAGATCACGGGAAATTGGAACACCTGCGCAATGTTCCGCTCTTGTGGCGTTGCCTGTGTCACATCTTTGCCATCAAACCGCACATTGCCTTGAGAGGGTATTAGCAGTCCAGACATGATATTTAACATCGTCGTTTTGCCACAACCGGAGGGGCCTAGTAGCGCATAAGCGCCGCCATCTTCAAATGTCATTTTCAAAGGCAAAAGGGCATAGTCGCTGTCTTGCGTTGGATTTTTTTTGTAGGCGTGTGCCAGATTTAATTCAATACGAGCCATATCACCTCACCCCACCGCGCTCAGGCGATTTGATCAACGAACCATCTACGTCAAACAGATAGACTTGTTGAGGATTGAAATACAAGCGAATGCTTTCGCCTAATTCGAAGTGGTGGACGCCGGTCAATTGTGCGACCAACTCGCCTACTGTTGTAGACGCATGTAGAAAAGTATCTGAGCCTGATATTTCAGCCAGTTCAACTTTGCCTGCCACGTGCATGTCGCCTGGCCTGTCTTTCACGCTGATGGCACTGGCACGTAAACCAACTGTGAGTTGACTTGTAGTAGTTTCGGCTAAACCTAATTTAAGCAAAGGCCCCTGATTCAATTGCACACCACCATCGCTAATGTGTGCTTCGAGCAAATTCATAGGTGGATCACTGAAGGCGCGTGCGACGCGCAATGATTTTGGCTTATGAAAAACTTCGGCAGTCGGTCCATATTGCAGTAGTTCACCAGCATCTAATACTGCTGTGTAGCCGCCAAGCAATAAAGCCTCTGCGGGTTCGGTGGTTGCGTAGATAACGGTAGACTCTCCAGCTGCGAATAACGCAGTCAATTCGTCGCGCAATTCTTCACGCAATTTGTAGTCCAAATTCACCAACGGTTCATCTAGCAGCATCAGGGGGGCACCTTTTGCCATGGCTCGAGCCAAGGCAACGCGTTGCTGTTGACCGCCAGACAACTCGGCGGGATAACGGTCTAAAAACATATCAATGTGCAGTTTTTCAGCCAGATCACGCACGCGTTTGTCAATATTTTGCTCACCTCGTAATTTCAAAGGTGATGCAATGTTGTCAGCTACTTTGAGTGAGGGGTAGTTGATGAATTGTTGGTAAACCATGGACACATTACGCTCGCGCACCGGCACACCGACCACGTTGTTGCCGTCGACCAAAACCCGACCCGATGTCGGTATATCCAAGCCAGCCATGATCCGCATCAAACTGGTTTTACCTGCTTGTGTTGCGCCCAGCAATACCGTTACTGATCCACTCTGCGGTGAAATATCGATGTCATGAAGCCACGATTGTGGCCCTACTTTTTTACCGATACGCTCCAGCACTAACTGCATTATGTTTCCTTTAACGCTTGTGATTAAAATCACATTAACGGTTTTCGATTTCAATAATTATTGTTCGTTTACATTCCTATTAACTTAGTAAAAACCCTAGGAATGTTCTTTTTGTTTCGTTTTGAAGCAAATTTGATCGTTATTCGATACAAAATAATAAAATGAACCCTAATCCTAGACAACTTATTCTTCTGACCGAAGTTCGCAACAAAGGCTCAGTCACTGTTGATGAGCTGGCCGAAAAACTCGGGGTCACGCTGCAAACGGTGCGCCGTGATGTTCAGCGCTTAGCCGACGAAGGCTTGTTAACTCGATTTCATGGTGGCGTTCGTGTACCAAGCTCGACAACGGAAAATTTGGAATATCAACAGCGCGAAACGTTGAACGCTTCTAGCAAAGAGCGCATTGCTCGTGCCATTGCCGCACAAGTGCCCAACAACTGCGCTTTGATTTTGAACATTGGCACAACCACCGAAGCCGTGGCTCGTGCCTTAAGATTACACACTGGCTTGCGGGTTATTACGAACAATTTGAATGTCGCTGCTATTTTGAGCGGCAACCCGAATTGTGAGGTGATCGTTGCTGGCGGCGTGGTTCGCTCGCGCGACCGTGGCATTGTTGGCGAAACCACGGTTGATTTCATTCGACAATTCAAAGTTGACATTGCAGTGATTGGCATCTCAGGTATTGAAGCCGATGGCTCGCTACGCGACTACGATTACCGGGAAGTAAAAGTGGCACAAGCCATCATTGCCCACTCCAGAGAAGTTTGGCTGGCTGCTGATAAAAGTAAATTTAACCGTCCCGCGATGGTTGAGTTAGCAACCTTGTCGCAAATTGACCGACTATTTACCGACGCACCGCCGCCAGAGCCTTTTCCAAAATTACTTGACGAGGCCCAAGTACGCTGCGATATTGTTGCTGCATCGTAATCGACGCGATATTTCGACCTAACACTTCGACCTACACATCGACCTAATACTTAGACCTAACACTTCGAACCAATATCTTGCAAATTTACGATTTCAAACCATGACCTACCTACTCGCACTTGACCAAGGCACTTCCAGCTCGCGCAGTATTGTCTTTGACAGTTTGGGGCAAATCGTCGCCATCTCGCAGCGTGAATTGCCGCAAATCTTTCCACAACCAGGCTGGGTTGAACACGATGCGCTAGAAATTTGGCGCGGACAACTCGCAACCGCACGCGAAGCTTTAACTAAGGCGGAAGTCACTGCTCAAGATATTGCAGCCGTCGGCATCACCAACCCGCGTGAAACGACTCTGGTGTGGAACCGCAAAACAGGACGACCTATTCATCACGCTATTGTTTGGCAAGACCGCCGTGCTGAGCCTACTTGCGTTCAATTACGCGAGCAAGGCTTGGCGAGCACTATTCAACAAAAAACTGGCTTGCTGATTGACGCTTATTTTTCAGGCACAAAATTGAAATGGCTTTTAGACAATGTGCCCCACGCACGTGAACAAGCCAAACGCGGTGAATTGGCATTTGGCACCATTGACAGTTGGTTGATCTGGCAATTAACCAAAGGTACCGTACACGCCACAGATGTCAGCAACGCGTCACGCACCATGCTGTTCAATGTGCACACGAACCAATGGGATGCCGATCTCTTGCAAATATTAGATATTCCTGCAGAGCTTCTTCCCAGCGTTCAAGCTTCCAGCAGTATTTTTGGTCATGTGCATGCTGATATTTTGGGTGCCAGCATGCCAATTGGTGGCGTGGCTGGCGACCAGCAAAGTGCGTTGTTTGGGCAAGCATGTTTCAAAAGCGGAATGGCAAAAAACACCTATGGCACGGGCTGCTTTATGCTGATGCATACAGGTGATAAATTTCAAACTTCAACCAACGGCTTGCTCACCACCAGTGCTGCGCAGACATCCACTACGCCGCAATTTGCCATTGAGGGCAGCGTTTTCATAGGTGGCGCTGTGGTGCAGTGGTTGCGTGATGGTTTGCAAGCCATTCAAAACAGTGGCGAAGTGCAAACTTTAGCGCAAAGCGTGCCAGATTCAGGTGGTGTGATGATGGTGCCGGCGTTTACCGGCTTAGGTGCGCCATACTGGGATGCGAACGCACGCGGCACGATCACCGGTTTAACACGCGGCAGTACGATGGCGCATATTGCCCGTGCAGCCTTAGAGAGTATTGCGTTTCAAAGCTCTGCATTGTTGCTTGCGATGAGTCGTGATGCCGTCGCCGCTGGCTCGTCCCCGGTGAGCGAACTTCGTGTTGATGGCGGCGCATGCAATAACGATTTACTGATGCAGTTTCAAGCCGACTTATTAGGCATCCCTGTGGTGCGTCCCGCCGTCACAGAGACAACCGCCCTTGGCGCGGCCTATTTGGCAGGTTTAGCCGTTGGCGTGTTTCCTAATTTAGAAGCATTGTCGAAACTCTGGCGTACAGAGCGGCGCTTTTTGCCGACCATGACGCGTGCTCGCGCTGAGGAGCTGATGACACAATGGGAACATGCAGTGCGTCAAGCTACGGCAAAATAGTGTCTTTTGAACATTGCAAAGGTTATTCAGTGAACGACGCTAAAAACGACAGCAAAATCGCCTTTATAGGCGGCGGCAACATGGCTAGCGCCATGATCGGTGGTTTGATCAAACAAGGCATGCCTGCCAGCAGCATTTTGGTGGTTGAACCATTTGAGCCAGTGCGTGACAAACTGCTGCAAGATTTCGGTATCAAAGCGATGGTTGCACCGTTACCTATTTTAGCTGCTGCCGGTTTGATCATCTGGGCGGTGAAACCGCAAGTCTTCAAAGACGCAGCGCAACAAACTGGTAACTTTGCACCAACAGCCCTTCATTTCAGCGTGGCGGCAGGTATTCGCAGCTACAGCATTGCTACGTGGTTGGGCAGTGACAATATCGTGCGATCCATGCCCAATACGCCTGCTTTGATTGGCAAGGGAATAACCGCTCTCTTTGCACGCTCCGCAGTGACAGCATCCAGCAAAGCGTGGGTAGAACGCGTAGTTGCCAGCATGGGGGAATTTTTGTGGCTCAACGAAGAATCGCAGTTGGACGCGGTTACAGCCATTTCCGGCTCAGGTCCAGCCTATGTTTTTTACTTTTTAGAAGCCATGATCGAAGCAGCCGTCAAAATGGGTTTGAGTGCAGAACAAGGTCGTCGTCTAGCCATTGCCACCTTCAGCGGCGCAGCAGAATTAGCCGATCGATCTGATGAACCACTTGAGATACTCCGACAACGCGTTACATCCAAAGGAGGGACGACCTACGCGGCATTGTCTTCTATGGAAAATGACAATATCAAACAGAGTTTTATAAATGCCATGCAAGCTGCTGAAAAACGCGCTAAAGAATTAGGTGATGAGTTTGGCAGTTAATGAGTAATGCAAAAAAACACCTAAAAAAACTGCAAAGCCGTACCAATGGTTTAGTCGAAAAGCCTTAAAGCAAGCGTCTCTTTCACGATGTCGAATCAAGCTAATATGCCAAATAGCCTGCAAAATAGCAACAAATAATGCTATAAAATAAATAGCATTATAGGCATATAATACGCCGGCTACAGCTAAAAACGTTATGTTTATGAGGTAGCACAAAGCCACGATCACCACATCATACCGCCCCATGGTGATGGCAGATGTTTTCATGCCTATTTTCAAATCATCATCACGGTCGACCATGGCGTATTCAGTATCATAAGCCAGCACCCAAAACAGATTACCCAATAATAAATACCAAGCCAGCCAAGGTATATTATTTTGAACTGCTGCAAAAGCCATAGGAATACCAAAACTAAAAGCTATGCCCAATATGGCTTGCGGCATCGCGAAAAATCGTTTGGCGTATGGATAGAAAATCGCCACAGCCAATGCCGCGAATGACCACAAAATAGTAGTCTTATTCGTCGTTAAAACCAAACCGAAAGCTATTAGAGCGAGTATGGCGCCAAAAATCAATGCTTCTTTGCTAGACAATGCGCCTGTGGTAACTGGTCGCTGCGCAGTGCGCTTCACGTGTTTGTCAAAATCTTTGTCGGCAACGTCATTTAAGCAGCATCCGGCGCTGCGCATCAATATCGTACCGAGTATAAAAACGACTAATAAATGCCAACCCGGAAAACCTTTGGCAGCTATCCACAACGCTGTTAATGTGGGCCACAATAATAATAACCAACCCGCTGGACGATTCCACCGAATTAAATCTAAATATAGAGATAATTTTCTGCGCATTTACAACTATTTTTTTTAATATCAAGATAATCTTGAAACACCTGGCAATTCGCAGGCGTAAATGGCGTTTCTTAGTGCTGCTATGGCTTCATAGCGCGTAAAACTGCGCCGCCAGACCAACACCACGCGTCGTGTAGGAGGTTGGACGCGTTTGTCATCGGTGATGGGGCGGTAAATCACCAAGGCGTCTTCCACTTGCGGTTTAGATTTTTTCTTATTCAATGTCGTCTTTGACGAACTCCCAACCAGCGCACTGCTAGGCACACTCAAACGCGGCACCAATGTAACGCCCATGCCAGCGGCGACCATGTGCTTGATCGTCTCTAGCGACGAGCCCTCAAAGCTTTTGCGAATGCCCATACTGCCTGACGTTGAATGTGACGATGAATCACCTGAAAACCGCGCAAACTCAGGGCAAACTTCAAGCACGTGGTCTCTGAAACAATGCCCTGTGCCAAGCAGCAACATGGTTTCGGCCTTAAGCTGCTCTACCGTGACCGCATCTTGTTTAGCAAACGGATGATTCGCCGGCATCGCTGCCAAAAAGGGCTCGTCATACAAAGGCGCAACCGCAAGATTAGTGTCTGGAAATGGCTCTGCCAAAATCGCGCAATCTAGCTCGCCTGTGCGCAACAGTTCAAGCAGTTTCACGGTGAAATTTTCTTGCAACATCAAGGGCATTTGGGGTGTTTTGGCGATGACGTTTTTCACCAAATCAGGCAACAAATAGGGCCCGATGGTGTAGATCACGCCCAACTTCAGCGCGCCAGCCAGTGGGTCTTTGCCGCGCTTGGCTATTTCTTTGATGTGTGACGCCTGCTCCAGCACGCTTTGCGCTTGCAACACCACCTCGGAACCTAGTGGCGTGACGGTGACTTCGGTAGCGCTGCGCTCAAAAAGCTTTAAATCTAGCTCTTCTTCTAGCTTTTTGATCGCCAAACTCAGGGTCGGCTGCGACACATGGCAGGCATCGGCCGCTTTGCCAAAATGCTTTTCTCTAGCAACAGCGACGATGTATTTCAGCTCAGTTAAAGTCATATAACCAACATTTTGCCACTACGATTCAGATAAAACGCTGCCGCCTAAAAAAACTATAGCTTTGAGACGTTTGACAGTCTACTGGCTTGAAGGTAATCTTAGTTTTGAGCCTAAGTTCACAAGATGAAACCTAAAAATTAGAAAGCTTAAGACATGACAACATCAACTTTGCCCAATTTGCTGGACTATGTGTATGACCATGAGGCGAATCATCCCGAACGAATTTACCTAACCCAACCCATAGGTAACAACCAAGTCATTGACTATACGTGGGGGGAAACGCTAGACCAAGCACGGCGCATGGCGGCACATTTGCGAAGTTTGAACTTTGAACCTAGTGCGCGCATTGCCATTTTGTCGAAAAACTGCGCACATTTCTTTATGGCGGAATTGGCTATTTGGATGGCAGGCGGTACCACCGTGGCGATCTTCCCAACCGAAAACGCAGACACGGTGAAATACGTGCTGGAGCACAGCGGTGCGAGCTTGCTTTTTGTCGGGAAATTAGATACTTGGGATCAACAGGTCGCAGGTGTGCCGTCTGGGCTACCCTTGATAGCGTTTCCACTGGCACCCAAAACCGCGATTGAAAGCTGGGACAGCATTGTTGCCCGCACAGCACCTGTGGCTGGCAGGCCTAGCCGACAGGGCGACGATTTGGCGATGATCACTTACACATCTGGTTCAACCGGTCAACCCAAAGGTGTGATGCATAATTTTGAACGCATCACCGCAGTCGTAGTTCTCATCTCGAAGGATAAAGAATTGATGGGCCTTGAAGGTAGGAACCGCATGCTGTCCTACTTGCCTTTGGCTCATATTTTTGAAAGAGCGTATGTACTGTGTTCCACTCTCTTCGACGGCAATTTCCACGTATTCTTTGCAGAATCGTTAAACACCTTTGCGCAAGACCTGCAACGCGCACGCCCCACACTGTTTTTGTCAGTTCCTAGGCTCTGGATCAAGTTTCAGCAAGGTGTATTCTCAAAAATTCCACCGAAAAAGCTTGCTCGGCTGCTGAGTATTCCATTTTTGGGAAAAATCGTTGCTCGCAAAGTTTTGCGCGGTTTGGGGCTAGACCAAGTGTTGTTTGCTAGCAGCGGCTCGGCGCCACTGCCGGTTGAGCTCATCGTTTGGTACCGCCGCTTAGGACTTAATCTGATGGAAGGCTACGGCATGACGGAAGATTTTGCCTACTCGTACAACTCAACGGTAGACAAATGCTTGCCAGGTTACGTCGGTGTGCCTAGGGACGGTGTTCAAGTTCGGCTCAGCGATGAAGGCGAAATACTGGTTAAATCCCCTGGGCAATTGGTGGGCTATTACAAACGTCCAGATTTAGACGCTGAATCATTCACAGACGATGGTTTTTTCAAAACAGGTGATTTGGGCAGTATCAACAAAGATGGTTTACTCAAAATCACGGGGCGCATCAAAGAACTGTTCAAAACCGGCAAAGGCAAATACGTCGCCCCGGCGCCTATAGAAAACAAACTGAACGCGCACCCCATGATTGAATCTTGCATGGTCTCAGGCGTGGGGCAATCAGCATCTTATGCATTGGTAGTGTTGGCAGAAGATGTGCGCCCGAAATTGAATGACCCGACGTTCAATGCTGAAGTCACAGAACAAATGACAACCTTACTCAAAGAAACCAACAAAGGTTTGGCTGATTATGAGCAAATGAAAATGATCGTGATTGCCAATGAACCATGGTCGATTGACAACGGCTGCTTGACACCTACCATGAAAATCAAGCGTTCAAAAATTGAAGAGAAGGTAGCACCGCTTGTCGATGCATGGTTTGAAGGCAAAGACGCGGTTTTGTGGTCATAAATCAATAAATACAGGCAAATTTATCCTGCAGTCGGCGTATTTAATTCCTATTATGCTATTTTTATTATAGCAAAATATTCGCCCGATTTTTTACAGTGGACGCTCAATCCTAGGGTTTACGCTGTGAATATCTAGTTTGACATCATTAGAAGCATGCAGTAACCTAGCTTTTTCCTGTAAATTCATTTTATATTTATCATTTTTCACATCTTAAGGTCGAGACATGTCCACTTCCACAAAAAACCCCACTTTACTTGACCTCGTTTATGACCACGAAGCAGCTACGCCAAACACTGTCTATTTGACCCAGCCCTTGGGCAACAACCAAGTGGTTGACTACACGTGGGCTCAAACGATGGACCAAGCCAGACGCATGGCGACGCATTTGAAAAGCTTGAATTTAGAGCCAGGTTCGCGCATCGGCTTATTGTCCAAAAATTGTGCGCATTTTTTCATGGCTGAGCTGGCGATTTGGATGTCAGGCCATACCACCGTCGCTATTTTCCCGACCGAAGGCGCAGATACAGTGAAATATGTGCTCGAACACAGCGGTGCAAGCCTGTTGTTTGTGGGTAAGCTAGATGCCTATGCCAAACAAAAACCGGGCGTTCCGGCTGGCATGCCTTGCATTGCGTTTCCACTTGCTGAAAAGTCAGACATGGAGACTTGGGACGCCATCACTGCGCGCACAGCGCCGATAGCCGGTCGCCCAAGCCGCAAAGGTGATGATATCGCCATGATTATTTACACCTCAGGCTCTACCGGTCAGCCTAAAGGTGTGATGCACAGTTTTGAGCGCTTTGCCACCGTATCGCAAGGTATTTCCAAACGCATGGATGACACTTATTTGGGCAAAGGTTCGGTCAACCGTGCCTTGTCCTACTTGCCTTTGGCACACGTGTACGAGCGTGCGTTTTTGGAAGGTTACTCTATGGCGAACGGCAAAATACATGTATTTTTTGCTGAATCGCTTGACACCTTTGTGCAAGATTTGAACCGCGCAAAACCGACGATATTTTTATCCGTGCCGCGACTGTGGCTGAAATTCATGCAAGGCGTTTCGGCCAAGATGCCACCTGCAAAACTCAACCGTTTGTTGTCAATCCCGATTCTCAACAAAATCGTGGCGAAAAAAGTGCTGACTGGCTTGGGACTAGATCAAGTCAAAGTAGCTGCCAGCGGATCAGCGCCACTGCCACCCTCTCTCATTGCTTGGTACCGTCGTTTGGGTCTGAATTTGTTAGAAGGCTACGGTATGACCGAAGACATGGCCTACTCTCACACCATGACGAAGGATAAAAATCAAGTGGGTTATGTTGGTGTTCCCTACGAAGGCGTACAAGCTCGCATCAGCGATGCAGGTGAAATTCAAATCAAATCACCGGGTCAAATGGTGGGCTATTACAAACGTCCCGATTTGGATGCTGAAGTCTTCACTGAAGACGGATTTTTCTGTACAGGTGACCAAGGGGAATACAGCACTGATGGTCAACTCAAAATCACGGGCCGCTTGAAAGAGTTGTTCAAAACCGGCAAAGGCAAATACGTTGCACCTGCGCCGATTGAAAACAAGCTCAATGCACACCCAATGATTGAATCCAGCATGGTGTCTGGCGTGGGTCAAGCCGCTTCTTACGCCTTGGTCGTCTTGGCTGAAGACGTACGTCCGAAATTGAAAGATCCTGCTTTCAAGGCAGAAGTCACGGAGCAGATGACGACCTTGCTCAAAGAAACCAACAAAGGTTTGGCTGATTACGAAAAAATGCAAATGGTCGTCATCGCCAATGAGCCATGGTCGATTGACAACGGCTGCCTAACACCCACCTTGAAAATCAAGCGCGCCAAAATTGAAGCCATGGTCGAACCACAGGTGGAAAAATGGTTTGATGCTAAAGACAAGGTAATGTGGTCTTAAAGCCTTGTGGAGGTTAATCGCAACAACGACGAGCGCTTAACTGCGCTCGAAATCAAAGCCAGCTACGCCGAAGACCAAATTGATCAGCTCGACCAAGTAATCATCCGTCAGCAAGTGCAAATCGATTTACTGATTAACGAGATTGCGAGTTTGCGTCAATCTAGCACTGACGGCGGTATCGGTGCAGCACGTAATTTGCGTGATGATTTGCCACCGCATTTTTGATGTTGGGCACATTAACGACCATTCTGCAGGCGCAGGGTTTGTCTTTTCGATTCCCGCAGCAACAGGTTTTCGATAACTTTTCAGTATCAATACCTGCGGGCATCACCTATATTATCGGTGACGAAAGTGTCGGTAAATCCACACTATTGCGTTTGCTAGCTGGAGATTTAACACCGCTGGCTGGCGATGTGGCGATCAACGGTATCAGCTTAACCAAAGACCTACCAAGCTACCGAAAGCAGGTGTTCTGGATAGATCCGCGAACGACTGCGCATGACCAGTTGGTAGTGAATGACTATTTTGACTTGCAGCGCAAGTTTTACTCAAATTTTGATGACGCCACTTTGGCCGAATTGATTAAAAGCCTAAGCTTGACCGAGCATGTATCTAAGGAAATTTACAAGCTCTCTGCAGGCTCAAAACGCAAAGTCTGGTTAGCAGCAGCCTTTGCGAGCGGCGCAGCGGTGACTCTGCTTGACGAACCATTTGCAGCACTCGACAAAGCATCGATTGGCTATTTACTGGATCGACTAGATACATATGCTCAGAATAAGCATCGCGCTTGGGTCATTGCAGACTATGAAGTACCGCAGAATTTATCGACGACTTTGACTGTCAATTTAGCCGTCTAGCCTTTGTATTTATTACCATAACAGCTATAAAATATATAGCAGAATAGATGAAGACAGCTCTAAATTTTGCGCTTCAGTCTGCCCGTCGTATCCATTGATACAGGGACGACACCCGCCGCATGCCGCTGGTTGTTGCACAGCTCGTGACTGATAGCTAGGTTTTCTGCATGGTTATTACCACCTTCGCTCTTGGGTTTGATGTGCTCTAGCGTGGCTGCTTCAGGTAACACGTGCTCACCACACACCCAACATGGCACCACACCGTGCAGCTGCCGCGCCACGGCTTTGTACATTTTTTCTCGGATTTGATTCAACCTGCTCATGCAGAAATTTTTCCCTGTGTCCCAATAGCTTCGTACACTTTTTGCTTGTAGTCAAACCAAAACGGGTTCCAAAAGCCCCAATGCCGCTGCGTCATCACCACGCCAGCAACACCGGTACGCGGCGACACCCACCAATGTGTGCCACCCAAACCACCCCACTGAAACTCACCAACGGGTGAATTCGATTGAATTTCCGAAACGCTTCGTGTCACGGCACCACCCAAGCCAAAACCCAAGCTAGGAAACGCCCCGACGTTGGCAACTTGAATGCAGCGCTCAGGCGGCAATTGGTCACGCAACATGTCTGCCAATGTTGCGGGTTTCAAATACGTACCAAAACTTGGCGTTAATTGCTGCATCAAACGCAGCATATCTGCCTGCGTCGTGACTACACCACTGCTACCGGCTTGGCGTGGCACAGATTCTAGAAATGCTCCTGGCCAAGGCATGTTCTCCAAACGCTTGATACCCGGCTTGTTGGGCTGCTTCGCATCTCCAATATAGAGCGCCGTGAATCGCGACACTTGCTCAGGTTGCAGCACATAAGTCGTATCGACCATGCCAAGTGGGTCGAAGAGCAGCGTTTTGAGTGCGTCGGCATACGCGTGTCCCGTCACAATTTCAACCAAGCGCGCCAACACATCGGGTGCCATCGAATATTCCCAACCTTGACCAGGTTGGTAGATCAAAGGCAAGGTGCCCAGTTGATCCATCAACTGCGCTAAAGTCGTGTTACTTTTACGTGCACCTGATGCATGGTAGGCGTTAAAAATCATCGTTCCCATGTCAAAAACGCCGTGGCTCAAACCCGCTTGGTGACTCAACAAATGCCGAATCGTGATGTCATGCTGCAAAGCGTCTGTGTCATCAAGGGTCGTCGCGCCCAGTTTCAAAACACGTACCTTGCCAAACACGGGAATCCAATTTTTGATAGCATCATCTATTGAAAAATAGCCCTCATCAGCCAATTTCAACACCAGCATTGTGGTCATAATTTTGGTATTTGAATAAGCGCGATGAATATGGTCAGACCGCATCGCTTCGCCGCTTTCCATGTCTGCCATACCCGCACAGTAGGTATCTATCACCTCACCGTTGTACATGACGGCAGCTGTTGCGCCTGCTAATAACTGTCCATCAATCGCGTTTTGTAATACCGAATGCGCCGCTGTGAAATTTATTTTTTGTGTCGTCATCCATCCATCATACTGAATGAATCTATGGTTTCTTGATGCGTTTGTTGATGATTTACTTATGTCTTATCTATGACTTATATTTCACCGAGCAACCGTAAGCTCGGGTTGTGGGCATGCTGACCGGCTTGCCAGCTGCCACTTCATTCATGGTTTGACGCACATAGTTTGTCGCAGTTTTAATATCGTCCACATTTGCTGATGGAATGCTGTCAATACCACCGGCATAGACCAAGACACCTTGCGGGTTGACAACATACATATGTGGCGTGGTACGCGCACCATAAGCTTTGCCAGCATCGCCCGCCTCATCCATCAAGGTGGCAGTTGGCGCTGCTTTTTGATCAACCATCCATTTCCCAAGTACCGCAGGTGTCATGTAATCTTGATGCGATTTTTCGGTTGAATTGACAGCCAGCCAAACAATGCTTTTGCCCGCAGCTTCTTTTTGCAGTGTTTGCATATTGGCAGTGTTGTAGTGTTTGCGTACAAACGGGCAGCCGGGGTTGTTCCATTCCAAGACCACATGTTTGCCTTTAAAGTCACTTAGCTTCACTGTTTTACCTGCGGTATCTATCAACGATATCTCAGGCGCTTTTTGCCCGACCACTGCCGCTGCAAAAGCAACATTCACAGCAAACAATATGCCGACTAATATGCTGGCCAATGTGCCAATAAAAGTAAAAAATGTAAATGATTTAGAACGAAACATGATGATTCTCCTTTTAAACTCACTAGAACTTAAGTCTTTAAGCCTTTAAGTACTCGGCCTTACCACCCAACCAACGCTGCACATGTTTTTGAGCTAGCTCGGGGTATTGATCCAACATCACAGGTGCTAGTTCCCTTGCTTGGTCTAACAATTCGGTATCCGTCGCCAAATCTGCAAATCGTAACAGTGCAGCACCTGATTGCCTAGCGCCCAAAAACTCGCCGGGACCGCGAATCTCTAAATCTCGCCGCGCGATCTCGAAGCCATCGTTCGTTTCGGCCATGGCTTTGAGCCGCGCGCGTGCGGTGTCGCCCAAACGAGTTGCATCACCCGTTGAATACAGCAGCACACAGACCGAGGCTGCCGCTCCTCGCCCGACCCGGCCGCGCAGTTGATGTAACTGCGAGAGTCCAAAGCGCTCGGCGTGCTCAATCACCATCAAACTGGCATTGGGTACGTCCACACCGACTTCAATCACCGTGGTGCTGACCAAGACCTGCATCTGTCCCGAAGTAAACAGCGACATCACCGCCTTTTTCTCTGCAACTGGCATGCGGGAGTGCAGCAGGCCGACCATGACAGGTTGGTTATTGCCTTCTTTGTCTTTGACTTGCACATCTCCCAAGGCGGCACACAGCTGCTCGTGTGTTTCGGTGGCATTGGTCAAGTCCAGCGCCTCGCTTTCCTCGATCAGTGGGCAAACCCAATAAATTTGTCGCCCCTCGGTCAGCTGGCTGCGGATGCGCTCAATCACCTCATCCCGCCGCGTATCGTTCACCACTTTGGTGACGATGGGCGTGCGGCCAGGGGGCAACTCGTCGATAGTGGAGACGTCTAAGTCGGCGTAATAACTCATCGCCAAAGTGCGCGGAATCGGCGTGGCGGTCATCATCAGCAGATGCGGCTCCAGCTTTGTCGCATCTTCTTCGTTTGGAATGCTCATCTTGCTTCTCAAAGCCAAGCGTTGCGCCACACCAAAGCGATGCTGCTCATCAATGATCGCTAACGCCAAGTTTTTAAACTGCACCTTGTCCTGAATCACCGCGTGCGTGCCAACAACCAGCGCCGCCTCACCACTGGCAATCAACGCCAACGCTTCGCGCCTCTCCTTGGTTTTTTGGCTACCGGTTAGCCAGGCCGTGGTGATGCCTAGCGGCACTAGCCAACCGATCAGCTTGCGGAAATGCTGCTCAGCCAAAATCTCGGTCGGCGCCATCAGTGCACATTGCCAGCCGGCGTCTATGCATTTGGCGGCGGCCAGAGCGGCGACCACGGTTTTACCCGAGCCGACATCGCCCTGCAGCAGGCGATGCATGGGGATGTTTCGGTCTAGGTCGAGGGTGATTTCGCTGCAGACGCGCTCTTGTGCAGCGGTCAGCTTGAAGGGGATAATGGCTAACAACTTGTCGTAAAGAGAGGCTTCGACAGGCTCAGCCCGATCGGTTTTTTGTTGTTCTGCCAAAACAGGCGCTCGCAGTGCCGCCCGCTCTCGCTTGGCCTGCAATTGCGACAGCTGCTGCGCCAATAGTTCTTCCGCTTTGAGCCGTTGCCAAGCCGGATGAGTACGATCTTCTAGTTCCATCAACGATACATCTGGCGTTGGATGATGCAAAAATGATAGCGCCTCAGGCAATAAATACGCCGACTGAGCACCAATTTGACCTCTAAAATACCTCTCAAACAGCTGTGCAGGCATGGTTTCACTCAAATCTGCCCGCGCCAACCCACCCAGCACCACTTTGCGCAGATAACCCTGCGGCAACCCCGCCACTGTCGGGTAAACTGGCGTCAACGCCGTCGCCAAATCGCCACCTGCCGCCTTGAAACTGGGGTGCATCATGGTGAAGCCCAAAAAACCACCTTTCACCTCCCCCCGTGCCCGAATCACATTGCCCACCGCCAGCGCCTTTTGCTGCGTAGGGTAAAAGCTGAAAAACCGCAGTGTGCATGTGTCAGAGCCGTCATCCACCGTCACCAGCAGCTGGCGGCGTGGTCGATACGTGATCTCACATTTGGTGACCACGCCCTCGATTTGTACCGTATCGCCCTCCCGCGCATCGCGCAGTTTGGTGAGGCGGGTTTCGTCCTCATAGCGCAGCGGCAGGTGTAGGGCGAGGTCAATATCGCGGTGCAGCCCCAGCTTTGCTATCGCTTTTTGCAGATGCGTTTTTTTGTCCGCAGCACCCGTGGCAACTGCTTCCATAGCTTTTCGCGCAGGTTTCGCCTTCTTTTTAGCAGCGGTTGATGGGGTGGGTGCCTCGGACATGGGACAATTCTGCCTTATGAATACCTCAATATTGAATAATTCCTTCACTTTGTCAGATTTTGACTTCGTCCTCCCCCCCGAACTCATCGCCCAGCACCCCGCCCCCGAGCGCAGCGGCTCGAAATTACTCGATGGCACAACGCCAAGCCCTAGCCACCGCATCTTTCACGACCTGCCCAATCTGCTGAATCCCGGCGATTTGCTGGTGTTCAACGACACCAAAGTCGTTAAAGCCCGTCTTTTCGGCGAAAAACCATCGGGCGGCAAGGTGGAGCTGCTGATTGAACGCGTGCTGACAGGCAACCAAGTCGTCGCCCACATGCGGGTCAGCAAAAAACCGCATCCCGGCGAAACGATTTGGATGGCGGGTGGCGCATTTTCAGCCACACTGTTGGGACGCTGGCCGGAAAGAGACGGTGCTTTGTTCCGATTCGTCCTGTCCAACGACGCAGGCGACGACCCCTACAAATTGATGGATACCCACGGCCACGTGCCGCTACCGCCCTACATCACCCACACAGACGAGGCCGATGACGTCAGCCGCTACCAAACCGTTTTCGCCAAAAACCCGGGCGCGGTGGCAGCTCCCACAGCAGCACTACATTTTGACGAAGCTCTGCTCACAGCCTTGGATAAACGCGGCGTAGAACGAGCCAGCATCACGCTTCACGTGGGCGCAGGCACTTTCCAACCCGTGAAAACTGAAAACATCGCCGAGCACGTCATGCATTTTGAGCGCTACAGCATCGACCAAAATACCTTGGACGCCATCGCCCGCTGCAAAGCTGGAGGCGGTAAAGTCGTCGCCGTTGGCACCACCAGCGTGCGAGCGCTGGAGACTTGGGCGAAAAATGGCGAAACAAGCGGCGACACCAACATCTTCATCACCCCCGGTTTTAACTTCAAGATCGTAGACATGCTGATCACCAACTTCCACCTGCCCAAAAGCTCGCTCATGATGCTGGTCAGCGCTTTTGCCGGCCATGCCCACATCATGGCGCTGTATGCCGAGGCAATTGCGCAAAAGTATCGGTTTTTCAGTTATGGGGATGCGATGTTGTTAAGACGCCTCTGAAGCAACGTAAAAGCGTGAAAAATGCCATGCTTTTGAACTATTTAACACGAGAGCTACAAACTTTGCTCGCATCTCAGAAATAATCGAAGCATTAATAGGAAAAACAAACATGAAATTTGCTATTCGTCTCGTCGCCGGTTTGGTCATTTTGTTGGGTTTTAGCGTGGCTACCGCGTGGGCTTGGGACAACGCTGAACGCATGCAAACAACTGCCGAGCAATCGACTTAAGCGATCAAGTTCATGTTCTCCCTCTCAAGAAACCGCCTTTATGGCGGTTTTTTTATGGTTTAAAGCCGTAAAACCCAAGAATACAGCCGGGCGTTTGCGACAATCACCCTATGCTGAAATTCGAACTCCTCAAAACCGACGGCCACGCTAGACGCGGCCGCATGACCCTTAACCACGGCGTGGTTGAAACCCCTGTTTTCATGCCCGTGGGCACCTATGGCACGGTCAAAGGCGTCTCGCCGCGCAGTTTGGAAGAGATGGGCGCGCAGATCATCTTGGGCAACACCTTTCACCTGTGGATGCGGCCGGGCTTGGACGTGGTTAAACAATTTGGTGGGCTGCACAAGTTTGAGCTGTGGAACAAACCGATGCTGACCGACAGCGGCGGCTTTCAGGTGTGGAGCTTGGGCGAGATGCGCAAGATCAGCGAAGAAGGCGTCAAATTCTCCAGCCCCGTCAACGGCGACAAGTTGTTTTTGACACCAGAAGTGTCGATGCAAATCCAGACCATTTTGAACTCTGACATTGCGATGCAGTTTGACGAATGCACGCCCTACATCAGTGTGGAGCCGAAAACCAAGGGTCAATTGACGACCGAGGCCGAGGCGCGCAGCTCGATGGAACTCAGCCTGCGCTGGGCGAAGCGCTGCAAAGACGAGTTTGCACGGTTGGAGAACCCGAACGCCTTATTTGGCATCGTGCAAGGTGGCATGCACACCGCGCTGCGCGACGAATCGCTGGCTGGGCTCGAAGCGCTGGACTTTCCTGGCATTGCTGTCGGCGGCCTCTCGGTGGGGGAACCCAAAGAAGACATGCTGCGCGTGTTGAAGCACATTGGCCCCAAATTACCAGTGCACAAACCGCACTACCTCATGGGCGTGGGCACGCCGGAAGACTTGATTGCTGGCGTGGAAAACGGCATCGACATGTTTGACTGCGTCATGCCCACCCGTAACGCGCGCAACGGCACGCTGTTCACCCGCTTCGGCGACCTAAAAATCCGCAACGCCCGCCACAAAGCCGACGAGCAACCGCTGGACATCACCTGCACCTGCTATGCCTGCGCAGGCACGCCAGATGCTGACGGCAAAGCTGTTTCCTATGCCGACGGCGGCCGCACCGGCTTCAGCCGCGCCTACTTGCACCACCTAGACCGCTGCGGCGAAATGCTAGGCCCCATGCTGGCCAGCATCCACAACCTGCACTACTACCTGAACCTGATGCGCGAAGTACGCGAGGCGCTGGATACGGGGGAATTTGGTGAGTTTGTGGCGAAATTCCATGCGGCTAGGGCGCGGGGAATTTGAATTTTACTTTTAATCGCTATATTTTAAATAGCACCTTAGACATAAACACAAAGGCTAGCGTCAAAATTGCAGCAAAAATCTTGCTGCAATGACTACTTTACCAGCGCATCGCGACGGCGTTCGCGGAAGGCTTGCAATTCGCCCACCACGCCCTTGCGGAAGGCGAGCACGCAAACTACGAAAATCACGCCGATGATGACGGTGACCCAGGAGCCGACCTTGTCGGCGAGCATGTTTTGCAGGCCGATCACTATGCCCGCACCCAGCACCGGGCCGAAGAAGGTTCCGACGCCGCCCAGCAGCGTCATCAAAATCACTTCGCCCGACATGGACCAGTGCACATCTGAGAGCGTGGCAAACCCCATCACCAGGGTTTTCATCGAGCCCGCCAGGCCCGCCAGCGTGGCTGACAGCACAAACGCCAGCAGCTTGTAGCGGTCCACCTGGTAGCCGAGCGAAATGGCGCGGGGTTCGTTTTCACGGATCATCTTGAGCACCTGCCCAAAGGGCGAATGCACGATGCGTGAAATAAACAGAAAACACAGCACAAAGATGGCGACGACAAAGTAATACATGGCCGTGTCGGACTCGAGCGACAACTTGCCAAACAAGCTGCCACGTGGCACGCCTTGCAAACCATCTTCACCGCCCGTGAATGAGGCCTGTAGGCAGACAAAATACACCATCTGCGCGATGGCCAGCGTGATCATGGCGAAGTAAATACCTTGCCGGCGGATGGCCACTGCGCCGACCACCAGGCCAATCAATCCCGCGCCCAGAGCTCCTACCAACATCGCCAGCTCGGGCGTCCAGCCCTGTGACTTTACAAACCAGCCGGTGATGTAGGCGGCGCTGCCAAAAAACGCGGCGTGGCCAAACGACAGCAGACCGGTAAAGCCCAGTAACAAATTGAAAGCGCAGGCAAACAGGGCGAAGCACAACAGCTTCATGACGAACACGGGGTACAGCCCGATAAAGGGTGCAACCAAGGCCAGCGCCATCAAAGCCACATACGTGATTCGGGTGATTTTATTGAAGGTGTTCATTTAAGCTTCCTTGCCAAACAGGCCGGCTGGGCGAACCATCAGCACAAGGACCATGATCACAAATACCACGATGCTGGAGGCTTCGGGATAAAAAACACGCGTCAACCCCTCGATGAGACCCAGCGCGAGACCGGTCAGCACGGAGCCCAAAATGGAGCCCATGCCGCCTATCACCACCACGGCGAAGACCACGATGATAAGGTTGGAGCCCATCAGCGGATTGACCTGAATAATCGGTGCGGCCAAGACACCGGCCAGGGCCGCCAAAGCAGCGCCAGCGCCATAGGTCAGCATGACCATCATCGGCACGTTGATGCCAAACGCCTGCACCAGCGGAGCATTTTCAGTGCCGGCGCGCAAATAGGCACCCAGCCGGGTGCGCTCAATGAGGAACCAGGTCCCCAGACAAACCACCAGCGACACCAAGACCACCCAGGCCCGGTAGTTTGGCAGCACCATGAAACCCAAATTGGTCGCCCCAGACAACAGTTCGGGCACCGGGTAGTTTTGACCAGACACGCCGTACAGCTCGCGGAAAATGCCTTCTGCAATCAACGTCAAACCAAAGGTCAGCAACAGACCGTAGATCTCGTCAAGCTTATAGAGGTGCTTGAGGAACAGCCGCTCGATCACAATGCCAAACACACCGACTGTGAGCGGTGCCAGCACCAAAGCGGTCCAGTAACTAATGCCAAACAAGTCAAGCATGATCCAGGCGGCAAAGGCACCCAGCATGTACAGCGCACCATGGGCGAAGTTGACAATGCCCAGCAGGCCAAAAATAACCGCCAGCCCCAGACTCAGCAGGGCGTAGAACGCCCCATTGACCAGACCCAGCAGGAGTTGGCCCAGAAAAGCCTGGAGGGGAATACCGAAAATTTCCATGGAAGCCCGTCAGTTGATGCCTTGCGCGTTAAAAAAGTGACCGTTCATCTGTACAAACGGTCACCTGGTACTCACCTTATTTTTTCAACAATGAGCACTTGGACTCGGCCACCGTGGTGAAGGCTTGTTCACCTGGCACTTTGGCAATGGTTTTGTAGTAGTCCCATGGGGTGGTGGAATCTTTGGCGCTTTTAACTTCAAACAAATAAATGTCGCGCAACATACGGCCGTCTGCACGGACTTGACCCTTGCCATAAAAATCATCGAATTTCATGGATTTCATGGTACTCATGACTTTATCACCGTCTGTCGTACCTGCGGTTTGCACAGCCTTCAAATAGTTGGATGCATCAGAATAATCGGCGGCCTGAATGCTCGAGGGCATGCGCTTGTATTTTTCGAAGAACCGTTTGGCAAATTTGCGCGATGCATCGTCTTGGTTCCAGTACCAGCTGTCGGCCAACTGCAGGCCTTCGGTGTTGGCCAGTCCCAGGCTGTGCACGTCGTTGATAAAGACCAGCAAGCCGGCTACTTTCATGGTTTTGGTGATACCGAATTCTTTGGCCGCCTTCATGGCATTGATGGTGTCGCCGCCCGCATTGGCCAGCGCCAGAATTTGCGCCTTGGAAGCCTGCGCCTGCAGCAGGAAAGATGAGAAGTCTGAAGCGTTCAGCGGATGCCGCACTGCGCCTGCTACGGTTCCGCCATTGGCTTTGACCACAGTAGATGCATCGCCTTCCAGCGAATAACCGAAAGCGTAGTCAGCCGTCAAGAAAAACCAACTCTTGTTGCCAGCTTTGACCAGTGCCGTGCCGGCCACTTTGGAC
>JANPLX010000146.1:0-8437 GCA_031422495.1 Polaromonas sp. | reverse complement strand
ATGTGGACTAAACTCCAGATAAATCAATTACTTATAGCGCGGCGCTGGTAAATCATATTATAGAGGCTGGATTGGAAAAAGCACCCTTAAAAACCAAATTACAAGCAGATAAGGCCAATTTATTGCTTAAACCTGAATTGGCACTAAATACCAAGGCTGAAGCTACCCCTGCTATCAAGGCCGAATTTGTCACGGTTGACGAAAACTCCGACGGTCAACGTTTGGACAACTTCTTGATCCGCCAGCTCAAAGGCGTCCCCAAAACCCACGTCTACCGAATCATCCGCAGCGGCGAAGTGCGCGTCAACAAGGGCAGAGCCTCTGCCGATACCCGCATCAGCGAGGGAGATATCGTTCGCCTGCCGCCCGTGCGTGTGTCTGAACGCATGGCGGAGAAAACCGAAGCGATGGCTGCAGAAGCCGCGAAGTATGCACTCACTAACTCATTAGAGAATGCCACGGATGGGCGCAAAATCAGCAAAACCTCCATCTTGAAAGATTTCCCGATTTTGCTGGAAGACGACTACGTTTTAGCCATCTCCAAACCCGCCGGCGTTGCCGTGCATGGTGGTTCAGGCATCAGCTTTGGGGTGATTGAGCAGCTGCGCATGGCACGGCCACAAGCTAAATTTTTGGAATTGGTGCATCGCTTGGACCGTGAAACCAGCGGCATTTTGCTGGTCGCCAAGAAACGCAGCGCCTTAACGAATATGCAAAACCAGTTCCGCGAGCGCGAAACCGGCAAAACCTATCTCGCTCTGGTGGTGGGCGCTTGGCCTGCTAATAAGAAGGTGCTGGACAAGCCCTTGCATAAGTATTTGCTACCGACGAAAGATGGAAGCGAGGGCGAACGCCGCGTCAAAGTCACCACCAAAGACGATCCCGAAGGCATGAAATCGGTGACCTTGGTGAAAGTTCGCCAGTCTTTCGCCGGTTTCACCCTCCTAGAAGTCACCATCAAAACCGGCCGCACCCACCAAATCCGCGTCCATCTCGCCAGCGAAGCTCACCCCATCGCGGGTGATGACAAATATGGCGATTTTGAGCTGAACAAAGCTCTTCAAAAGCCGTCCAAATCTCAAACCACCGCCTTAAAACGCATGTTTTTGCACGCATGGCGACTGCAACTCACCCATCCCGCTACCGCTGAACGCGTCGAATTGCAGAACGAATTACCCGCTGAACTGCAAAGCTTTGTTGATTCTTTAAACTAATTCCAATGACAACCCAAAAATCCACACGTCAAATTGACCGTAAATTCGATTTAATAGCCTTCGACTGGGACGGCACCCTGTCTGACTCTACCGCCATCATCACCCGCAGCATCCAAGCGGCGGTAGTTGACGTCGGCGGGCAGCGGCCGACGGACCAAGCCGCCTCCTACGTCATCGGCATGGGCTTGATGCAAGCTCTTGCCCACGCCGCGCCCGATGTGCCGACCAGCAAATACCCGCAGCTGAACGAGCGCTACAAATTCCACTACGGCCAGAGCATGAACGACATCAGCTTGTTTACAGGCGTTTTGGAACTCTTAGTTGCCTTGAAACAACGCAACCATTTGCTAGCCGTCGCCACCGGCAAAAGCCGCCGTGGTTTAGACGACGCCCTGCAAGCCGTTGAGTTAAAAGGACTTTTCCACGCCTCCCGTACCGCAGACCAAACTGCTAACAAGCCCGATCCGCTGATGCTGCACGAGCTGATGGAAGAGCTCAAGGTCCCCCCCGAGCGCACCCTAGTCATCGGCGACACCACGCACGACCTCCTGATGGCGCAAAACGCCGGCTGCCCCAGCGTCGCCGTCAGCTACGGCGCCCACGAGCCCGCCACCTTCGCAGCCTACAACCCGCTTCACATCGCGCACTCGGTGGCTGAGTTGGATCAGTGGATGGCTAAATTTGCCTAAAACCAGTAAGAATGCTCTAAAATGACATCAAATATGACTCTAGCAGTTGTATTTATTGCCTAATCAGCTATTAAATTCATAGTAAAAATGACCGATTCCATCATCAAATTTTCTGTACCCAGCGAGCCATCTGAGGTCATGCCGCTCTGCAATTCAACCGATTTGATCGACGGCGGTTTGGCGGTGCCGTTTGATGTGGTTTATGCGGGGCAGACTTGCCGGGCGTTTGCGATTCGATTTGAGGGTTTGCCGCAGGCTTACCTGAACCGTTGCAGTCATGTGGCGATGGAGCTGGATTTGCAGCCAAACAAGGTGTTTGACCGCGATGGGCAGTGGCTGGTTTGCTCATCTCACGGGGCAGAATACAGCCCTGAGACGGGAGATTGCGTGGGTGGGCCGTGCAAGGGTGGGCTGGTCAAAATTGCCCTGACTGAGGAACGCGGCGTGGTTCACTGGCATACTGCGTATAACTTGAAGCCACTGGAATTTTGAGGCATTGTGAATTAGAGCGCTCTCAGCTTGCATTTTGACGAATTTGACCCATTTAGTGGCAATATCCACATTTCCGCAGATAAAAGATACCCCATGAACGACACCAACGAACCGCAATTTCCATCCGCTACGCCCACTCCAACTGCACCCGTGAATTGGGAGCGCTCATCGCTAGAAAAGCTGGCGACGAGCTACATGGCGGAACAACAAACCGCTAGACGCTGGCGTACGTTTGTACGGCTGGCGTGGTTGGCATTTTTCGTGTTTTTGGCGTGGAATGTGTTTCACAATGGCGCTTCGACCAAAGATTTCAGCATTGAACACACGGCAGTGATTGAAATCAAGGGCGAAATCGCCTCAGGTGGCGAGACCAGTGCGGATCAGGTCATGACATCTTTACGCAGTGCGTTTGAAGACAAAGGCGCTAAAGCTGTGGTTTTGCTCATCAACTCGCCAGGCGGCAGTCCGGTGCAGGCAGGCATGATTAACGACGAGATTTACCGGCTCAAAGCACTGCATAAAAAACCAATCTACGCCGTGGTGGAGGAAACCTGCGCCTCAGCCGCGTACTACATCGCCGTGGCTGCAGACCAAATTTATGTCGATAAAGCCAGCATCGTCGGCAGCATTGGCGTGTTGATGGATGGTTTTGGCTTTACCGGTTTGATGGAAAAGCTGGGTGTGGAGCGCCGTTTGATGACCGCTGGCGAAAACAAAGGCTTTATGGACCCGTTCAGCCCACAAACTGAAAAGCACCGTATTTTTACCCAGGGCATGCTGAATCAAATCCACCAACAGTTCATCGCCGTGGTCAAAAAAGGCCGTGGCGAGCGCCTCAAAGAAACCCCAGACACTTTCACGGGCCTGTTTTGGAGTGGTCAACAAGCAGTTGAGCTAGGCTTGGCCGACAAAATCGGCACCCTAGACTTCGTCGCCCGCGATGTTGTCAAAGCGCCAGAGCTGGTCGATTACACCAAGCGCGACAACGTGGCTGAGCGATTAGCGAAGCGCTTTGGTGCCGCGATGGGTGAGGGGGCGGTGAAAGCGTTGAAGACGATGCCCGCGGTGCAGTAAATACTCTGAAATAGAATATAAATCTCTCTAGCCGGCGTATTTGTTGCCTAAATAGCTATTAAAAATATAGCAAAATACGCTTTTGTAAATTTCAAAATTTCAAAACAACTTCGGCTGCGTTGACTCAGTCAACCCCGTCTTCACCGTCGGATACCGAAGTTGCAACCGCAACTCCCGTTTCATCCTCCCGTTATCCATCTGCCTTGACTCGCTCATGAAGCTCAGCAGCATCAGCGATAGCTGGTCTTGCGCGGTGCTGCGGGGGACGCGGGGGGGGCGGGGAAGGTTGTAGAGGTCGGCGGCGAAGTCGAAATAGTCGCCCATTTTCATGCGGCTGTCGTCGTTGACGTTGTAGACGCGCTGTGCTTTGCCGCGCCACAGGGCGGCTAGGCAGGCGCGGGCCAGGTCGTCGGCATGGATGTGGTTGGTGTAGACGTCGTCTTTAGCAGCCAGCACGGGTGTGCCTTTGAGCAAGCGGCCTTTGGGAGTGCCACCTTCGCGATTCGGGGCATAAATGCCGGGAATGCGCAGGATGGAGGTGCGTATGAAGCTTGTATTGAGAGAGCTGCGACCTAAAAATCGCACCGTTTGCTCGGCACTCACGCGGCGTGTGGCACGTGGTGTTCGGGCCGCTGTGGACAAAGTCTCTTTGGCTTTGCCGCCTGCTAAATCGCCATAGACACCGCTAGTCGAGCCGTAAATGAAGCCGCTGGGCGCAGTACGTAGGCGCAAAGTACGGGTTAGAGCCAAGGTGCGTGGGTCGCTCCAACCTTCAGACGGCGGCGGCGCTAAGTGCAAAATGTGCGTCGCTAAGCCGGCGATGCGCTTAAAGCTTGGCGCATGATCCAAGTTGCCCAACAAAGGAACGATGCCTTGCGCACGCAACGCAGGAATGCGTTCTGCAGAAGAAGTAAGCGCTAAAACTCGTAAAGGCTGAGCTTGACTAGATTTGTAGGCGTTGAGAATGCTGGCAGCACGCTGTCCCACATCACCGCAACCCACAATCAACAGCCGTGGTTTGCGAAACCGCGCAGGCAGAGCGCCCAAACCAGCGCTCCAGTACGTGGTGGCGGGTCTTCTGACTAGGCGGGTCGAATAACTTGAAATTACAGGCAAAATAGGTGTTCTTTAGAAAAATTCTCGAATTCAGACCCCCCTAGGATACCCACATGTCAGCCGCTTTGTCTTTTAATGTCTCCGTTTTACCCAGCAACCGCAGCTTTACCGTCTTAGCCGATGAGCCGATTTTGACCGCTGGCATTCGCCAAGGCGTCGCCATGCCCTATGGTTGCAAGGACGGCGCCTGCGGCTCGTGCAAATGCAAGATGCTGGAAGGAAAAGTCGTTCACGGTCCGCACCAGCCCAAAGCTTTAAGCGCTGAAGAAGAGGCTGCGGGCTATATTTTGACCTGCTGCGGCAAACCGCTAAGCGATATCGTGTTGGAGTCGCGTCAAGTGACATCGGCAGATGCTTTCCCCATCAAGCGCATGCCTTCACGTGTGCTGTCTATGGAGAAAAAATCGCACGATGTGATGGTGATTCAGCTTCAACTTCCCGCTAGCGACACCTTGCAATACAAGGCTGGGCAATACATCGAATTCATATTGCGTGATGGTGCTCGACGCAGTTACTCTATGGCATCTGCGCCGCATATCGCTGCCGAGAATAAAACGCTGAAACTGCATATTCGTCACATGCCAGGTGGCAAATTTACAGACCATGTGTTTGGCGTGATGAAAGAAAAAGAAATCCAGCGCATCGAAGGGCCGTTTGGTAGTTTTTACCTGCGTGAAGATTCGCAAAAACCAATGATTTTGCTGGCTTCAGGCACGGGTTTTGCCCCTATCAAAGCGATCATTCAACACATGCAGCACCAAGGCATTGACCGACCTGCTGTTTTGTACTGGGGTGGCCGCAGACCCGCGGATTTGTACATGGACGATTGGGTGCATGCGCAACTCGCCGCGATGCCAAATTTGAGCTACGTGCCCGTGGTGTCAAACGCTTTGCCAGAGGATGAGTGGGAAGGGCGAACCGGTTTTGTGCATCAAGCGGTGATGGCTGACTTCCCTGATTTAAGTGCACACCAAGTCTATGCTTGCGGTGCGCCGATTGTGGTCGATTCAGCGCAGGCTGATTTTGTGAAGCTGTGCAAATTGCCAGAAGACGAGTTTTATGCAGACTCGTTTATCACCGAGGCGGATAAGGCCAAAGCTTGAGTTTTAAGTTTAAGCTTTAGAAATCACTTCTTTCACCGCTGCCAACTGTCTGCGCGAGACCATCAGCAGCTCGTCAATGTTGGTCAGCCGCACCGCCCAGCCGTCGCCTTCATCGGGGTCAAAGTGCTTTTCCAGCGCACGAATCGCGTGCGTTGCAACCAATGCATTGCGGTGAATTCGTAAAAAATGAGCCGGATAGCGCGCTTCCAATTCGCTCAAACTGCCTTCCAAAATATACGTTTTCAAAGCCGTCCGAACGCTGATGTACTTCAGTTCGGCTTTGAGGTAAAGCACTTCGTTGAGCGGTATGCGTTCAGTCGTGCCGCGCTCTTGAATAATTAGGATTTCACTAGCTGTGCTTTTAGTATTTTCTGGATCTAGATACCGTACTGATTGCCTAAATTGCTCTATTTTTTGTAGCGAATTTTGTAATCTTTCTAGTCGAACAGGCTTGGTTAAATAGTCGGTTGCGGTTAATTCAAAGGCTTCTACAGCGTGCTCGGCATGCGCAGTGATGAAGACGATGGCGGGTTGGTTCGGCAAATCTTTTAAGCGACGCGCGAGCGTCAAACCGTCGCCCCCCGGCATGTGTATATCAAGCAACACGGCGTCGAATTGCACCTGTTCAAGCAAGGCAAGCGCTTCTGCAGAATTTTTGGCTTCGCCACCGATAATGACCGCTGGCTCAGTGCAATCGCCCAGCAGGGTACGCAATCTTTTGCGAGCCAGCAGTTCATCATCCACTATCAAAATAGTGAGACTGTTCATGCGGGCAGTTCGATTCTGACAAGGTAGTGGTCATGTTTAACGCCAGCGTGGAACGAGCTTTCCATATCATGCAACAGACTTAAACGGTCGCGCACATTTTTTAGCGCAATGCCGTTGCCATTGGTAGCAGGCGACGACGTACCCGCCAGGGGCAAGGTATTGCTAATCTCTACCACCACCTTGCTACTCTCGCGCTTGGTAGAGATAACGATGTTTGCGCCCAGTGGGTTGGGCTCTACGCCGTGAAGAACAGCATTCTCTACCAAGGGTTGTAAGAGCAGCGGTGGTAATTGGGCAAGGTTGGCAGCAGGGTCAAGCAGCCATTGCACTTGAAGCCGATCGCCAAAACGCACTTGCTCTATCGAGAGGTAGTTTTTGGCCAACTCAATTTCTTGTGCCAAAGTGACAGATTCACCATGTTCTGCCAGCGCCGCCCTGAACAAATCGCTCAAATCTTCCAGCAAACCCTCAGCCCGCGCAGGCTCTTGCCGCACTAAGGCGATGGCGCTGTTCAGTGTGTTGAACAAAAAATGCGGACGAATACGCGATTGCAATTCGGCTAATTTTGCTGTCGTTGCCGCTGGCGTTCGCCCCTTGGCGCGCCATTCAAGCGCTGCTACCAATGCCGCAGCTACCAATGACCCAGTAAAACCGCTAGCCAACCAGGGCGCTGTCGTGGTTAATATGGCAGCTGCCAATATCAGCATGGAAACAGCATACAAACCCGCTAAAGAACCTAAACCAATACCAGCCACATATTGCCAGGCGCGTGGCAAGCGCTGAAGGCTATGTCTGAGGCTGCAAGTGACGATCAACCACAGCAAAGTGCCAGGCAACGCACCGCCCGTCACCAAAGCCAATGTCGCACCCCAAGCGACGAAACTGCTCTCAAAAAACATCACGCCAACTGCCAAAACCGCCTGAACGACCAAGACCGTACGCAGAACGACACCTACCTGGCAGGCATCAAAAATCAAAACGGATTTGCTAATCTGGCGGGTTTGCGGTGGCGACATCTTGAAAAACGGGGCTAAAAATGCGTTGAAAAATGGGTTTAAAAAGGCGTTAAAAGTAGCGGATACAGCCCGATAATAGAGGAAATTAGTCACTTACACGCCATTTTCCTATGTCCACCAATCAACTCGACAAAAAATCCCAAGCCTGGTCTGCCCTGTTTTCTGAACCCATGAGCGACTTGGTCAAACGCTACACCTCCAGTGTGTTTTTTGACAAGCGTCTGTGGCAGGCCGATATTGCCGGCTCTTTGGCGCATGCGGAGATGCTAGCTGCGCAAAAGATTATTTCTGATGTTGACCATCAGTCGATTCAAAAAGGCTTGGGTCAAATCCGTGCAGAAATCGAATCTGGCGCTTTTGATTGGAAATTGGATTTAGAAGACGTGCACCTCAACATTGAAGCGCGCTTGACCACTTTGATAGGCGACGCTGGCAAACGCCTGCACACGGGCCGCAGCCGCAACGACCAAGTCGCCACAGACGTGCGCCTGTGGCTGCGCGGTGAGATCGACCTGATTGGCGACTTGCTCACCGAGCTGCAAAAAGCCTTGTTGACGATAGCCGAGAAAAACGTCGAGGTCATTCTGCCCGGCTTTACCCACTTGCAGGTCGCCCAACCCGTCAGCTTTGGCCACCACATGTTGGCCTACGTAGAAATGTTTAGCCGCGACGCTGAACGTATGCAAGATGTGCGTCACCGTGTGAATTATTTGCCGCTGGGCGCAGCGGCCTTGGCTGGCACCAGCTACCCGCTAGACCGTGAACGTGTGGCTAAAACACTAGGTATGGTTGATGTAAAAGGGATGCCTCAAGTCTGCCAAAACTCATTGGATGCTGTGAGTGACAGAGACTTTGCGATTGAGTTCACCGCTGCTGCCAGCTTGGCCATGGTGCACATCAGCCGCCTGTCTGAAGAATTGATTTTGTGGATGAGCCAGAGTTTTGGTTTTATTCAAATTGGCGAT
>JANPLX010000145.1:0-13586 GCA_031422495.1 Polaromonas sp. | reverse complement strand
ATCGACTCTGAACAACGGCGGTCGCGCTACGTAGATGTGCCCAGTTTCTATCAATTTGGGGAAATGTCTGAAAAAGAGTGTGAGCAAAAGCACCTGAATGTGTGAGCCGTCCACGTCCGCATCACTCAAAATGCAGATTTTGCCGTAGCGCAATCCCGTCAAATCTGGCGAATCGTTCGCACCATGTGGGTCAACGCCAATGGCGACCGAAATATCGTGGATCTCGGTATTGGCAAACAAGCGGTCACGCTCGACTTCCCAGGTATTCAAAATCTTGCCCCGCAGTGGCAAAATCGCTTGGGTTTCCTTGTCGCGCCCCATTTTGGCGCTGCCGCCTGCGGAGTCGCCCTCGACCAAAAACACCTCGTTGTAAGTAATGTCTTTGCTTTCGCAATCCGTCAACTTGCCTGGTAGCACCGCCACGCCTGAGCCTTTGCGCTTTTCGACCTTTTGGCCCGCTTTTTGGCGGGTTTGTGCGGCTTTGATGGCGAGTTCGGCCAATTTTTTGCCGTAATCAACGTGTTGATTCAACCAAAGTTCTAAAGACGGACGCACGAAGCCTGACACCAAACGAACTGCATCACGCGAATTCAAGCGCTCTTTGATCTGCCCCTGAAACTGCGGATCTAGCACCTTGGCAGACAGCACATAGCTGGCGCGGGCGAAGACATCTTCTGGCATCAACTTCACCCCTTTAGGCAAAAGCGAATGCAGGTCGATGAAGCTCTTCACGGCGGTAAACAAACCATCGCGCAAGCCGCTTTCGTGTGTGCCACCTGCGCTGGTGGGAATCAAATTTACATAGCTTTCGCGCACCGGCGAGCCGTCTTCAGTGAAGGCCACACACCACTGCGCGCCCTCGCCTTCGGCGAAGCTTTCACTCGCGGCATCGGCAAAGCCTTCTTCTTCAAACAGGGGAATAACCGGGTCGCCCGTTAGCGTTTGCATCAAATAATCGCGCAAACCGCCTTTGTATTGCCAGTTTTGGGTTTCTTTTGTTTTTTCATTGACGAGCGTGACCGTCACACCAGGCATCAGCACCGCTTTGCTGCGCAGCAGGTGCATCAGCTCCGTCATTGGTAATTGCGCTGTTTCAAAGTATTTGGGGTCGATCCAGACCCGCACCGTCGTACCAGTTTTGCGGTCGCCCTCACCCGTTTTACGAACCTTCAAGGATTCAATCACATCGCCAGCAGAGAAAACGAGGCTGGCAACCGAGCCTTCGCGGTAGCTGGTGGCTTCTAGGCGTTTCGCCAAAGCATTCGTTACACTCACACCCACGCCATGCAAACCGCCGGAGAAGCTGTAAGCGCCGCCCTTGCCTTTGTCAAATTTACCGCCGGCGTGCAATTGGGTGAACACGAGCTCAATCACGGGTGCTTTTTCAGTCGGGTGCATGCCAAACGGAATGCCACGACCATCGTCTTCAATGCTGACCGAGCCATCGCTGTGTAAAGTCACCTTGATCTTTTTGCCATGTCCTGCCAGCGCTTCGTCTGCCGAGTTATCCAGCACTTCTTGGATGACGTGCAGCGGGTTGTCGGTCCGCGTGTACATGCCGGGACGTTGTTTGACGGGCTCAAGGCCTTTCAAAACGCGGATCGAACTTTCGGAATATTCAGCAGGTGTGGAAGCGGGTTTGGTAGCCATAGCGGTGCATTGTAGACGGTAGCAATTTATTACTGTATTAATAAACAGTATATCTTATGTCAAGTGGAGGATTCAACTTGCGTGACAGCATCTTGTGCTGGTGCAAGCTAAACTCAAGGGATGACGACATCCTCAGCAACCCACCAACCACTCAGCCTCACACAAGTTCTCATTTGCGGCGCAGCCATTGTTACACTCGCCATGGGAATTCGACACGGTTTTGGCCTGTGGCTACAGCCCATAACCACCCAATACGGATGGACACGCGAGAACTTTGCGTTTGCTATTGCGATTCAAAACCTCGCTTGGGGCGTGACCGGTATTGGCGCTGGCATGCTGGCAGACAAGTTTGGTGCGTTCAAGGTCATTATTGGCGGCGCAATTTTGTATGCGCTGGGTTTGGTCGGCATGGCTTACGCTGATACGCCGTTTTTGTTTGCTTTGAGTGCCGGTATTTTGATTGGCGCGGCACAAGCTGGTACGACTTACGCCGTGATTTACGGCGTGATTGGCCGCAACGTACCTGCCGAAAAACGCTCTTGGGCCATGGGTGTCGCCGCAGCAGCAGGCTCGTTTGGGCAGTTTTTGATGGTGCCAACCGAGGGTTTCTTAATCAGCAGCTTCGGCTGGCAGCAAGCACTGGTGATGTTGGGTTTTGCGACATTGCTGATGATTCCGTTGGCGTTTGGCTTGCGCGAACATGCTTTTTCCAACGGCGCTACGACCGTCAAACGTGACCAAACGATCATGCAAGCGCTTACTGAAGCCTTCAAATACCCAAGTTTTCAGCTCTTGATGGCAGGGTATTTTGTGTGCGGTTTTCAAGTTGTTTTCATCGGCGTGCATTTGCCCAGCTATTTGAAAGACCAAGGCTTGTCGCCGCAAGTGGCGAGCTACGCGCTGGCTTTGGTGGGATTATTTAACGTGTTTGGCACCTATATGGCTGGCTCACTAGGCCAACGCATGTCGAAAACTAAAATATTGTCTTTTATTTATTTTGCTCGAGCCGTTATTGTGGCTGTCTTTATACTCGCACCACTAACGCCTATGAGCGTGTATATATTTGCAAGTTTGATGGGTTTATTATGGTTATCCACGGTGCCGGTAACCAACGTTTTAGTGGCGCAAATGTTTGGCATTCAGCACTTGTCCATGCTCAGTGGCTTCGTCTTTTTCAGCCACCAAATCGGTTCGTTTTTAGGCGCATGGATGGGTGCGGTGATCTTTGATGCGAACAAGAGCTATGACGTGATGTGGTACATCATCATCGCGTTGGGCATATTCGGTGGTTTGATAAACTTGCCAGTGAAAGAAACCGCCGTTGTTCGGTCACCTCTGAAAACTGCATAAACTTAAATAACGTATCATTTAGACCATGCAAGACTCACACTACACCATCAAACGCTTGCTGGCTTGGGCAGTAGCCCTAGCGGCTTTGGCAGCAGTATTTATGGCTTATACGCGGCCAGAGTTCATGCTGGATTTGGCGAATCAGATTTGGTTGTGTTTTTAGGCATATTATCGATATAGCCGGCGTATTTATTGCCTAAGCAGCTATAAAAAATATAGCAAAATTTAACTAATTTTAGCTAACTTTAGCCATGCTGTGGTGTAGTTATCCACCATCTGTGTCGCGCTGAACCGTGGGCTATCAACGAGCTGTCGATAGTCATTGTTCGCTTGCTTTTGCTGCGTAGCTGCCCATTGATGCAGCTCAGCCTCAAGCTTCAAAGCCATGCTTATTGGCTCGCATGGGCTCACACTGCCGGGCTCTAAATAACTGTCCATTCCCGTGCCCTGGCTTGCAATAACTTTGCAGTTTGAAAGCATCGCTTCTAAACCCAGCGTGCCAAAGCTTTCATGGCTGCTAGAAATAAGCAAAATATCGGTATTAGACAATGCTAGTTTCTTATCTTCAATATGATTAACCGATTTAAATTTAATGTCTTTGAATTGTGTGTTTTTCATTCCCTCAGGAATAATAGACAGATAATCTTCTTGTGTATAAACTTGGGCCACCATCAAATCGCGACATGCTTGCGGTAATAAGGCAATTGTTTTTGCAAATACAGAGAAATTTTGCAAAGGGTCAAGCAAACTGCCTATATAACTCACCCTTATTTTTCCGTGCGGATGCGGTGTTTTCTTGGCAATATAGTTTGCAGGATCTAAGCCAATGTTGAAAATACTGGTTTGCTGCTTAGGAGGTGCTATTTTCAGCACCTGATCGCGCAAATGGTCGTAAGCCTGTTGGCTGTGCAGCACCATGGCTGAGGCTTTGCTAGCCGCAATTTTTTGCTCCCAATAGTGCAACATGCCTGCGTGGGTGCGGTCTAGCTCGTGCGCCAAGCCTAGGCTGCGGTTGTGCAAGGTCACTTGCACTTTGCCCGCCATGAAGTGAAAAGGCATGAACAAGGCGCTGTCGTGCACCGAAATCACATCTGGCTGAAACGTAGCTAACAAGGGTTTGAGCGCGTTTCGCAGTGTCCAAGCGCTGTTGATGGCTTGGCTTTCAAAGCAGTTTTTAAACGGCAAAGCGGGGTTGATTGTTGTGGTTGACTCTGCCTCACCCTCGACCTCCCCATCTACGCTGTAAGTTGTTGATCCATCACGATTTTGTTGCAAAACACAGAGTTTGAAGGGGTAGTCTCTGCGTTTGAGTTCGTCGTATAGCGTTTGCATGAACAAACCCATGCCTGTGCTTTGGGCTTCAAAAGCATTAGGTTTTACAGAACTGACAATCAGGACTTTGGGTGGATTCATAGCCATTGTTTGACTCAGCCTTTTACTCAACCTCAGCCGCCATACTTTGCCAAACCGCGATATAGCTGTCGGTCATGCCTTGCACGCTAAACTGCGATTTTTCAACCAATAGTCGGTAATAGCCGTCGTCTTGCTTGGCTCGAATGCTATCAATATTGATGATGCAAGCACTCAAATGATCGGCAAGACTACTCGCATCAGGCAGGCAAGCGCATTCGGCGGGCAGGTAAGCGTCCATGCCCAAGCCGGGCGTGGCAATCAGGTGGCAGTTAGACAGCAGCGCCTCTAGACCGATCATGCCAAAGCTTTCCTTAGTGCTGGGCATGACCACCATATCGGCCTGCGCCAGCACGTCGCGCTTGGCCTGGCCTGTGGCATAGCCCAGCACTTGCAGGCCTGAATTTTGAAATTCAGCGGGTAAATCACCCGCGCCGTAAAGCCGCACCTCAATACGGCTGCGCAAATCTGGCGTTAAGCGCTGCAACGCACCGTGAAAAGCGGAGAAGTTTTTCGCTTCATCGTTGTACCGTGCGAAGAAACTGACGATGATTTTGCCGCTGGGATGACGCAACTTGACGCTGGGGTAGTCTTCAAAGCGCACGCCGATCGGGAAAACATGCGCCGGGGCGATGGCTTCTGTCTTTTCATCTGTCAGCTGTAATTTCACCTGCTGTTTAGCCCAATCGCTGTGCAGTATCAGCGCACCGCTTTGCATGGCGGCTATGCGCTGCTCGGTGTAGCTGTGCAAGCCGTTTGGGGTGCGACGCGTGGCGTCGCTCATGCCAATGTGGCTGGCGTGCCAGGTGAATTGCACTTTGGGCAGGTCAAAGAAAAACGGCATCACCGCCCAATCGCCATGGACCGAGATGACATCGGGCTGAAACTGGTCAATGATAGGCTGCAGTTTCTCGCGGGTAGACCAAGCGGTATTCATCGCGGTGACTTCTTGCAACTGGTCAAACGGCAAATCTGCCGTGATGGGGACGGTGTAGTTGGCTGCTTGCGAGGGCGGTGTGCCGTAGCGGTTCAGGTAAACGGTGATACAGGGGTAGCCCCGCGTGCGCAGCTCTTGCCACAGCAAGCCGTTAAAAAAGCAAAGACCGCCAGCACCGAGGTCCGGCGCTTCGGTGGTGACGATCATTACTTTTGGGGTCATTACATAGAAAGTAATTTAAAATGCCACCTTCACACCCACATTACCCGCTGCCCCGCTTCTGCTGGAGCCGCTGATCGATTTTTGGTAGTTCACGCTGCCGTAAACCGTGGCATTGCCACCCACTTTGGCTTGACCGCCTAAGCCCACTTCTAGCCAAGTCTTCTTGTTCACATCGTCTTGGATGGTTCCACCACCGATCGTCACGCCTTCTGGAGCGATCAGGTCTTGCAAGAGGTTGGCGCTGAAATAGAAACTGTTGGCTTCAGTCGCAGCGGCTGGCTTGGTTTTGTCACCCATGCTCAAGCGCATACCCACACGTGCGCGAAGGCTGTCTGCGCTGTAGGCGTCGATGGTGGCAACGCCGTCGTTGAAGGCTTTGTAGCTGTGGTTTTGGAAGCTGAGCTGCGCTTGTGGCTCTAGCGTCATGCTGCCGTTCATGATGGCGATGGGTTTGGCAAATTCAACCGATAGCGCCACGCCCGTTCCCGTTTGTTTGCCACCCGTGCCGTTGACGTCGCTGAATTTGTTCTCAAGGCTGCTCAAGGCGCCTACGATGTCAATGATGCTGCCATCGTCCAGTTGGCGGGTGTGGTAGCCAGCTAGGGTCATTTGGGTTGACTTCAAGCTGCCTGTTTTGCTGTCAAAGCCGCCTTTGAGTCGGTCGCGGTTATAGAGTGTGTTGTCCGAATTGCTATAGCTCGCTGCAACGCCTGTTGTAGCTGTGGTGCCGCTGTCTGTCGATTTGAGCAGGTCTTTGCCGCCTTGCACAAAGCTGTGCTTTTGCTTGATGTCAAAGGACTTAGCGCCAGTCAAATCTACATTTGATGCGCCTACGCGCACCCAGCCGTTGTTAGCACCTGCCGCGGTTTGTGCGCCTATGCGGTCGTTGTAAGTACCGTTAGCGACTTGGTTCAGCTCAAAGTTGGTCTGTGAGGCTAAAGAGTATGCCACCACGCCTGGGCGCAGCACTTGGGGTGCGGGTGTCGGTGCTGCTACTGGGGTGGGGGTTGGGGTCGGTGCAGCGCTTGGTGCAGGCGTAGGAGTAGGAGTAGGAACAGGTGTTGCCGAATACGTGCTCTCCAACGCGTAGCCTGTGCCTTTGGCGTTTAAGAAGTATTCGTAGTTGCCAGCTTGCACGGGCGCGCCTAGGGTGAAGGTGGCGGGCGTGGCTATGGCTTGGGCGGTGATGGGGCCGCTAGCTTTGGCTGTTATTGTTACGGATTCGCGTGTCAAGATGATTTCGGCTGGGTTGATCTCGATCAAACTGATGCCGTTAGTTGTTTGCCCACCCGTTCCGCCCACGTTGGTGACATAAACCTTGGTTGGGCCTGTCGCTGTACCGTTGATAACGAGTTTGTCTGATGCAGATGTGTCACCGTTCAAAACCACATCCATGTTGACTTTAGCGCCTGTTTGCGCGTTGTAGTTGCCGTTGATGGTGATTTTGTCACCAGCAAAGCCGTTGACCATGCTCAATGTGCCTGTTGCGTTGTTGTTGAAATTGCTCAAGCCGCTGAACGTGGCATTTTGGGCAGCGTTGTGGCCAGAGATTTGAGTGAGTCTAATCAAACCATTGTTGTTGATTGTGTTGTTTGGACCTTCCTCTCCGCCTCTATTGCCCAAAACAACATTAACATCACCTACCGTATCGCGCGCACCACCAGCTGAGCTGGACCATTTGCGTAAGTTCCAAATACCACTGGCGTCGTTGTTGATGGTTGTGTTGCCACGGCTGGTGTAAACCTCGCCTGTCATAGTGCCAGAGTTAGAAATGTATGTAGTGCCACTATTTCTGGCATTGCTTGGGGACGAGCTGACTTTGCGCTCACCTGCGGTGTCAATCGCCACATCTGATAAAGAACCGAGACTTGCGCCTGATGCAATGGTGATCTCGCTGTCGCCATTCATAACTTGCACCCCAGCCGAACGCAAACCATCACCCCAACCCCCGCTGACTGAGCCGCCATTGATGGTTACATTGGAAGTGGCTTGCTCTCGGTTATATAAATACAAATCTGTCTGGATACCTGCTGAGTTGTTACCTGTTGCAGACACGGTGCCAGCATTGACGGTAACATTTGCAGTGCCTGGGTTGCCGGCTCCTTCACCAGATATCGTGGCGTAGATGCCATGGGCATCGCTGCCAGAAGTGCTGACATTCCCGCTGGATGTGATGTCGTAAGTACCGTTTGCACTACTTGACTCTATGTACAAACCTGACGCAGACGCTCCGGAAGTCGTTATCGTGCCAGCATTGTGGTTGATCGTCGCTTTAGGGGCTTCACTGCCACTGCTGGAATACCGCGTCTCTACTTTGATACCGTTCGAACCCTCGCCCAAAGTTGTGATTTTGCCTTCGTTGTTAACGGTTGGGTTGCCGCCGTACCCATAAACGCGAATACCTGCTGAGCTTGCGTTTGTGTCTTTGAGCTCAATCTCTGCTTTGTTATTCACAGTAACAGCATAGCCTGTGGCGTTAATGCCACTACCGCCCTCGCCTGCATTGACAGTGAGTTTTTGGCCTGCTTGTGTGTTGACGGTTGTTGTGTTACCAATGAATTCACGGCCATACACGCCAATTGCATCTTTGTATTGCGAAGTTACAGTCGCGTTCGCCTGTGTCAAGTTTACCGTCACGCTAGCATTTTGCGAATTAACTTCAATAGATGTATAAGTTGCATCATTGCAATTCACAGTTGATGCTGATGCAGGCGTGACCACGTATGCAGACGGAGCACTGCAAGTGGTGCCCAAAGCAATCGCCCAGCTAGGCGCAGCAAACGCCAAAGCCGCCGCTGCAGCAACGGCTTGAACCACTGGCATCGCCAAAGCCTTTTTCGAGCTGCCCTTTTTACCGCGCGCAGCGGTGTTTTCAGCGGTGGCGACCCATGCGCCTAAAGATTCGTTCCAAATGCTTTTATAAACTGCGTTCATGTGTGGCTTTCTATGAGTAAATGTTAAAAAACTTTAATTTGCAACTAAAAAGAGAACTTTTTGTACAACCATTTCTTACAAAACCTACCTCAAACGAGGTACTGTATAAATGTGTACAAAACGTAACAACGTGTTTATTTGACCACAATTTAGTTTCATTTAGATAACTTTGTCACAAAAAACGGCTTTCTCGGTAATATTCACGTTTCAATTGTTGCAGTAAGTACTCAAAACTAAGAACAAAAAAGCTTGAAGCTGAAGCCAAGTTGAACAATGCTCGAATGGCAATTGATAATCACGCTTTAGGGAAACAAACTTACTAAAACCGTAAAAACAGTTGAAAAACCATCCAAAACCATCCAAAAACATTAAAAATCTTTAAATCTAGGCACTTATGAAGCTGCAGCAGGCGTATTTATTACCTATAGTGCTATTAAAATTATAGCACTAAGTTGTGCATCAGAAAATTAATCGCAACTATTTAGACGTACTCAAATCTTGTAGCAACATGTGGATGCTCGTCTGGGTAGAATGCGGTATCGACAGATTAAATCGCTCACCTATATGACACCCATCACCGGCAGCATCGTGGCACTGGCCACACCCATGAATTTAGACGGCAGCGTGGACTATCCTGCGCTGCGCAAGTTGATCGACTGGCACATCACCGAGGGCACTGACTGCATTGGCGTGGTCGGCACCACGGGCGAATCGCCCACCGTCAGCGTGCAAGAGCATTGCGAGATCATTCGTGTCTCGGTTGAAGAATCAAAACGTTATGCTGCCGCTAACCCGTCAATACGCAGTGGCAAACACGTACCTATCATGGCGGGCTGCGGTGCCAATTCAACGGCAGAGGCGATTGAGTTGGCCAAATACGCCAAGCAAGTAGGCGCAGACTGCCAATTGCAAGTGGTGCCTTACTACAACCGCCCGACACAAGAAGGCCAGTATTTGCATTTCGAAGCGATTGCCGAAGCCGTCGCGTTGCCGATGGTGCTGTACAACGTACCTGGTCGCACTGTTGCCGATATGTCGGTTGAAACCACGATGCGTTTAGCGCATGTGGATGGCATTGTCGGCATCAAAGAAGCCAGCGGCAATATCGACAAAGCGCAGTGGCTAATCAAAGCTGCGAAAGAACTCAAAGCAGAAACTGGCAAAGATTTCGCAATTTACTCTGGCGATGACCCCACTGCTGTCGCCATGACATTGATGGGTGGCCAAGGCAACGTCAGCGTGACGGCGAATATTGCTCCAAAATTGATGCATGAGCAATGCGTGGCTGCGCTGGCTGGTGATATCAAAACGGCGATGGCGATTCAGTTCAAAATGCTAACTTTGCACAAAGCCATGGGCATAGAAGGCAACCCGATTGCGGTGAAGTGGGCGATGAAGCGCATGGGCTTGTGCGGTCCAGCTATTCGCTTACCACTGACAGAATTAACCCCTGCCAGCCAGCCAGCCGTAGAAGCTGCCATGCGCGTGGCTGGACTCTTGAATTAATAAAGGAATTGCTTGTGTATTCAACTTTGAAATTGACAACTAAATCTGGTAAAGCCATAAAAGCCATAACGGCAAGTTTGATTGTCGGTCTATTGAGCAGCGGTTGCTCAGTCTTAGAAGAAGACAAAATCAACTACCGCAGCGTCGGCAAAGGCACGTCCTTAGAAGTGCCACCTGATTTAGTGCAACTCAGCCGTGACAACCGATACATCGTTCCTGGCGGCGCAGCAACGGCAAGTGGCTTTGCAGCGGGCCAAAATGCAACGCCTATAACGGGCACAGCGCCAGTCGTGATTGGTGATGTAAAAATCGAACGCGCCGGCAACCAGCGCTGGCTCGTCATCAACCGTCCACCAGAAAGAATATGGCCTCAGTTGCGTGATTTTTGGACTGAAAACGGATTCTTGTTGACGACGGATGATCAAAACATCGGTATTCTAGAAACCGATTGGGCAGAGAACCGCGCCAAGCTGCCGCAAGATGCGATTCGTTCACTGTTGGGTAAAGTGTTTGATTCCTTGTATTCCACAGGTGAGCGCGATAAATTTCGCACTCGTATTGAACGTAATGCCAGCGGCGGCACGGAAATCTTCGTCAGCCACCGTGGCATGATTGAAAAATACACGTCTGGTAGCAAAGACGGCACCGTTTGGACGCCACGCGATGCGGATCCTGAATTAGAAGCCGAATTTTTACGCCGCATGATGGTAAAAATGGGCGTGACGGAAGAGCAATCGAAAAAAGTCATTGCTACAGCACCTGTGATGCAGACTTCCAAAATCGTGGCTCTAAACGGTCAAAACGTGATTCAAATCGACGAAGCGTTTGACCGCGCTTGGCGTCGTGTCGGTCTAGCGCTTGACCGCACAGGCTTCACCGTGGAAGACCGCGACCGTGCCAATGGCTTGTATTTTGTACGTTATGTGGGAAACAATCCAGACAAAAAAGAGCCTGGCTTTTTCGGCAAACTTTTTGGTAACGAAGCCAAAATCCCAGTCTTAAAATATCGCATTGCAGTGAAAACTGGCAACGCGACTCAAACCCTAGTGAGTGTTCAAAACGACAAAGGCGCTGCGGCTACGGGGGTTGATGTGCAAAATATTCTTAAAGTTTTAGCTGACGATTTGAAGTAGTTCTTTTAGAGTAATTTTTCTTCAAATATCGCTCGAGATTAGCGCAAAATAAGCATGTTGCGCTATAAAAATCTAATCAGTGGCAGCACTGGAAATGCCACATTGGTGGAGGCGAGCGACCCAGTTGGCAAACCAAGCAGAGTTCTGGTCGACTGCGGCATGCGTCTATCCCGTTTGCTAGAGTTGCTAGCAATGGCAGATGTATTGCCGACTGAAATTGACGCCATTTTCATCACCCACGAGCACAGCGACCACATTGGCTGCGTCACTCAGCTCGCCTCTCGTTACAACATCCCCGTGTGGGCGAGCACCGGCACTCACGCAGCGTTGCAAGACATGCAAAGCAAACTTCGCACCAAGCAGCCGACGCATTCGCAGCTCGTACCTGGGTTTGAGGCTTTGGTTCGCATTGCAGTGGACACCTGCCTGATTGAGGTAGGCGGTTTGCAACTCAAGCCATTTACAGTCCCACACGATGCGCGCGAACCCTTGCAACTCACTTGCGGTGACGGTAATACGAAACTAGGTATCTTGACCGACCTGGGTCACCCCAGCCGTCATGTGATAGAGCAACTCGCTGGCTGCCACGCGCTTCTGCTTGAGTGCAACCACGACAGTGACATGTTGAGTAATTCCAAATACCCTGCATTTTTAAAAGCGAGAGTCGGAGGCGATTTTGGACATTTGTCTAACGCTCAGGCAGCAGACATTTTGCGCAACCTGATGCATGACAAGTTACGCCACGTCAGCGCAGCGCATCTGAGTCAGCAGAACAACCACCCCGCGCTTGCGCAAAGTGCTGTGGCGGAAATTTTAGGTTGCTTGCCAGATGAAATTTTTGCAGCCTCGCCTGAAACTGGTACACCCTGGATGGTGGTTTAGACATTTCCACTTACAAGAGCCGTAAAAAAACCGCTACCTCTTTCGAGGAGCGGTTTTTTTATTAACCTGCTATTTGCTTTGCAGCAAAAGCTTGGTTAAAAGAAGAATTACTTCTTAGGAGCAGCTTCAACAGCTTTAGTTGCAGCAGCTTTAGCAGCGTCAACAGCAGCAGTAGCAGCAGCACCGGCTGCGTCTTTAGCTGCACCGGCAGCAGCGCCAGCAGCAGTTTTAGCAGCGTCAGCAGCAGTATTAGCAGCAGCTTTAGATGCATCAGCAGCAGCGCCAGCAGCAGCTGTAGAAGCAGCAGCAGCGTCTTTAGCAGCTTCAACAACTGGAGCGACCACAGCTGCAGGAGCAACTACAGCAGCAGGAGCCTCAACTTTAGGAGCTTCGACTTTAACTTCTTCTTTTTTACCGCAAGCAGCGAGAGCAGCAGCAGCGATAACAGCAGCGATTACGATTGACTTGTTCATGTGAGAGTCCTTAAAAATAATAAAAAGAGAGAGAAAAACAATTTCCGGAAATTGTCAAAACGCCACCTAAGTCATGCACAAGTTAATTCAATCTTGCAAAAGAACAAACATAATGTTCATAGATGAGTGCTTTAACGTTAAGTGAAAAATACTCGAGTTTCTTTCACCTAAGCCTTCAATTATAGCTGGATTTATACACGTTTTCGCGGAACTTATAGCAACCAACCCGTATCCGCCCATTCTTGCAACAGTGCCATCGCACCGTCACTAGCCTTATTGAGGTCTTTTGGTTCAAGAAACCGCTGATTTGCCAGCTTCTGCATCAGTTTTGCATCCGCCCCTGCAGCACGCCAGCTCTCACCGTTCAAAAAGATGTGCCGCGCGTCAAATAGCATTTGGCTACGCTGGTGCAGGTCAACGCGGTTTTGGCGCGTCAAAATGATGTCTTCCTCACTGTCGGGCTCGGGCTCGTCAAACCACACATTGGCTTTCGGTTCGGTCAAATACTCGCCCAAATTGCGCGCCAAAGCGTCAGGGTCAGACATGGCTTTTTCTACCGCTGCTTTGGCGAAGTCTAGCAGCGCAGCTGGAATTTGCGCAGGAGCTTCCACGGCTTCTTGCTTCGGGTCTTTGTAGAGCTTTTTTGCTACGTTTTTAATAGCAACATTGGCAATATATTCGCCGGCTAGAGCACCATTTTCATCATCGTTTTCATCGTCTTCCTTGCCCTTTTCATCTTCTACCTCCTCTTCATCCTCCAGCGTGTCATCCGCAAACCGCTGCAACAGCTCCCGCGCCAGCTCCAGCTCTGCCGGCGCTCTGAAGCCGATGGAATACGTCATACATTCACCCACCGCTACACCCTCATGCGCGTACATGGGCGGCAGGTACAGCATATCGCCAGCTTCCAGCACAAACTCTTGCTCGGGCGCAAAATTCGCCAAAATCTTCAGCGGCATGTCTTTTTGCAGCGTCAAGTCTTTTTGTTTGCCAATCTTCCAGCGGCGCTTGCCCTCAGCTTGCAGCAGAAACACGTCGTAACTGTCAAAATGTGGCCCCACACCGCCGCAATCCGTGGCGAAGCTGATC
>JANPLX010000144.1:0-5126 GCA_031422495.1 Polaromonas sp. | reverse complement strand
GGCAGGTTCAGCTGCGTTTTGCCTTGCTCGATGACTTGGCGTTGCAGTTCTAAACGTTCACCTTGGCTGGCGCTGACGACGAAGGCGAGTAAACCTGCTTCGCCACCCAACTGCCCACGGTCAAAAACGAACTGGGCTGGGTTTTTCCCAACGCTGGGCGTATTACTTCGCAAAGCCAACATCGGCTGAGACAACTTCGCGCCTTTTGAGTAGGCGTAAACGGTGGCAATCGCTTCATATCGCAGCGCGTTTACACTGCTTTGCCACGTCAGAACCTCGCGTCGCAGTAAATGCTCTAACTCTTTTGCTATGTTATTTGTAGCTGAATAGGCAATATTTATGCCGGCTATGACCATATTGGAGGGAGATCCGGCCAATATCACAGCGTCAAACGTCTGTTTCGCAGTTGCAACGCTATTTGTAGTCACTTGCCATCCGGCAGGGCTGTAATCAACCGATTCAACCCGTTCCCCTAAAAGCACCTTGCCACCGTGTTTGACCAGCCAAACGGCGGCGGGGTGGGGGAAGAGGTTGGACAAATCACGTTTGGGAATCAATAAATTGGCGCTGCCGAAAGATGTTTTGCTGTCAATTTGCACACTGGGGCTGAACATCGCATCTTGCAACACACGCAGGAAAACCTGCGCGCTAGCGTCAGCCATCGGTGTGTTGAGTGCCGAAAGGCACAGTGGCTCAATCAGCTCAGCCATGACTCTGGGAGTTATGGCAGGGTTAGATTTTTGGCAAAGCTGCAAGACGCTGAGGTGCTGCGAGCAGGTAAATCCAGCTCTTTGCCAGCCCGCTGCAGCACGTAGCAAAGCAAGCTTATCTCCCCAAGTCCAGCCTTTTGCAGTCACAATGCCCCAAGCTGCGTCTAATCCGACGATCCATGGTGCAGGCCAATCGGGGAGTTTTAAGCCCGTTTTGTCAGGGTATTGCAGCGTCAGCGGCATCCGTAATAGCGCGTTTTCAAGGTTCACACCCACGGTTTGCATCAGTTTCAAGGTTTCAGAATACGCACCGATGAGGATGTGCTGGCCGTTGTCTAACGCAACGGGTGTTCCGTCTGGCAATGTCGCTGTATGCGAACCGGAAACAATCCTAGCACGGCCGCCTAGAGCGTGAGATGCTTCAAAAACAGTAGCATGGTGCCCCGACTGCGTTGCCGCCACAGCCGCAGCCATGCCCGCCCAGCCGCCACCTACGATGGCGATGTTTTTAGATGCGGCCAAGTGCCTGAACCTTCCAAGCCAGCCACATTTTGCGCAGCGGCGTGAGTTTGATGCGCTGCGTCATCACCGCAAAGTTATCGCGCTCAATTTCGCGCAGCAAGCTGCGGTAAATGCTCGCCATCATCAAACCCGGCTTTTGGGTGCGAAAGTCAGCTGCTGGTAGCATCCGCATGGCTTCCTCGTACAAACCGTGCGCCCGCTGCGCTTGAAACGTCATCAATCTTGCAAACCGTGGCTGAAAATCTGGCAGCACTGTTTTGACATCGTATTTCAGCAGCTCGTGCGCTTTCACATCAAACTGCTGCAGTTCGCTCATCGGCAGGTAAATCCGCCCCCGCCGCGCGTCTTCGCCCACGTCGCGGATGATGTTGGTCAGTTGGAAAGCCTGCCCCAGCTTGTGCGCATAGGCCGTCGTTGTCGGGTCAGTTTGCCCAAAAATCTTAGCCGCCACCTCGCCCACCACACCGGCGACCAAGTGGCAATAGTGCTGCAAACTCGCAAAATCAAGGTAGCGCGTCTGGTTCAAATCCATCTGACAGCCGTCGATCACAGCCTGTAAATGCCGCTGTTCAATTCCATAAACTGCGCTATGCGGCATCAACGCCTTCATCACCGGGTGGGACGGGTTGCCCGCAAACGCCTTAGCCACCTCCGCCTGCCACCAAGCCAGCTTAGTAGCCGCAACCCCGTGGTCCACCATCTCATCCACCACATCGTCTACCTCCCGGCAAAACGCATAAAACGCCGTTATCGCCGCGCGGCGCGGCTTGGGTAGGAACAGAAAAGCGTAATAAAAACTGCTGCCAGAAGCGGCAGCTTTATCTTGGACGTATTGCTCTGGTGTCATGGGCAGTATTGTTACATTGATTTAATGGTACGGAAAAATGATAATATTGCTATAAATAAAATAGCACCTTAGGCTATAAATACGCCGGCTAGAGCCATATTTAACCCTCTTTTTGCTACATCCACAGCGCTCTCCAGCCAATCACTAGATAATCCCAAGTATTCAGCTTCGGACGATTCGTTAACATTTGGTAATTCAAGACTTTAATCTTGTCCAAAATCCGCAATCCGCCTTGAACGACGAATCTGAGCTCCCAGCCGGCTCTACCGGGTACCAAATGCACTAATTGAGAGCCGTTTATCATTCTAGCCGGCGTATTACTAGCCTTAAGTGCTATTAATTTTGTAGTGTTTTCAGTTTGTTGCTTGGTATTAACTTGATGGCTTAAATTGGTTTTAGAGATTCCAAATTTGGCGCAATCGTCTTCGGGAAGGTAAAACCTGCTGCGTGTGATGTCTTGGCTGATGTCTTGCCAGAAGTTGATGAGTTGCAGGGAGGTGCAGATGTCGTCGCTGTAGCTCAGCGCCTTTGCATCGGTGATGCCATAGAGGTGTAGCAGCAGGCGGCCGACGGGGTTGGCGGAGCGGGTGCAGTAATCTAGTAGTTCAGCTTCGGTTTTGTAGCCTAGGCCATCGCGGGTTTTGCGGATGTCTTGTTCGAAGGCGCTGAGCAAGTCGTCTAAGTGCTTAATAGGTAAAGAGAATTTGGTGATGGCGGCGGTTAAAGGGGTGAAGACGTGCGGCCAGCGGGTTGATGCAAATGATGCGTTTGGCGCGTTTTTTGACGCTGCTACTAAATCGGTTCGAAAGGCTTCTAGGTCGTTCAAACGCTCCTCTGCGGTGGCGTCGCCTTCGTCTGCAAGGTCGTCAGCGGTGCGGGCAAACCAGTAAATCGCGGCTATGGGAGAGCGCAAATGGGGCGGGCAGAGCCAGCTGGCTACGGGGAAGTTCTCGTAGTGGGTGATTGGTTCTGCTTTTTGTGGGGTTAGCATGGGGATAGTTTAGTGTTAAGTTTCAGTCGCACATGACTAGCCCGAACTCTCAGGTTAAAATAGAGAGCTAACCAATTTTGAGGGCACGCTTGTAACCAATCAAGCTGCAAAGTTTTGAGTTTTTCGATGCGCGGGTGGCGAAATTGGTAGACGCACCAGGTTTAGGTCCTGACGTCCGCAAGGATGTGGGGGTTCGAGTCCCCCCCCGCGCACCATCGATAAACTGTTTTTGATTTATTTTTTTGACACATTTAAGTGAGAACGCCATGGCTGTGACTGTTGAAACCCTAGAAAAATTAGAGCGCAAAATCGTTTTGACGCTCCCTACCAGCGTGATCGCGACTGAAGTTGATACGCGATTGAAAAAGATCGCTCGTACCGTCAAAATGAACGGTTTCCGCCCAGGCAAAGTGCCTATGAATGTGGTGGCACAGCAATACGGCTACTCGGTGCATTACGAAGTGATGAACGACAAAGTGGGCGAGGCATTTGCCGTGGCCGCTAACGAAGCCAAATTGCGCGTTGCTGGTCAGCCAAAAATCACTGAAAACGAAACCGCACCCGAAGGCCAAATGGCTTTTGACGCGGTGTTTGAAGTGTTCCCAGAAGTCAAAATCGCTGATTTGGCGACCGCTGAAGTCGAAAAATACTCGGCTGAAGTGACGGACGCTGCCATTGACAAAACCCTAGACATTTTGCGCAAGCAGCGCCGCACCTTTGCCCAGCGCGCGATTGACGCACCTGCGCAAGACGGTGACCGCTTGACAGTTGACTTTGAAGGCAAAATCGACGGTGAAGTGTTCCAAGGCGGCAAGGCCGAGGCTTACCAGTTCATCGTGGGCGACGGCCAGATGTTGAAAGAATTTGAAGAAGCGGCCCGTGGCATGAAGTCTGGCGAGAGCAAGACTTTCCCATTGGCTTTCCCTGCGGATTACCACGGCAAAGACGTCGCTGGCAAAACAGCAGACTTCATGTTGACTATCAAGAAACTGGAAGCGGCCCATTTGCCAGAAGTGAACGACGCTTTGGCCAAATCACTCGGTATTAAAGACGCGACAGTCGATGGCTTGCGTTTAGACATCAAGAAAAACCTAGAGCGTGAAGTCAAAGCACGTTTGCTGGCTAAAAACAAGCAATCAGTGATGGACGCTTTGGTCGCCAAAGCCGAGTTGGACTTGCCAAAAGCCAGCGTGAAAGCTGAGTTGGACCGCATGGTTGAAGGCGCACGTGCTGATTTGAAGCAACGTGGCATCAAAGATTTCGACAAAATGCCCATTCCAGAAGACATTTTCCAGCCACAAGCTGAGCGCCGCGTGCGTTTGGGCTTGGTAGTCGCTGAGTTGGTGAAAGCCAACAGTTTGCACGCCAAGTCTGAGCAAGTGTCTAGCCACATTGAAGAACTCGCCGCCAGCTATGAAAAGCCGATGGACGTGATCCGTTGGTACGGCAGCGACAAAAACCGCATGGCGGAAGTTGAAGCCATCGTGATTGAAAACAACGTGACTAATTTTGTGTTGTCAAAAGCCAAAGTGACTGAGAAAGCTACGACTTTTGACGAGTTGATGGCACAGCAATAAGTACCTGATTTACAAATTTTTACTGGGGCTTGTGTTTTCGGACGCAAGCCCCATGTCATTTAAGCGACCATTCTTTTGGTACAGTACATCTTTCTCTTTAATTCGGAGCCCACATGAACAATATTTATTCGCAATTCGGTACACAGATGCAATCTCCTTCTATGGGACACACACAAGAGATTCAAGGTTTGGGCATGGTGCCTATGGTGATCGAGCAATCGGGTCGTGGTGAGCGCTCTTACGACATTTACTCGCGTCTGCTCAAAGAGCGCGTGATTTTTTTGGTGGGCCCTGTCAATGACTATGTGGCGAATTTGGTCGTGGCACAACTCTTGTTCCTGGAGAGCGAAAACCCTGATAAAGACATTTCTTTTTACATCAATTCCCCAGGCGGTTCGGTTTCTGCAGGCATGGCTATTTTTGACACCATGAACTTCATCAAACCAGAAGTGTCTACGCTGTGCACGGGTATGGCTGCA
>JANPLX010000143.1:0-16595 GCA_031422495.1 Polaromonas sp. | reverse complement strand
TCAGCCAGTTCTTTTTTCCAATGCTTCGCCTGCGCGGTTGTGCCGTGGCCTGCGGTGCTGTCCGTGGCTGGAATCAGAAGTATTTTGCCTTTTTTGACGCGCTTGATCTCACGCTCTAGCACACCGTTTTCAGGTGGGTTGCGTTCATCGTCAGCTGAATTGATAGCTAGTAAGGTCGCAGTGATGCGCTCTAAGCCCGCAGATGGGTTGTAATCAGCTGAAGATGCCCATTGGTACAAATGGTCGTTTGCGTCGCCCACCATCGGTGCTTTGAGGCGGGCATAGACGATTTCATCGGCTTTTTCACGGGTGGACGCTGCTTTGTTGATGGCTTGGCTACCGCCATTGGTGGCGATAGCGTAGAAGACGGACGCAAATTGCCAGCTGGCAGGCTGCTTGGTGTAGTTGCCACCCATCCACTCGGGGTCGTTGCGAATGGAGTCGACCAAAAAGCGGCGCATCATCCAGTTACGGCTGTTCATAGCGGTAGGCAAAGAAGCCATGGGGATGGCGATGTCCATCATGTCAGGGTACTTTTGAGCCCACATCCACACTTGCATGCCGCCCATAGAGTTGCCCACGATTAAGCGCAAGCGTTTGATGCCTAGGTGTTCTTTGACAAGGCGGTATTGCGCCGTCACCATGTCGTCATAGTTATATTGTGGAAACTTGGCACGCAAGCCGTCAGAGGGTTTGCTGGATTTGCCGGTACCAATCGCATCGGGCAAGATGATGAAGTATTTACTCGCGTCTAGTGGTTGGCCGGGGCCAAACAATTCGCCACCAAAAGCGGGGTTGGCCATGCCAATGCCTGAGCCTGTGGTGCCATGCAAGACTAAGACGGGTTCGCCAGCAGGGTTGCCAATGGTGGTGTAGTGCAATTTCAGCTCTGGCAAGGTTTCGCCCGTACTGAATTTGAAATCACGAACAAACCAATGCCCCTCCACCGGCGCAGGAATGTTTTGCGCTAGCGCCGTATTTTCAAACAAGGAAAAACCCATGATCAATACCAATGCATAAAAGATACGAAAATTAGGGACGAAGCGGTTGCGAATATTGCTCATCAATGTCTCCTGTAAATTTTTAAAATCCAGTTTTTAAAACAAATAATGATCGACCAACAAAGCGGCAAACAGAACGCTGAGATGGATCAACGAAAACCTGAAGGTTTTGCGCGCCAATTCATCTGAGTAATTGCGCCACAAGGCGAAAGCGTATGCGGTAAAGCCGATACTCAATGTCACCGCTGCGACCAAGTACAGCCACGAGCTCATACCAAATACAAAGGGCATCAAGCATGCGGGAAACAGCACCAAGGTGTACAAAAACACCTGCAAGCGGGTGAATTCATTGCCATGGGTGACGGGCAACATAGGTAGACCAGATTTGCGATAGTCTTCCACACGGTACAACGCCAGTGCCCAAAAGTGCGGTGGCGTCCACAAAAAGATGATTAAAAACAAAATTAAAGCTTCAGGACCGACGGAATTCGTCAAAGCCGCCCAGCCAAGTACGGGCGGCATCGCGCCCGAAGCACCGCCGATGACGATGTTTTGCGGCGTAAGCGGCTTCAAAATCACGGTGTAGATAACGGCGTAACCAATGAAGGTGGCAAAAGTCAACCACATGGTGAGCGGGTTGACCCAGAAATACAAAATCGCCGAGCCCATAGCACACAGCACACCGGAAAAAATCAAAGTTTGGGTGTCACTGAGCTCACCCTTGGCAGTTGGCCGCCAAGCGGTACGTTTCATTTTGGCGTCAATGCCTTTTTCTACGATGCAATTAAACGCTGCGGCAGCTCCTGCGACCAACCAAATGCCTAGGCAAGCAAGTAAACCGATTTTGACTTCTGCCCATGATGGCAAGCCAGGAACGGCTAAAACCATGCCTATCAAGGCGCAAAAAACGATAAGTTGCACTACCCGTGGTTTGGTGAGCGCATAAAACTGCTGAAGTACTGTCGTGGAAAGGGTCATGGCTTATTTTATGCGGATGCGACTAAGCATCCAGGTCATAGCCATCACCAATCCAGCTGCGCCCGCAGTATGCGCCAAAGCAGCGAGGAGCGGCCAACCCATGACGGCATTGGTCACACCTGTAAAAAACTGCCACAGCGCCAAACCTACCAACCAATTGGCATATTGCTTTAAACCGACCACTTTTGACAGCGCCCAAGCAGCATAGCCCAGTGCGATGAAGACCGCATACGCAGTTAACCGGTGTGTGTAATGGATGGCGGTGAGCGCTGAAAATGTGATGTTTTCGCCCGTGGAAGTGAGTCCTAGCTCACGCCACAATGTAAAACCTTGAGCAAAATTCATCTCTGGCCAAAAGCTTTTTTGGCAAGCTGGAAATGTGTCGCAAACCAGCACAGCATAGTTGGTGCTAACCCAGCCGCCCAATGCGATTTGCAGCCACACCAAGGCGAAAGTTACGATCAAAACTGTGCGAATGCGCTTAGTAACTTTAATGACTGAGGCCTGCGATACCACTTTGTGGTAATGGCCAGCTTGCCAAGTTAGTAATGCCAATAGCAGCAAAGCGCCCAGCAAATGCAAGGTGACTATGGCTGGGAATAACTTCAAAGTCACCGTCAATGCGCCAAACGCGCCCACCACGCAAACCCACACTAAACTTACCGTCGGCCACCAAGGGTTGATTTGCAGATGTGCTTGAGGTTGGAATTTCGAGAGTTCGCGGACTTTTTGTTGTGCTTGCTTGCGAGAGCTGCGATGTGTCCACCAGCTTTGGGTCATCAACATCAAAATCAACACACCAACGCTGGTGGCCAAGTAGCGGTGCAGCATTTCTATCCATGCTTTGGTAGTGGTAACCGCGCCTGTGGGTATCGCACTTTGAGCAGCATCAACATGCGACTTGGCACCAAATGGTGTAGCACTGCCATAGCAACCGGGCCAGTCGGGACAACCCAAGCCGGAGTCAGTCAAACGTGTGAATGCGCCAAACAAAACCAAATCAAATGTCAAAAATAAGGTAAACGCTGTGAGCGCCTGCAAACGCTTGACTCTTTGACCTTGGGTATTGGCGCTTTTATGCTGCAACCACCACCAAGCTAAAGGACCAATAGCCACTGACAGCCCAAGAAGCATGACACGCAAGATGGGTGCGAGATTGACTAAACTGGAAGTTTCCATGCGTTGTAGAAATTTATAAGCAAGGAATCAACGGCCAGCGCTGTCCCATGAAGCGGATGCACGTAACAAACGCTCCATGTCTCGCTTGGCTTTTGCTGCGGCTTCGGCATTGAACCCGGGAGGAAAACGCATCATCCAATTGCTCATGGGGTCTACAACGTAGAGTTGGTCAGCCAGCAATTGGCCTTTGGCAGGCTGCAGCCAGGTGCTGAGCTGCTCAGCAGGCAAACGCAAAACTGTCGCACCTTTAAGGGCTGGCTGCAGCGCAGAAGGCACGGGTGCTGCGTCTGAAATGAGCCAAACCCAATCGAGTCGTTCTTTTTCTTTGCCCAATGCTTCACGTAGCTGGCGCTGCAAATACAAATGGTTTTGGCAAGCGGCATCACACGCACCGCCAGACACGCTAACAAGTAACCATTGCCCTTTGAGTGTTTGCAAATTAACGCTTTGTCCGTCTAAGTTTGTAGCTACTAGCGGAGGTGTTGTCCGCTGCGGGTCAATGAGTTCGCCAAAGTTACGCCGTCCCTCAGGCCGTATCACATAATAAGTAAAGTAAGAAGCAACGACAGGTGCAGCACACAGCAGTAAAACCATGAGCATTTTTAATCGCCCATTTTTGGTTCGATCCTGATTCGGCTCAGGCAGAGAATGCACGGTCATCCCCAGTGGTTGATCGGTCGTATTTTTGGTCATATTTTCAATATTCTTCTCGTTAACCATTATTCTTTTGCGCTACTACGGAACGTATGCCCGGACGAATCAACTGAAACCAAGCATAAAGAATCGCAATTAGTGCACTGAGTGCCCACCATTGAACCATGTAACCATAGTTTTTTTCAGTACTCGCGCTTGGTATAGACCAACGACGTACAAGTCCGTCATTGGTTTTCTCATCCTTCATATCACTGCGGGGATCGTCGAGTTGCAACAAGGATGCATTTAACAACTCGATATTAAATTCTCGTGCTAAGTCTTTCAAGTCTATATTTTGCCGTATTTGACCTGCATCTACACCTTTGAATTCGTATAGTTTTGAGGGTTGCAGGGCTATTCGCCCGTACAGCGTTAATACGCCAGTTGGCGTGACGGTTTGGGGTAACTGTTGGCGATCCATGAAGTTTCTAGCTGCCCAGCCACGCTGCACCAAAATAGTCTTTTTGAGTCCAGTTGTTTTGTCTTCAAATTCAAACGGTGTCACCACAAAAAAACCTGGTTTCCCATCCATTTGCCGGTTATCAAGGTAGATCGTATGCTGCGGTAACCAATTGCCACTTAGCTGTACAGAACGATGAAGACTTAAAGTTAAGTCTTTGGATGCCAACAACGCACTCGCGTCTAAAGAAGGCAATGCCATTTGCTGCTGTATGGTTATTTGAAGTGCCGATTTTTCATTTGCACGACTGAGTTGCCAAAAACCCAAGCGAGCAGTGACAGCCACGCCAATAAGCGCAGCAATTGTCACCAACAAGAACCGCACTTTCAAGGTCTTTAAACTCACGCGATAATCTCACTTATGACATATCTCGTAATTTTAGGTTTCATCGCCATTCTGGGCAGTTTAGTCACCGCCATGTTTTTCATGTTAAGAGGCGGCGAAAAAGACAAGCAAGATGGAAAAGCAAAAGCCAACAGCATGGCGCGCGCTTTAGCGTTTCGGGTGGGATTTTCTATTGTGCTGTTCATTTGCGTACTAGCTGCATGGAAGCTGGGCTACATTCAGCCTACTGGGATCACTGCCGGACAATGATTGTTCCGATACTTGATTGAAAGTTGCAGAAATATCATAAAAAAGGCGCCAATAGCGCCTTTTTTTTATCAACGCATTGCCGGCTGAGTCGTTTACAACCAGTAAACAAGGATGTAGAGGCCCAACCAAACCACGTCAACAAAGTGCCAATACCAGGCGGCACCTTCAAAGCCGAAATGACGCTCTGGTGTGAAATGACCCTTTTGTAGGCGCAAGGTAATGAACAACAACATCAACATGCCAATAAAGACGTGGAAGCCATGAAAGCCAGTCAACATATAGAAAGTTGAGCCGTAGACGCCAGAAGATAGCTTGAGGTTCAAATCAGCATATGCATGGTAGTACTCATAACCTTGAACAACCAAGAAGACAATACCTAAAAGCACTGTCATCCACATGAACAAAATGGTTTTGCTGCGGTTGCCAACAATCAAGGCATGATGCGCAATTGTCAATGTGACACCAGAAGTCAACAACAAGGCGGTGTTGATGGTAGGCAGCCAGAACGGTGTCATCGTCGTGAACGGCTCAACAATACCCGCAGGCGATGCCGTTGCCCCAGCAACAACGCTAGGCCAAACTGCTTTGAAATCAGGCCATAAAACAGCATTCTCTAAACTACCTAAGCCCGGTACCGAGTGCGCACGAGCCCACCATAACGCGCTGAAGAAAGCACCGAAGAACATCACTTCTGAAAAAATGAACCAACTCATACTCCAACGGAATGACAAGTCAATTTTGTGACCATACTTACCGCCTTCGCTCTCAGAAACAGCTTCACTGAACCATTGAAAGAGGACACCAAGCCAAATTACCATGCCAGCCATCAAGGAGTATTTGCCCCAGTCCGCACCATTGATCCATTGACCAGCGCCTAAGATGACGAAGAACAAACCCAAAGCAGCTAGCGCAGGATGGCGTGACGGATTCGGAACGAAATAGTAAGGCGTTGCGCCGGTAGCATGTGAACTCATTTGATCTCCTAACTCTCTACTTTAAATCTAAAACCAACAATAACTAGAAACTTATTTGGCAACTACATAGTTAACCAAAACAATCAACCCAACCACCATTGCAATTACCATCACTATAGCAACTGCGATGATGTGCAAAGGATTGAGTTTTTCTAAATCTTTTTGGTACTCGCTATTTTTGCGAATACCTAAAAACGACCAAGAAACCGCTTTGACAGTCTCTAAAAAAGAACTCATCCACCTACCTTATTTTTTACATCAACTGCCGCCAAAGGTACAGCTGGCGTTTTTCCGCCCACTTCAAAAAATGTGTAAGACAAAGTGATCGTATTAACGTCTTTAGATAGTTTTGGATCAATCACAAAGGCGACGGGCCATTGTTTTTTCTCGCCCGGTTCTAAAGTGTATTGGTTGAAACAAAAACATTCCAATTTGTTGAAATATGCAGAAGCCTGCTTAGGTGCATAGCTAGGTATGGCTTGTGCAGCCATCTTGTATGTTTGTTTGTTTTGAAACTCATACATGACTGTAGCCAATTCCCCAGGATGAACCTTTAAGGAACTTACAGCCGGCTTGAAGTCCCACGGACCGCGCGCATTAGCATCAAATTCAATGGTGATAAGACGTGATGTGTCTATTTGCGTATTCGCTGGCATGTTTGACTTTGCACCAGGAATATTACGCTCACCCAAAGACAAAATATTGATCCCGGTCATTTCGCAAATGGCTTTGTATAGCGGCACCAACGCATAGCCAAAAGCAAACATAGCCACTGCAATGATAGCAAGTTTGCGCACCATGTTGCCATTTTCTTGTTTGATATTCATCGTTGAAATGTCTAGCTGCAGAGAGTTAACGGCTGAGTAAAATCATTTTCGCCATGAATCCCACGAAAAAAACCAAGGCAATGGAGCCTAGTATTAGGCCCAGTTTGCGATTATTTTTTTTCTGATCTGGCGTCATAAAGTTGCTCAATTAAAGTCTATCAATAAGTTTTTAAGCAATAATTTTGGTCGCAGCGGCATTCAATTTTGGCGGTGTTTCAAAGGTATGGAAAGGCGCAGGAGATGGCACCTCCCACTCTAGGCCCTCCGCTCCATCCCAAGGATTTTGTGGTGCTTTTACGCCTTTGCCCATCATCGCTGGAAGAATAATAGCCAAGAAGAAATACACTTGTGCGATACCAAAAGCAAATGCACCAACTGACGCGATCGCATTGAAATCAGCAAACTGCATTGGGTAATCTGCATAACGACGCGGCATACCTGCCAAGCCCAAAAAGTGCATAGGAAAAAATGTCACGTTAAATGCAATAAGAGACCACCAGAAGTGAATTTTCCCTCGTGTTTCAGAATACATCACGCCCGTCCACTTAGGCAGCCAGTAGTAAACGCCCGCAAACATCGCATATAGAGAACCGGCAACTAAAACGTAGTGAAAGTGCGCCACTACGTAGTAGGTATCTTGCAATTGAATATCAATCGGTGCCATGGCCAAAATCAAACCAGTAAAGCCACCCATGGTAAACACGAAAATGAAGCCGACAGCAAACAGCATCGGTGTTTCAAAGGTCATAGAACCACGCCACATCGTCGCAATCCAGTTGAAAATTTTCACGGCAGTAGGCACCGCGATCAACATCGTTGCATACATAAAGAACAGCTGCCCAGTCACTGGCATACCAGTGGTGAACATATGATGCGCCCAAACAATAAAGCTCAAAATAGCAATACTAGATGTGGCGTAGACCATAGAAGCGTAGCCAAACAATTTCTTACGCGAAAAAGCTGGCACGATTTGGCTGACGATGCCGAATGCCGGCAAGATCATGATGTACACCTCAGGATGACCGAAGAACCAGAAAATATGTTGGTACATTACTGGGTCACCACCGCCAGCAGGATTAAAGAAGCTGGTACCGAAATGGCGGTCTGTCAATGTCATGGTGATCGCACCGGCCAAAACAGGCATCACAGCGATCAACAAGTAGGCTGTAATCAACCATGTCCAGCAGAACATAGGCATCTTCATCAAAGTCATGCCTGGAGCACGCATGTTCAAAATGGTGACGATGATATTGATAGAGCCCATGATCGAGCTAGCACCCAAAATGTGCAACGCAAAAATACCCGCATCCATCGATGGACCCATTTGCAATGTCAGTGGCGCATAGAGCGTCCAACCAGCAGCAGGTGCACCGCCAGGCATAAAGAAAGAACCCACCAACATACTTGCAGCGGGTATCATCAGCCAAAAGCTGAAGTTATTCATGCGGGCAAAAGCCATATCTGCCGCGCCAATTTGTAGTGGAATCATCCAATTCGCAAACCCAACAAAGCCAGGCATGATCGCGCCGAAAACCATGATCAAACCGTGCATGGTGGTGAGTTGGTTAAACAACTCTGGATTTACCAATTGCAAACCGGGCTGAAACAACTCAGCTCGGATCAACAGTGCAAGTACGCCTCCAACCATCAACATGGTAAAACTAAACAACAAATACATGGTACCAATGTCTTTGTGGTTTGTTGCATAAACCCAGCGACGCCATCCTGTAGGCGCACCATGGTCATGATGATCATCATGTGCATCGTGGGAGTGAGAGGGGTGATCTAGTACTGCGCTCATAGGGGTTACTTTCTCAAAACTTATCTAAATCAATAATTACTTGCGGGCTGCCAAAACTTCAGCAGGCTGCACTATTTGACCAGTCTTGTTCGACCAGTTGTTTTTGGTATAGGTAATGACAGATGCCAAATCAGTGTCACTCAATTGTTTCCAAGCGGGCATCGCACCGTTGTTTTGACCGTTCAACAAAACCATGATTTCCTTGGTTTTGTCTGCATCGAGCACAACGGCAGCTCCATCAAGGGCTTTGATTGGACCCGCGCCTTTGCCATTTGCCTGATGGCAAGCTGCGCAATTGGCCGCATAAACTTTTTCACCACGTTTCGTGATGTCATCCAAAGTCCAAACTTTTGTTGGATCGTCGGCTTTGGCTGCTAATTTCTTTTGCTCTGTGCCGACCCATTTGCTGTAATCTTCAGCGGATACGACTTTGACGTGAATCGGCATATAGGCATGTTCTTTACCGCAAAGCTCAGCGCATTGACCGTAGTAATCACCAACCTTTTCTGCACGAAACCATGTGTCGCGTACAAAGCCAGGAATAGCATCTTGTTTGATACCAAATGCTGGCACCATGAAGGCGTGAATCACATCATTGGCAGTGGTGATGATTCGAACTTTTTTATTGACTGGCACAACCAATGGGTTGTCAACCTTTAACAAGTAGTTATCAACGATTTGACCGCTTTTAGGGCCACCGTTAGATGACATTTCACGGTGCGTGGCATCCAAGGTAGATACAAAACCTATGCCTTCACCCTCACCTTTGAGGTAGTCGTAGCCCCATTTCCACTGCATACCTGTCGCCTTGATGGTCAGGTCTGCATTGGTAGTGTCTTTCATAGCCACCACGATCTTAGTAGCCGGTAAAGCCATCAAAATCACAATAATGAAAGGCACGATCGTCCAAATAATTTCAACGGTCACTGACTCGTGAAAATTAGCCGCTTTATGGCCTTTAGATTTGCGGTGCTTCCAGATCGAATAAAACATCACGCCAAAAACAGCCAAGAAAATCACCGTACAGATGATCATCATGTACCAATGTAGCCAACTTTGCTCTTGAGCAATTTTGGTGACGCCAATAGGCAAATTAAGCTGATTAACACCTGGGCCTCCAGGCAAATCGTTAACCGCATGCGCTGCTGATGCCGCTAAAGCGCCACCGAAAACACTTGCTTTTAGCAATAAATTGTTCAATTTGTTATAAATTAATGTATTCGACATGTTCGCCACTTTTTCACTTCTCTATCACTTACCGTATTTTCAAAAAACACGTATGCCAATGAATTTACATACCTAGGATGGACAAACCCATACCAAGATGTGTTTGCCACTAAACTCCTTATTGTATTCGCCTTGGGCTTACCAATCTTTACATGCCACGTAATTCCCGACTTTTCTGACCACAAACGACATCCTTTTTGAGACACATCGTGAAAATACTTCATGGATTACCGAATAAATCACTCGTAAACGCTGGATTTACGAGCTGTGCACTAACGATTGGCAACTTTGATGGCGTGCACCGTGGTCACCAAGCCATGCTGGCATTGCTTAAAAATGAGGCACAACATCGCCATATTCCGAGCTGTGTGATGACTTTTGAGCCACATCCACGCGATTACTTTGCCAAAGTAGCTCAAAAATCTGAATTAGCGCCAGCCCGTATCGCCACCTTACGCGACAAACTGACAGAGCTAGATCGTTGCGGCATCGATCATTGCGTCGTTTTGCCCTTCAACGCCAAGTTTGCATCTCAATCACCCCAAAACTTTATTCAAGACGTGCTGGTGTCTAGTCTGGGTGCGAAATACGTCCTAGTTGGTGATGATTTTCGGTTTGGCTCCAAGCGCGCAGGCGATTACGCCATGCTCGACGCGGCTGGCGAACAACTAGGATTTGAAGTTGCCCGCATGAACAGTTACGAAGTTCATGGACTGCGTGTGTCCAGCTCAGCGGTACGTGAAGCCTTAAACCAAGGGCGGATGGAAGATGTTGCCAAGCTTCTAGGCCGCCCCTACAGCATCAGCGGGCATGTAGTGCATGGTCGCAAACTGGGGCGTGAGTTAGCTTGCCCAACGCTCAATCTACGCTTTTCCCACTGGAAACCCGCTGCCAGTGGCATTTTTGCTGTCCGTGTCTTTGGCTTGGCAGATCAGGCGCTTGAGGGCGTTGCAAATTTGGGGATTCGCCCCTCCTTAGACCCCAACGACGTCAACGGTGGTCGTGTTTTACTGGAAACCCATTGCCTAGATTGGCCGGCTCAATTGGGCACAGAGGGCGGTTACGGTAAAATCATTCGTGTGGAACTACTGCATAAATTACATGACGAGTTAAAGTACGACGGTCTGGAAGCCTTAAAAATAGGCATTGCCAAAGACTGCGACGATGCGCGCACTTACTTCAAAGCGCTTTCAGCTACACCGATTTCGCGAATTTGATAGGGTCAAGGCGAACCGTCTTGACCCCTCACAACCCATTCGCAGCCTTGTTCACATGGTTCAGCAAGGCAAACCCTTTATTTTGGCAATCGCAAAGCATGCCAATCAGCTTAAAACCTCACTATGACCGACAAAATTAACGCCGACTACCGCAGCACCCTCAACCTGCCAGATACCTCCTTCCCCATGCGTGGCGACCTGCCCAAGCGCGAGCCGGGCTGGGTGCAATCTTGGGAAGACAAAGGCATTTACAAAAAACTACGCGATGTGCGGGCTGGCAAACCGAAATTTGTACTACACGATGGCCCACCCTACGCCAATGGGCAAATCCATATTGGCCACGCGGTTAACAAGGTGCTGAAAGACATGATTGTTAAAGCCCGACAACTTGAGGGTTTGGATGCGATTTACGTGCCAGGTTGGGATTGCCACGGTTTGCCCATTGAAAACGCCATCGAAAAACTCTATGGTCGCAACCTACCACGAGACGAAGTGCAAACCAAAAGCCGCGCTTTTGCCACCCAGCAGATCGCTGGGCAAATGGCCGACTTCAAACGCTTGGGTGTGCTGGGCGAGTGGGACAACCCGTATCGAACCATGGATTTTGCCAATGAGGCGAACGAAATTCGTGCGCTCAAACGCATTATGGAACGCGGCTTTGTTTACCGCGGCCTGAAGCCTGTGTACTGGTGTTTTGATTGTGGCAGCTCATTAGCAGAGTTTGAGATTGAATACGCCGACAAAAAATCGCAGACTTTGGATGTGGCTTTCCAGTGCGCCGAGCCTCAGAAATTGGCAACTGCTTTTGGTTTGGATAAACTCAACAAAGACGCTTTTGCCGTGATCTGGACCACCACCGCATGGACGATTCCCGCCAACCAGGCGCTGAACCTGAACCCAGAGCTGGAATACGCCCTGGTGGACACAGAGCGCGGATTGCTGGTGTTGGCGGCTGTGTTGGTTGAAAAGTGCCTGGCACGTTACAAACTCGAAGGCAAAGTTTTGGCGACGACTTTGGGTAAAAACTTGGCTTTGATGAAGTTCAAGCATCCGCTTTACGACGTAGATATTGGCTACAAACGCTTCAGTCCCATATTTTTGGCCGATTACGCCACGGCGGATGACGGCACCGGTTTGGTCCACTCTTCCCCCGCTTACGGCGTGGAAGACTTTAACAGCTGCGTTGCCAACGGCATCACCACCGATGACATCTTGAACCCCGTGCAGGGCAACGGCCGCTATGTGGACGAGCTACCCTTGTTTGGCGGCCTGAACATCTGGAAAGCCTGCCCGGTCGTCATTGAGGCACTGCAAAACGCCAACCGCTTGCTGGCGACCGAGAATATCACGCACAGCTACCCCCATTGCTGGCGCCATAAAACACCGGTGATCTACCGTGCTGCCGCGCAATGGTTTATTCGCATGGATGAGGCTACATCAGCCACAGCCGGCGTATTTACTGCCGATGCTGCTACAAAATCTTTGCGCCAATTGGCTTTGACGGCGATTGAAGTAACCCAGTTCTATCCCGAAAGTGGCCAAGCACGCCTGCGCGCCATGATCGCCGGCCGGCCGGACTGGTGCATCAGCCGCCAGCGCAACTGGGGCGTACCGTTGCCGTTTTTCATCCACATTGCTACCGGTGAACTACACCCGCGCACCATGGAGCTGATGGACTTGGCAGCCAACATGGTGGAAACCGGCGGCGTTGAAGCCTGGAGCAAGGCGACGATGGAGAGTTTGATTGGCGCGGACAGCGTCAATTACACCAAGAGCACCGACATTTTGGACGTGTGGTTTGACTCCGGCACCACGCATTACCACGTACTGCAAAAGAGCCACGAAACGCAATCCACGTGGCCGGCCGACCTGTACCTTGAAGGCCACGACCAGCACCGTGGCTGGTTCCACAGCTCGCTGCTCACCGCCTGTGCGATGTACGACCATACACCCTACAAAGGCTTGCTGACGCATGGCTTCACCGTGGACGGCAAAGGCCGCAAGATGAGCAAGAGCGAAGGCAATGTGGTAGCGCCGCAAGCCGTGAGCGACAAGATGGGCGCGGAGATCATCCGTCTGTGGTGCGCTGCGACCGACTATTCAGGCGACCTGAGCATTGACGACAAGATCTTGGCGCGTGTGGTGGACATCTACCGTCGCATCCGCAACACCTTGAAGTTCCTACTGGCCAACACCAGCGACTTTGATCCTGCGGTGGACGCTGTACCATTGGGCGAGATGCTGGAAATCGACCACTACGCCATGAGCCGCTTTGCGCAGCTGCAGGCCGAGGTTTTGGCGCACTACCAAGTGTATGAATTTCACCCCGTCGTCGGCAAACTGCAGGTCTATTGCAGCGATGACCTGGGCTCGTTTTACCTCGATATTTTGAAAGACCGCCTCTACACCACTGCGCCCAAGTCCAAGGCCAGACGCAGTGCGCAAACGGCTTTGCACCAGATCAGCCAAGCGCTGTTGCGCTTGATGGCACCGTTTTTAAGCTTCACAGCAGAAGAAGCGTGGCAAGTTGTTGGCAACTCGGAATCTATCTTCATGGAAACCTATGCCAAGTTTGATGCGCCTGACGAGGCATTGTTGACCAAGTGGAGTCGCATCCGTGAGATTCGGGATATGGCCAACAAAGAGATTGAAACCTTGCGGGCTGCAGGTACGGTCGGCTCATCTTTACAAACCAACCTCACCCTAGAAATGGGTGCGGAAGACTATGCGTTACTCAGCACTTTGGGCGCAGATTTAAAATTTATATTTATTACATCTGCTATTAAACTAATAGCTTCTGATGCAATAAATACGCCGGCTACAGTCTCAAATGATACTAAATGTGAACGTTGCTGGCATTACAGCCCCGACGTGGGCAGTGATGCGGCGCATCCGACCATTTGCGGTCGTTGTAGTAGCAATTTATATGGCTCAGGTGAAACAAGGACGGTGGCTTAAATGACGAAATCTAAATCAGGTAATTTGTGGCTATGGCTGGGCTTAGCGCTCATCATTCTGTTGGCAGACCAATTCACAAAAACACTCGTTGTGGGTTATTACCAGCTCGGGGACAGCACACGGTTAACCAGCTTCTTCAACTTGGTACGTGCGCACAATACAGGTGCAGCCTTCTCATTTTTAGCAGGAGCGGGCGGTTGGCAACGTTGGTTTTTCACGACGATTGGTATCGTCGCAGCTATAGTGATTACTTGGCTACTGCGAGCGCATTCTGGTCAAAAGCTGTTTGCTTTTGCTTTAGCCTGCATTTTGGGCGGCGCCATCGGCAACGTGATTGACCGGGTGATGTACGGCTACGTGGTGGATTTTTTAGATTTTTACTACGGCAGTTGGCATTTTCCAGCGTTTAACGTGGCCGACAGCGCTATCAGTATTGGCGCAGCCTGCCTGATTTGGGATGAACTGAGACGTGTGAAGAAGAGTTAGCAAACACGGTTCGTCGATGCCAGTCAGTTTTTACGCTTCATACTGCGCTGGCGTTTATGTACAGGCCAAAGCCAAACGATTTGCACCGCTGCATAGCCTAAACCACCAAGTAATAAACCCAATATAGGCAAACCAACGACCAACGGCCAGCCTAAACTTTTCAGCCAGATAGACATCGCATGATACCAATCGGTAGAGCCAAAATTTGCATTGGTAATGCTGGAAAGAGGCGGTAAAACTACTTCGCCAGGTAAGATAAATGCGCCAATATTAAATGCTGCAATATACAGCGGCACAATAGTCAGAGGATTGCTAACGAGAGTAGCGCCAAAAGAAGCAATGATGTTGCCGCGCCAAAGAACGCACGCGGCTAACGCCCCTAACATTTGTAATGGCCCCGGGATCAAGCTGCAAAACAAGCCAAATGCCAACCCTCTGGCAAGCGGCTCTCGAACAAAGCTAAAAATATTATGTTTGTCTGCCCAAGGCTTGATTCTTATAAGCAAAGGGCCGTTCATCATCGCCAGCACACGAGGCTCTAAAGTGTGAAACCATTGCCTCAAACGGCTACTTTTCTTTGTCATGCGATGCGTTGACCAGTAATCTTGTGTTTATATAAATCCTAAGATTTACCGATTTTCGGTTTGCCTGTGCTGAACACGGATGCAAACATGGAGATAGCAATGATGCTTGCCGTAACCGCGAGAGCAAATCCAATCGGAATTTTGTAAAAGTCAATGATCAACATTTTAGTGCCAATAAACACCAAAACCAGCGCCAAGCCATACGCAAGTAGATGGAAACGGTCTGCCAAATCAGCCAATAAAAAATAGAGTGCGCGCAATCCTAGGATAGCAAAAATATTGGCAGTCAGCACAATAAATGGGTCTTGTGTGATTGCAAAAATGGCAGGAATACTGTCTACCGCAAAAATAATATCAGTCACTGCAATCATAATCAGCACTACAAATAAAGGGGTGTAGTGCTTAACATTGTTAATAACTGTGGTGAGCTTTTCTCCATCAAACTCATTTGTTAATTTGATACGTTTACGCAAAAAAGACAACACAGGATTTTTAGATATATCTACTTCTGATCCAGCTGCGAACCACATTTTGATTCCAGTAATAACCAAAAATGCACCAAACACATAAAGCAACCAGTGAAAAGTTGCCAATAGCCAAGCGCCCGCCAAAATCAATATGGCGCGTAAAACAATGGCGCCGATAATACCAATGATCAGTGCACGCTTTTGATGTTCAAGCGGCACTGCAAAATAGCTAAATATCATCAAAAAAACAAAAACATTGTCTACAGATAAGCTTTTCTCTACCAAATAGCCGGTGAGGAACTGCATAGTGACTGTATTTGCCTGTTCTCGCCCTTGGTCTCCGTCCAGATACCACCATAGTAGTCCTGCAAAGATAAACGACAGTCCGAACCACAGGGCACTCCATACAGCAGCTTCTTTGATCGTTACTTTGTGTGCTCCTTGCTTTTCCATGACCAAAAGGTCAACCGCAATAGCCACAATCACAAAAGCGGCAAAACCCAACCACATCCACCACGTACCAATACTTTGCATGTTATCTTTCTAGCGCAAAGCCTGTCAGTCTAGTCAGATATTTGAATTGCAAAAACCAGATTAAAGTGGATGGTTACTTCGTAAAAACAGAAGTATTAACATGCGTTCACAATTTTTAAACCATTCAGTAAAAAGTGATGCCCCTTTGCTTAATAAACGCCTTATGGATTGATGCAAACTTAGCGGGCAAGATTGCTCGGATACTAGAGCGTCAAAATCGTGCAACCCGTGGTTTTGCGGGCTTCTAAATCACGGTGCGCTTGCTGCACATCGGCCAACGGGTAACGTTGGTCGATGCGTATTTTTACAGCGCCGCTCATCACGACGGCAAACAGCTCATCCGCCATCGCTTGCGTGGCTTCACGACTGGCGATATGGGTGAACAGGGTCTGGCGCGTCACATAAATCGAGCCTTTGGCACCCAATGAGCCTGGCGCGAATGGCGGCACAACACCCGAGGCGTTGCCAAAGCTGGCCATCAAACCGAAGGGCAACAAGCAATCCAGCGATTTGTCCCACGTGTCTTTGCCAACCGAGTCATAAACGACCTTGACGCCTGGCTTGAGACCTTTGGCGGCGTTCGCTTCAGCGGTGATTTCTTTCACCCGCGCTGCA
>JANPLX010000142.1:0-39571 GCA_031422495.1 Polaromonas sp. | reverse complement strand
CAAGGAGCACAGGATGCACACCCTCAAACTCACCCAAGTTGGCAATTCAATCGGTGCTATTTTCCCCAAAGACTTGCTGGCCAAGCTGAACCTTGAAAAAGGCGATGAGATTTACCTGACTGAGTCGCCAGACGGGTTTCGCATTACCAAGAGCGACCCTGAGTTTGAGGCGCAAATGGCGGTGGCGCGGGAGGTGATGAAGGAAAACCGTGCCGTTTTGCGCGAGCTGGCTAAATGAGCTGGGTGTGGTTAAATTCTGCCGTCATCATTGCCGTGCACGAAGCTCAATTGGCGGAGCATGGTGGCGGCGCGGGGGTTCGTGACCACAATTTGCTATCCTCAGCCTTGTCCCGCCCACATAATCTGGCTGCTTATGGGCAACCTGACGCGGCAGATTTGGCTGCAGCTTACGGTTTTGGCATTTCTCGCAACCATGCGTTTATAGATGGTAACAAGCGAACAGGTTTCGTTTCTGCAGCCATGTTTTTGCGGCTGAATGGTTACAAGCTGGTTGCGGATGATGCAGGCAAAGTGCTCACCATGCTCGCCGTTTCTGCTGGCGATATCACAGAAACCGAGTTTGCGGCTTGGATTCGGCTGAATATCGTCAAAACTACTTAGTCAACCCTTAAAATATGGCTGTAACCGACGTATTTATTGCCTAATCTGCTATTAAAATTATAGTAATTTTTAAAAAATATGACTCCATCATCACAATTTTCTACCCTACTCCAAACCCTGCAAACTATCGTAGGCCCCACCCACGTGCTGATCGAATCTGCCGATAACGACCTCGTGCAATACGTGCGTGACTGGCGGGGGCGCGAGCGGGGGGTGGCTTTGGCTGTCGTGCGGCCTAATTCGACGGAGCAAGTCGCTGCTGTCGTCAAAGCCTGCGCGGCCAGCAATCAAAATGGTTCGGGCGTCAGCATCGTGCCGCAAGGAGGCAACACGGGTATGGTGGTGGGGTCTACGCCGGATGAATCAGGCACGCAAATCGTGCTCAGCCTGCAGCGCATGAACAGCGTGCGCAAGCTGGACGGCGGCAACGGCACCATCACGCTGGATGCGGGCTGCGTGCTGCAAAATGTGCAGCAAGCGTGTTTTGATGCGGGGTATTTGTTCCCGCTGAGCCTAGGTTCGCAAGGCAGTTGCACCATTGGCGGCAACCTGGGCACGAACGCGGGTGGCACACAAGTCGTTCGATTTGGCAACACGCGGGAGCTGTGCTTGGGGCTGGAAGTTGTCACTGCGCAGGGCGAGATTTGGAGCGGATTGTCTGGCCTGCGCAAAGACAACACGGGTTACGACCTGCGCGATTTGTTCATTGGTGCGGAAGGTACGCTGGGCATCATCACCGGCGCGACCATGAAAATGTACCCTCTGCCCGCTGCAAAGTTGATAGCGTTTGCAGCGCTGCCGTCGTTGGATGCGGCGGTTTCATTGCTGCAATTGGCGCAAAAGCATTTGAGCGCGGGTTTGACAGGTTTTGAGGTGATGGGACAATTCGCCTTGAGCTTAGTGGGCAAGCATTTTCCGCAGCAGCGCGTGCCGTTTTTGGGCATGGCCATATCCGGTGTTGTGCCGCCATATTGCGTGGTTTTGGAGAATTCTGACCAAGAATCGGAAGCCCATGCCAAAGCGCAATTTGAGCGATTGTTGGAAGAAGCGATGGAAAATGGCTGCGTGCTGGACGCTGTGGTTGCTGAAAACATGACACAGGCCAAGCAGCTGTGGCACATCCGTGAAAGCATCCCGCTGGCGCAGGCGCAAGAGGGGCTGAACATCAAGCACGATATCTCGATCCCCGTCTCCAGCATCCCCGAGTTCGTCCGCGTGACCGACGCCAAACTCGAACAATCCTTCCCCGGCGCGCGCTTGGTCAACTACGGGCACCTTGGCGACGGAAACCTGCACTACAACGTGCAAGCCCCCGAAGGCGCAGACCAAGCCGCATTCTTAGAAACCCAAGAACCCGGCGTGAACGAGTTGGTTTTCGACATGGTGATGCAATTCCAAGGCTCTATCTCCGCCGAGCACGGCATTGGCAGCCTGAAAGTTGAAAAACTCCCGCATTACAAATCGCCTGTAGCCCTAGAGTTAATGCGCACCATCAAACGGGCATTGGATCCGCAGAACATCATGAATCCAGGGCGGGTGGTGCGGGTTTGACATGTTCGTCGAAATTTGCGATACTTGTATCTCAAATATTTCATATGGAGAAAAAATATGAGCGCTGTTTCAATCCGACTGCCTAATGATGTGTCCGCTCGGCTGCAAAATCTCGCCGAATTAACAGGCCGTAGCAAGACTTTCTACATGATTGAGGCTATCAAGGAATACATCGAAGACATTGAAGATGTGTACCTAGCCGAAAGTCGCTTGGCTGATATTCGATCAGGAAAAACCAAAACCATACCTCTAGCAGAAGTGATGAAGCAGTATGGCATGGAAGCTTGAGTTCGACCCAGCTGCGGCAAAAGAGCTAGACAAACTTGAACGCCAAGTTGCAAAAAGAATCCTTGCATTTTTGCATAGCCGTATCATCCTGCAAGACGATCCACGCAGTATTGGCGAAGCGCTCAAAGGCTCAAAGCTAGGCAATTTCTGGAAATATCGCGTTGGCGACTACCGAGTGATAGCAAAAATTGAAGACGAAGAAGTGCAAATTTTAGTGATCAGAATTGGGAATCGCAAAGAGGTTTATCGCTGAAATAAATCAAGCTAAACTATGTTTTTAGTAGCGCTGTAAGCAATAAATGCAGATGCTAAATCTATATTCATCATATATAAATACCAAGCTCAATCAACAAAAAACAACTAACCTAATTAATTTCAAATGAAACTTAAAGTCATCTTATTCGCTGTACTAATGCTAGCAAGCGCTCAAATTGTTTTTGCTCAACAAGCCACCGAAAAATCAGTTCGCACTTTCCTATTAATAACTGGTGTTGCGAATGGTAGCGAAAAGACTTTTAACAACTTCATTTTGTCCCTTAGAAGAGCGATACCTGACGCTTCCGAGGAATTTTGGACAGAAGTAAAGAAAGAAATAAATTCCGAAGAATTAGTAAATTTGATTGTTCCAATTTACCAAAGACTTTACACCGAAGAAGTCATTCAAGCCATAATAGCTTTTTATCAATCTCCTGCTGGCAAGCAAATGATGGCGACAGGTCTAACTGCCATTGAAGAGACTCAGAAAATTGGCCAAATTTGGGCCGATAAAGTCAGCGAGCGTACTTTTGCAAAAGCCAAAGCGATGAAAACTAATCCTGTCAAATAATTTTTTGCTTTATGTTTTCACAGTAGTGCAGTCACAAATAAACTGTATAGAGCAAAATTTTCCACTTTTGAAGAAAATACAATGAATACCTCTAAAGCCAACACTTCCCGCCATATCACCCTCTTCCACTGCCCACAAACCCGCTCTAGCGGTGTGTTGACGCTGCTTGAAGAGCTAGGCGCGGATTACGATTTGCATGTGATGAACATGAAAAAGAACGAGCAGCGTGGGGCTGCTTATTTGGCGATTAACCCTATGGGCAAGGTGCCTGCTGTCATGCATAACGGGGCTCTGGTGACTGAGCAGGTGGCGGTTTATACGTATTTGGCGGATATGTACCCTGAGGCTGACATCACGCCTGCGATTGGCGATGCGCTACGTGGGCCGTATTTGCGGTGGATGGCGTTTTACGGGTCTTGTTTTGAGCCAGCGTTTGTGGACAAAGCGATGAAACGCGAGCTAGGCGCAGCTTCGATGACGCCTTATGGTAGTTTGGACGACGTTTGGAATGCTGTAACGGAACAACTCAGCAAAGGCGACTACATGCTGGGCGACAAGTTCACAGCTGTTGATGTACTGTGGGGCTCAGCGCTGAACTGGATGACGATGTTTGGCCTTGCGCCCGAAACGCCCGTGGTCCGAGCCTATATCGACCGCGTCAAAGCTCGACCCGCGGTGGCGCGGGCTGGCAAAATTGATGCGGATTTGGTGGCTAAGCAGGCTGCAGAAGCCTAAATTTCATTCAAATAACGCTTAAATCACACTTCAAGCACTCAAAAGCGCCGCATTCCCACCCGCCGCCGTGGTGTTCACCGTGAGCGTTTGCTCCGCACAAAAGCGATACAAGTAGTGCGGACCGCCGGCTTTGGGCCCGGTGCCGCTCAAACCTTCACCACCAAAGGGCTGTACGCCGACGACTGCGCCAATTTGGTTGCGGTTCACATACACATTGCCCACATGCGCCGCTCTGGCCAAGGCCTGCGCGCGGGAGTCGATGCGGGTTTGGATACCAAGCGTCAAGCCATAGCCCAAGGCGTTGATTTGCGCGATCACCTCGGCAGGGTCGCCACCCCAACGCACAATGTGCAGCACGGGGCCGAAGATTTCGTCACCAATGTCGCTGATGGCTTTTAGCTCGAAAGCTTGCGGCGGAATCAGGTTTGATTGAATATTATTTGCTATATTATTTATAGCTAATGAATCATTAAATAAGCCGGCTAGAAGAGATTTTGATTCTGAATTTAGCCTTTTTACATGTTTTTCGATGTTTTGACTAGCTTCTGAGTCAATGACACAGCCTAAGTCGGTTGCCAAGTCAGCGGTGTCGCCTACACGCAGCTCGGCGGCAGCACCTTGAATCATCTCGATCACGCCATCGGCAATCGACTCATGCACACACAGCAGCCGCAGTGCCGAGCAGCGCTGGCCTGCACTGCGGAAGGCGCTTTGCACCACCGCATCGGCCACCTGCTCAGGCAGCGCTGTGCTGTCGACCAACATGGCGTTGATACCGCCTGTTTCGGCAATGAGCGGAACGATGGGGCCGTCTTTGGCTGCCAAAGCGCGGTTGATAATTTTGGCCACCTGCGTCGAACCCGTAAACACCACGCCCGCCACACCAGGAGCAGATACCAGTGTTGCGCCCACGGTTTCACCCGCACCGTGCAGCAACTGCAACGCCCCAATAGGCACGCCAGCTTTGTGCAGCAGCGCTACCATGGCTTGTGCGACGCCGGGCGTTTGCTCAGCCGGTTTGGCCAACACCGTGTTGCCAGTGGCTAGCGCGGCGGCGACTTGCCCTGCAAAAATCGCCAGTGGGAAGTTCCACGGGCTGATGCAAACCCATGGGCCGCGTGCGATCAGGCGCAGTTCGTTGGTCTCTCCAGTGACGCCTAGTGTCACCTCTCGGTTCTGGCCAGGTAGTGATATTGGCGACATAACACGCTCGGCTTCATCGGCGTAATAGCGCAAAAAGTCCACAGCTTCGCGCACTTCAGACACCGCATCGCCCCAGGTTTTGAAGGCTTCTTTGACCAAGAGCGCGCAGAAGGTGGGTAACTGAGCATCTAAGTTGTCAGCAGCGGTTCTGAGAATGGCAGCGCGCTCGGATACAGCCGTTTTGCTCCACAATTTGTAGCTGTTAAGACTAGTTTTTAGCGCTTCAGGGATGGCTGCCACGGCATATTCAGGCACTGTAGGAACGACTGCTGTTTGATACGCAGCGAACAACGGCGCACGCATGGTTTCCACCGTTAAATCAACGCCGCTGCTGTTTTTCCTAGCGGTGGCGTGTTCGCCAAACAGCTTGGGCGGCAAAGCAAACGCGCTTTGCGGCTCTAAGCGAAGTGGGGAGATTAATAACTCGTTCATTCCCACCGATTCGTCAGTCAACTGGTGCACAAACGACGAATTTGCGCCGTTCTCTAACAGCCTGCGCACCAAATAAGCCAACAAATCGCGGTGTGCGCCGACGGGGGCGTAGACACGACAAGCAATTAAAGGGTTTTTCAGCACCTCACGGTAAACGCCCTCGCCCATGCCGTGCAGGCGCTGTAACTCGAATGGAGCGCCGGTTTTCGCTGCCATTTGAAGGATCGCGGCAATCGTCGCGGCGTTGTGGGTGGCAAACTGCGGGTAGATCGCATCGGGCGCGTCCAGCAGCGCTTTGGCACAGGCCAAATACGACACATCGGTGTGGTGTTTGTGGGTGAAAACGGGGTAATGCGGCATGCCCATCTCTTGGGCGCGTTTGATTTCGCTGTCCCAGTAAGCGCCTTTGACCAAGCGGCACATGAGCTTGATTTTGTATTTGCGAGCTAATTTGGCAACGTGCTCAATCAACTCCAAAGCACGGGTTTGGTAGGCTTGCATGGCTAGGCCGAAGCCTTGCCACTGCGGGTAGTTCGCAGCGACTTGGGCGGCCAAAGCTTCGAATACGTCTAGCGATAGTTCCAAGCGATCAACCTCTTCGGCGTCAATCGTCAGGTTGATATTCGCTTTCGCAGCCAATTCGCACAAACCCCAAACGCGCGGCACCAACTCAGCCATCACGCGGTTGCGTTGCGCATCTTCGTACCTTGGATGCAATGCACTTAATTTGATCGATATGCCGTCATTCTGCGCTGCAGTAGGCGTTTTAGAGTCATTTTGATTGTTATTTATCGATGTAGCCGGCGTATTTATTGCCTGAGTAGCTATTGAAACAATAGCGTTTTTATAACTTTTTAAGTATTTTAGTGCATCTTTGTCGGTGCGTGCGCCCTCGCCCAGCATGTCGTAGCTGAAGCGCAGGTTGGCTATTTTCTTGCGGGTTGAATCGGCAACCTTCATCGCCTCGCCTATCGTTTGACCGAGGACGAATTGGTGACCCAGAAGTTGAACAGCCCGCAGTGTCGCAGCGACCACGGTTTTGGCACCCAATTTCGTCATCAAGCTAGGAGATTCGGTTTTGCCGGTATTGGCGTTCATTGAATCGGGCAAAAATTTCTTTGACATTGCTATCGCGGCGCTGGACAGACGGGTAAGCGCAGAATCTGCCGCGCCGTCAAAATCAGCCCGACCCAGCTGGTCGGCAGTCAAAGCAATCGCGGTTTCAGCGTCGGGAACACGTAACAGCGCTTCGGCCAAACGCATCAATGCCAAACCCTCGGCGCTGGAGATGGGGTATTCCTTGAGCAAACTTTCCATCGCCCAAAACGGCGGTGGGTTGTCGCGCACAGCTTGCACCCACGGGGCGGCGGCTTTGGCGGCGCTGGCCCAGTCTAGGGTGTTTGACAGCGTGTTGAGCCGCTGGGCGACGATGATGGCTTCTGTGCGGTAGGGATTGGGCAGGTGCATGGTGGTATCTTGAAGTTATAACTTCTAGTATTCACCAAAGCTTGCCTTTTGCAAGCGCCCCAACCCGTAAAAACCGCTAAAAACAGCTTGTATTAGCTACATTACCGTTGTGTTAAATCACAGAATGTTTGAACTGCGCTACCGTTGACCACTTATTGCGGCTGCAGATTAATGGATTTAGCGATGGCACGGTATTGCGCGGTTTCGTCTGCGAAGGCTTTGTTGGCAGCATCCAAAGACTGCATGGGTGACATTTCTTGACCCAGCGCCACAATGCTGGCTTTGAATTCTGCATCGGCCATGACGGTTTGAATAGCTTTGTGCAGAGCTTGCACGATTGGCTCTGGTGTGTCACGTTTCACAAAATAACCTGTGCCAATTTCAGCGGTGAATGTTTTCAGTAACTTGCTTTCGGTGGTGCTAGGTACGTTAGGCAGCAATGGCCCACGTTCTGGGGACACTGCGGCAATAAACTTGATCTTGCCGCTCTTGGCTAGCTCCACTTGTGGTGCGCCATAGGGAGAGATAAATATGTCAACTTGACTGCCCATCAAGTCTTTGACAACATCTGCAGCGCCTTTGTAGGGCACATGCAGCATGGGCGCACCGATGACTTTGCTCATTTGCTCACCCAGCAAGTGGTAAAACGAGCCAATGCCCACGCTGGCGTAAGTCATAGATTTGCCGTCCTTAGCAGCTTTGATGGCGTAAGCGACCAGCTCATCCGCATTGTTAGCGGGTAAATCTGCCCTGGCCATGATCGCCATGGGTGCCATGCCGACGCGGTGGATTTGGCGGAAATCTTCTGGTTTGTATTTCGCCGATGAAATTGCCAAAGGTGCAAAAATCAACTCATTGGGTGAGCCTTGAAACAGCATGTAGCCGTCCGATGGCAAAGTCAGCACCTTTTGCGCCGCAATACTGCCGCTGGCACCGCCTAAGTTGTCCACCAAGACAGGCTGACCTAAGGCTTTACTCAAAGGCGAATTAACGCGGCGTGCAATCACGTCAGACAAGCCACCAGCTGGGTAAGGCACCATCAAGGTGACAGGTTTTGTAGGGAAAGTCTGCGCTTTTAAGGCATTGCTAAACAATACACCTCCCAAGACAACAAAAGTAGTACAAAAGCTCATAAAAAACTTGTGAAATAGCTTCATATCAGCTCCTTATTTAATTAATTAGTTCTCATTTTAATAGAACTTATAGTTTTATGTGTATAAACAAAAATTTTAAACCTTGAAAATGAATGGAAAGTTATCGCCAAGTCATCAACTTGTTGAAGAGCCCGATACCAACACGGTATAAAATTAAATCATGACTTCTACTGACGCCTTAGCTAACAACACGCTCTGTGACAAGCAATACAACCAATATGAAACATTTTTACGCCACGTAGACACCCACGGCGTGTTCAAGGCTGATCGCACAGGTACGGGGACCAAAAGCGTGTTTGGCTACCAGATGCGTTATGACTTGAGCCAAGGTTTTCCACTGGTGACGACGAAAAAGGTCTTCGTCAAGGCCATCATCACCGAATTGCTATGGTTTTTAACGGGTTCAAGCAACAACAATTGGTTGACCGAGCGCGGGGTAACGATTTGGGACGAATGGGCCAAGCCCGATGGAGACCTTGGTCCGGTTTACGGCGTGCAATGGCGCTCTTGGCCGACGGCGGACGGCAGTCACATTGACCAGATCTCAGAAGTCATCAAAACTTTGAAATCTAACCCAGATTCCCGTCGCATCATCGTGAGCGCTTGGAACGTGGCTGATTTAAGCAAAATGGCGTTGATGCCCTGTCATGCCTTTTTCCAGTTTTATGTTGCGCCACCCACCGTTGCAGGGGGCAAAGGCAAGCTGAGCTGCCAACTGTACCAACGTAGCGCCGATATTTTCTTGGGCGTGCCCTTCAACATCGCCAGTTACGCGCTGCTCACCCACATGGTGGCGCAGCAGTGCGACTTGGATGTGGGCGACTTTATTTGGACCGGTGGCGACTGCCATATTTATAGCAACCACGCCGAGCAGGTCAAACTGCAATTGAGTAGGATACCCATGGCTTACCCCAAACTGGCCATCAAACGCCGTCCAGAATCAATTTTTGACTACCAATATGAAGACTTTGAGATCGTTGGTTACGAGTCACATCCTGCTATTAAAGCGCCAGTGGCGGTTTAATTTTTTGAGCTCCATTTCATGCAACTAAACCTCATCTACGCGCGCGCGCGCAACGGCGTCATTGGCCAGCAAGGCACACTTCCCTGGCATTTGCCAGAAGACTTGGCGCATTTCAAACGCACCACGCTGGGATGCCCCGTCATCATGGGGCGCAAAACCTGGGACTCCATACCGCCAAAATTTCGCCCCCTGCCCGGTCGCACCAATGTGGTGATCACGCGCCAAGTTGATTGGCGCGAAGACGGCGTCATACCGGCGAATGACTTGCTTGAGGCGCTCTCGATTTGTGAGCATATGAGCATCATCCTAGACCCCAGTCCCGAACAAGTGTGGGTGATTGGTGGGGCTCAAATTTATGCGCAAGCCTTGCCCCTCGCAAAGCGAGTCGTCGTCACCGAAATTGATAGTGACTTTGAGGGTGATGCGTTTGCCCCCACGCTGGGATCGGAATGGCAAGAGACTGAGCGAGAACAGCAGACCTCTAAAACGGGCTTGGCTTTTAGTTTTGTCACCTATATTCGCAAGGAATCCTGATGCAACTAGCCACTTGGAACGTCAACTCCCTCACCGTGCGGCTGCCGCAGGTGCTGGATTGGCTAGCGGCCAACCCTGTGGATGTATTGGTGCTGCAAGAAACGAAGATGACGGATGACAAGTTTCCGGCCACAGCGTTTGCTGACATTGGCTACAACGCGCTATGGTTTGGGCAAAAAACTTACAACGGCGTGGCGTTGTTGACCAAAGCTGCGCTACCCGTAGCGGATGTGGTGAAAAATATTCCTGGTTTCACCGATGATTCGGCGCGGGTGATTACGGCAACTATCGTGGATGAAAAACTGGGAAGCATCCGCGTCATAGGCGCGTATTTCCCCAACGGGCAAGAACCCGGCAGTGAGAAGTTTGACTACAAAATGAGCTGGCTGCGCGGCCTGCGCGATTGGCTCAAGGAAGAGATGGCAACACACCCCAAACTGGTCATCATGGGCGACTACAACATCACTTTTGACGATTTGGATGTGTGGGATCCTGTCGGTTTAGAAGGCACGATTCACTGCACCGAAGAAGAACGCTACCAACTGCGCGCATTGATTGCGCTGGGTTTGACCGATTCGCACCGCCTGTTCGAACAACCCGCTAAGTGCTACAGCTGGTGGGATTACCGTGATTTTGGTTTCAGAAAAAACAAAGGCATGCGCATTGACCATATCTTGGTCAGCAACGCTTTGAAAGCATTCGTGACCGCCTGCGCCATCGACAAAGCTCCGCGTAAAAACGAACGGCCGAGTGACCACGCGCCGGTAGTTGTAACGCTATAAATAATATAGCTGCTTAGGCAATAAATACACCGGCTAGAGCCATTTTTATCAACTTACTCTTTGTCTAAACCTAATTCTTGAATCTTGCGCGTGATGGTGTTGCGGCCAATGCCTAATTTATGCGCTGCATCGACACGGCGGCCTTTGGTGCTCAGCAAAGCAGCTTGAATCAAATGCGATTCAAAGCGACGCGTCATCTCGTCCCACACATCAGTACGCTCGGTCGCCAGCAGCTCTTTAGCGACTTTGGCCATGCCAAGTTCCCAATTGCCGTCATTCGACATCACTACGCGCTCGGGCTGAACTTCTGGCATACCTTTGTAGGAGATACCTTCAGCAGACTCAGGTCGAGCGACTATTGCAGGTTCAGGATGCGATGCAAGTTGCGTCACCACTTCGGCGTGATAGGCATTCATGGACGAACCCTGCACTTCTGGCGGTAAGTCTTTGGGCTCGATCACTTGGCTAGGCGCCATCACGGTGAGCCAGTGGCAAATATTCTCCAGCTGGCGCACATTGCCCGGAAAACTAAAACCCGCCAACTGCGCCAAAGCCGCCTCAGTAAAACGCTTAGGCTCGACGCCTAGCTGTTTGGCGCTTTGTATGAGAAAGTGCTTAGACAGCATCGGAATGTCTTCTCGGCGTTGGTGCAAAGCGGGCAAACGCAGGCGGATAACATTCAGTCGGTGGAACAAGTCTTCCCTAAAACCGCCCTCTTTCACCCGCTGCTCAAGGTCTTGATGCGTCGCGGCGATGACGCGAACATTGGTTTTGATCGCTGTGTGGCCACCGACACGGTAGAAATGACCGTCACTGAGCACCCGCAGCAGCCGTGTTTGTAAATCAAACGGCATGTCGCCAATTTCGTCTAAAAACAAGGTGCCGCCATCGGCCTGCTCAAAGCGGCCACGGCGCATGGTTTGCGCGCCCGTGAAAGCGCCGCGTTCATGGCCGAAGAGTTCGCTTTCTAACAAATCTTTGGGAATGGCAGCTGTATTGATGGCGACGAATGGCCCTTCTCTGGTTAGCGTTGGCAGCAAACTTGAGCCAGTTTTAACCGCAGATTTACTCACATCGCCCCTTGGCGAATGCTTGTGCAAAGCGCGCGCAACGAGTTCTTTACCTGTGCCACTCTCCCCGGTAATCATCACCGTGACATTGCTTTGCGATAGCTTGCCAATCGCACGAAACACGTCTTGCATCGCAGGCGCTTGGCCCAGCATTTCGGGAGCGGCTGCCATGCGCTCCTCGGCCACTTCTTCACGCAGGCTTTCGTCAACCGCGCGGCGGATCAACTCTACCGCTTTGGGCACATCAAACGGCTTGGGCAAATACTCGAATGCGCCACCTTGAAAGGCGGAAACCGCACTGTCCAAATCGGAATACGCAGTCATGATGATGACGGGCAAACCGGGGAATTTTTGTTTGACTTTTTCGAGCAAATCTAAGCCTGAGCCACCTGGCATGCGGATGTCACTGACCAAAATTTGCGGTGCTTGGTCGCTGCCTTCTTCAAGCTGGTCTAAGGCAGTCAATACATCACGCGGATTGGTAAAGCTGCGACTAGGCAGGTTTTCACGCAAGAGCGCTTTTTCTAAAACGAAGCGGATGGATTGGTCATCATCTACGATCCAAATGGGCTTCATGTGTCTAGTTTACCTTCCAAAACTGGCGAAATACGCTACCTAATTCTATTCAATGCAGCGGTATTAATATTTTAAAATCAGTCCGCCCTGGCACACTGTCACACTCAATCAAGCCATTGTGCTGCCCAACAAAGGTTTGCGCCAATGTGAGCCCCAAGCCTGAGCCGCCTTCTCTGCCCGACACCAGCGGGTAAAAAATGCGTTCTTTGATCGCTTCCGGAATGCCAGGTCCGTTGTCTATGACATGCAATTCCAGTGCCAATTTATAGCGCTGTTTACCAAAAGTCACCTGCCGCGCAATGCGGGTTTGCAAGACAATTTCAGCCTCAGCCGTTTGAATTTGGTTTTCTAGGGCGTAGCTGGCATTGTGAACGATGTTCAAAAGTGCTTGGATCAGCTGTTCACGGTCGCCTCTAAACTCAGGAATCGATATATCGTATTGGCGCTTGATGCGTAAACCCGTTGGAAATTCCGCCATGACCAAAGAGCGAACCCGCTCGCAAACCTCATGAATGTTCACATCGCCTACCACATGCGGTCTGCGGTGTGGTGCGAGCAGCCTGTCTACCAAGGATTGCAATCGATCCGCCTCATGTATCACCACTTGGGTGTATTCATGCAAGCTTTTGTCAGCAATTTCCATCTCCAGCAACTGCGCGGCCCCGCGAATGCCGCCTAAAGGGTTTTTGATCTCGTGCGCCAAGTTTCGAATCAGCTCCTTATTCGCTTGTGCTTGCTCTTGCGAACGTTCCTCGCGGTCTTGTTTGGTTTGTTGCTCAATGGGCAACAATTCCACCATGATATCGCTGCTGGCATCGCTTGGCGTCACGATCACATGCACGGGAACGGGCTCTTGCGTCAAGCGCTTGAGCCAAGCATCGTAGCGCAGGGTGGCAAATTGGTTGGCAATGGCACCTGCGAGTGCTGCATCCATTTGCTCGGGTTCTGTAAAGCAGTGCGAAATGTGTGCGCCTTGAATGACGCGTCGAGATGTACCTAAAGCGTCTTCTAAGGCGGCATTGGCGAACAGCACAATGCCAGATCGCTGAACCACGGCCACCGATGTGGCCAGCAGGTCAAAAGGCTGGTACTTAATTTGATTTACCTGTAGCGCCAGGGTTGCGGCCTAGTTCACGTTTGATGCCAGCGATGTCGCTGTCATTGCGTGCAATATTGGCCTTAAGCTCCGCAATGCGGTCAACGTAGCGTTGCGGGTTTTTAATATCCAGCGCGTTGCGATCTGGTTCGCCATTGTTGTATTCTTTCAAAAGCTCTGCTTGCTTGGCTTCTGATCGTTTTAATTCGGATTCTAAAATCGCCCGCGAATCAGAATCGCGTGAGCGCTGTTCTGATGAGCTTTCTGATCGCTGGCCGCTACCAGAACTTGAACTGGAGCTTGTTGACTTCGGTGCAACATTAGCCACTTTCACCGCATCAGCAGCAGGCAAATTCACGCGAGTACCTTGAACCACAGTGACGTTGCCACCTTCCATAAGCTTACAATCGCCATTTTTAGAATCTTTCACACTGGCAACGTATTCATTGCCTTTGCAGCGGAACACCGTACCTTGCGCTGCCGATTGACCCGCCCACACGACGAGGCCAAGCATGACGACACACTCAAGCACAACATAAGATCGAACGGCAGAAGTAAATTTCATATTCCCATTATCCAGCAAACTGAACAAACACGCCCCAAAAAGGCAAAAAGGACGGCAAAACCTCAGCTTTACCGTCCTTTTTAGTCTACAAAAACCTGAATTAGTTCATGAACTTACCCAGTTTCATGCAGACTTTACCTGAATTGCAGGGATTTTTACAATGACTGAAACAATGAATATTACAACGAGTAGTACATGTCAAACTCAACCGGGTGAGTTGCCATACGCATGCGTGTGACTTCGCCCATTTTGAGTTCGATATAGGCATCGAGCATGCTGTCGGTGAAGACGCCACCTTTGGTCAAGAACTTGCGGTCTGCATCGAGACAGTCTAAGGCTTGGTCCAAGCTGTGACACACGGTTGGAATCAATTTATCTTCTTCTGGTGGCAGATGGTACAAGTCTTTAGAAGCCGCTTCGCCCGGGTGGATTTTGTTTTCCACGCCGTCCAAGCCAGCCATCATCAAGGCTGCGAAGCCAAGGTAGGGGTTCATCAATGGATCTGGGAAACGTGCTTCAACACGGCGACCTTTAGGGTTGGCAACGTGCGGAATACGGATCGATGCAGAGCGGTTTTTGGCAGAATAGGCCAATTTGACCGGCGCTTCGTAGCCTGGAACCAAGCGCTTGTAGCTGTTGGTGCCTGGGTTGGTGATAGCGTTCAGAGCACGTGCGTGCTTGATGATACCGCCGATGTAGAACAAGGCGTAGTCAGACAAACCTGCATAGCCATCGCCAGCGAACAAGTTTTTGCCGTCTTTCCAGATGGACTGGTGCACGTGCATGCCAGAGCCGTTGTCACCAACGATGGGTTTTGGCATGAAAGTCGCGGTTTTGCCGTAGGCGTTTGCTACGTTGTGAACCACGTATTTCAAGACTTGAGTCCAGTCAGCGCGCTGTGTCAAGGTGCTGAACTTGGTGCCCAATTCGTTTTGGCCAGGGCCTGCAACTTCATGGTGATGCACTTCAACTGGGATGCCTAATGATTCGAGAATCAAAGACATTTCAGAACGCATGTCGTGCATGCTGTCTACCGGCGGCACTGGGAAGTAGCCACCTTTGACGGTTGGACGGTGCCCATGGTTGTTGCCTTCCATTTTCGCGCCAGAATTCCAAGGTGCTTCGTATTCGTCGATTTTGAAGAACGAACCAGACATATCTGTGTTCCAGCGAACGCTGTCAAACACGAAGAATTCCGGCTCTGGACCGAAATACGCGGTGTCGCCCAAGCCAGAAGCTTTCAAATAAGCTTCAGCGCGCTTGGCCACAGAACGCGGGTCACGGTCGTAAGCTTTGCCGTCTGCAGGCTCAACCACGTCGCAGCTCATGAACATCGTAGTTTCTTCAAAGAACGGGTCAATGTTGGCGGTATTGGCGTCAGGCATCAATTGCATGTCAGAGGCTTCAATGCCTTTCCAACCAGCGATGGAAGAACCGTCAAACGCGTGGCCTGAGGTGAATTTGTCTTCGTCAAAGTGGGACACAGGCACAGTGACGTGCTGCTCTTTGCCACGGGTATCGGTAAAGCGGAAGTCAACAAACTTGACTTCGTTGTCTTTTACCATTTTCATCACGTCAGCGACGGTCTTTGCCATCAAAATCTCCTAAATTCGCCATTTGGCGGGTTGATAAAACAAACTAAAACAATAATATTAAGCATGAATTGTGCCAAGGATTTTACAAGCTTCCCCGACCCAATGAACAGAAACTGCACCAGTAACGAAATTTTACCTCATGGAGCAATGCTCTATTTTGGTGCAATTTTTATTTAACGCACCAATTCAGGACCTAATTTCGATTCAAACTTCTGCAAACCGGCCAACATGGCTGGATAAGCGAGCGCCACAGCTTCTGGCGAACCCTTCACGCCTAGCTCGATATGCCGTCCATGCGTGGGATGATCCACACTTGGCAAGCTAAAAACCTTGATGCCAGTGTGGGTCTTCTCCAATTCCAGCATCAAAGGTGTCAGCATGGCTTCCATCGAGCCAAAAACGATGACCGATTTTTCAATATACGCCGATTTTTGGAAATGATCGGCGTATTGCGTATCCAACACAGAAGCCACCATTGGCCACGCCATGACCGGAAAACCCGGTACGAAGTGGACGGCGCCCTGCCCTGTTTTGCCAACGCAGCTAAAGCCCGGAATCTTGTTGTACGGATTCGCAATAATCTGCGCGCCAGCTGGGAACATGCCCATGTTCAGCCGATGAATATTATCCGCGTGCGCTGGCTCATAAGCCGTGCCGTTCTCACGCGCCACGTCTTTCATCCGTTCACGAATCAGCGTTTCAGCGACGGGGTGCAAGGCCAGTTCAACGCCCAGCGCTTTGGCCGCACATTGCCGCGTGTGGTCATCTGGCGTCGCGCCTATGCCGCCGGTGGAAAACACCACATCGCCAGATTCAAAAGCGCGTTTTAGTGTGGTGGTGATACGCTGAGGCGAATCGCCCACGTAATCCGCATACTCAAGCTGCAAGCCGCGCTCTGCCAGCAGCTCGACGACTTTGGGTAAATGCTTATCCACGCGTTTGCCGGACATGATTTCGTCACCAATAACGATGAGGCCGAAAGTGGGAGTTTTTAAGGTGTTTGACTTGGTGTTTAACATAGATGGGTCAAGTTTACAGGGACAATCTTCAGGGAGATCATTGAAAGGTTATGCAGACAAATAACAGGGAATACCTTTTTGCTATCGAATTAATAGCAAATATATGAATAATCACGCCGGCTAAGTCGTCAAATCCATGTAAAATTATCCAAAACTAGACTTTTGATATTTGCTATATTTATGATAGCTGCTTAGGCAATAAATGCGCCGGCTAGATCGCAATCTTGTTGATAAGTGCCGCTTTTTATACGGTGAACTTTAAAAACCCATTTTGGGTGGATCAATCTTTTTAGGAACTTCTTCAACATATTCCAGTGTTGGTGCATATGTAGGGAAAGCTGCCGCGCTTGCCTTGGCAGCATCAGCGGCGGTTTGGGCAGCGGCTTTGGCTGCTACTTGCTCTGCTAATTGATCTGCCACTTTAGTGGCCTCTGCAGCGGCTTCTGCAATGGCTTTTTCTGCCCGCAATTGCGCCAATGCCGCTAGGCAATAGTGGCTGAACCACAACGAAGCAAAACCAAACACCAGCGTGTAAATCCAAATCGCAACGGGTACCAAAACAATAAATGCCGCCGCAAACAACGCACCCGACGCCCACACCAAACTAGGCGCGGCGCCTAGGTAGCCGCTGATGATGCCTATGACCAACAAATTGCCACGGTGATTCTTCAAAAGTGTTTTCCGCTCCTCGCTGCTGGCGTGCTCAGCCAAGGCGTCGAAGCTCATGACGCGGTAGGTCAGCCAGCCCCAAATCAAGGGTGGCACAATCAAAATCAAGGGAGGAATAAACCACAGCGGAATGGATACCAGCAACGCCAAAACAGCGACCAAGGTTGAACTGAATGACCACCCCACCATCGCTGCAAAAGAAGCGCCTTTTTTGTGCTCAAGCTTGGGGAAACGCCGCTCAGAGACCAATGACACCATCGCCGGCGTCATCAATACCGCGACCAAGATGAGCGACAAAATCACCACAACGGGCGTGATGGCAAAAATCACCAAGAGCGGCACCAACACCGTTTTTAAGCTGCCCATGCCATTGTTTTGCAACCATGTCCAAATGGTCGTCATCCAGCCAAATGAATCGAGCGACACGCGCACCCATTCCAGCACCGGCTCCCAAAAGAAATAGCCCACACCCAGCGCTAAACCGATCATGATGATGAGCGGCAAAAACGACAGCGCGATCACGCGTGGGTGCAAGCAGTACGCAGCAGCTCGCCAAAAGGAGTTAAGCATCAAGTTCATAGCACTCCAATATAGCTAAAAAGCCCTAAAAGGCAAAATTTAGCGCAAATTACCGGTATGACCTAATGAGTAACGACCTGGTTGTGGCCAAACCGTCAAGCCATGCGGCTCGCGGCCAACCTTGATTTTGTCTACCGCGCCCGTATCGGTATCAAAACGGTACACGGTGTCGTCATAGCGGCCACCCAGCCATAGGTATTTACCATTTACGCTGACGTTGCCCATGTCAGGGCTGCCACCGCCAGGAATGGTCCACGTTTTAGTGACTTTTTTGGTTGCAAAATCCACCACCGAAACGCTGCCAGGACCATTCGGTGTGCCCCGAATTTTGTTGCTGCCACGGTTGGCGACATAAAAACTTTTGCCATCGCGGCTAGGGTAAATGCCGTGTGCACCCTTACCCGTAGGAATGAAACCAGTTTGCTTGAACGACTCACCATCCACCACATGCACACCGTCGACCATCATGTCGGCAATATAAAAAGTAGAACCATCAGGCGAAATCCGCACATCTTGCGGCATGCCTGGCGTGGTACAAATTTGCGAGCCTGGACTGTCGGGGTCTGCAATGTAACGCATTTTTGTGCTCAGTGCGCTGGTTGCAGTCGGGTTGACTTTTGCAATAGCCGCCAAGGCGTTAGGACGGTCAAAATACGCATTGAGTTTGACTGTTGCAAGCACCTTGCGGTTCACCAAGTCGATTTTGGTGATAGAGCCGTTGAATTCGCAGGTAAAAATCGCAAATTTGCCGTCAATCGAAAAATCCGCATGGTTGATACCTGCACACAGTGGCGTAGGAATAGTGAATTGCATCGCCATGGTCTTCGCATCGCGAAAATCAAGGCGTTTGTATGCTTCTGCAACGACGATGGCGTATTTGCCGTCAGGCGACCAATACAGGTTGTACGGGTCGTCAACGGGTATGGATTTGCCGAATTTGCCCGTTTTCGGGTTGATGGGTGTCAAGCTACCGTCGGTGCGGCCCTCGGCATTGTTCGCCACCCACAGCGTGCCCAAATCCCACGACGGTACGACGTGCTGGGGGTTGATGCCGACTTTGAATTTGTCGATAACTTTTAGTGTGTTCGGGTCAATCACCGAGACTGTGTTTTCACCGCGATTCGGTACATACACGCGCTCCAAAGCGCCCTCTACTGCGAGACTCATTTTACTTGATACAGTTTCGCTGTAGAGGTTTTTAGGATCAATCACAGCTGGCATACCTGCTACTGTATTAATAGCTGCAGAGGCAACAGATGCGACGGCTGCAGCCAAATTTGATTCTTTTTTAAGCGTCAACTGATTAGCTGAAACAGTCGGTTGAGTCGTGGTTTGAGCCACAGCCCAAGCACCCACAATCGCACTACCCGCTAGCACACTGGCAGCGGCAATCACCAACTTCTTCAAGATTTTCGTACTTGTATTTGTATTCTTCGCCATATTTGTCATCTTGCCACTCGTCATTTTTGAATCGCTTTTTGTATTGCTAAAACGCTCATTTTAACCATAGCGTCCGCTGCTAATTGACCCAGTGCGGCTGTGGCGGCTCTGGGGTCGCCCAGTGTGCCGCCAGCTCTGCCTTGTATGGCTGCTTCGGCAAGCTTTTCCGTCTTTACCATGGCCGGCTCTATCGCCAACATCAGCGCGGTGTCTGCAGACGCAGCGTGAGTGCCAATTTCAGTGTCGCTCAGCCCTTTTGCCTGCAAAGCGGCGATATAGTTGGCTTGCGTTGCTTTGTAGTAATCGCCAATGAAATGCATGCGTGCAGGTGCATTTTTGATGTCTTTGTTGAAGGTAACCGCCACTTGTGACAGCAAAGATTGGTAATTGCCACTGTCACCCAAAATCACGATATCGGTAAACCCATGCTGCCGAAAGCTACGCGCCGCCGAAAGCAGCATGCTTTTGAAGGCGTCGTCAGAAATCGATATCGTGCCTGCCCACTTCATGTGCTCGGTCGGTGGGCTGATGTTGCCTTCGGGTACATAGCTCACCACGGGCGCGACGATGGTGTTGATTTTTTGAGCAGCTAATTGCTGAGCAATCCGCCCTACCAGCACCTTGACGCGGGTGTTGTGCTTACCAAGCGCCATGTGCGGCCCGTTTTGCTCGGTACCGCCCACGGGAATGATGACCAATGAAGGTGAATTTTTCACCATCGCGCTGACCTCTTGTGTCGTAAGCTCTTCTAAATAAACACTTTTTTGTGAAAAAACAGACAAAGGCAAAAACAACAAAGCAAGCCAAATAGCCGTAGATTTCATTGGATAGCGCATCATTCAGCCTTACTTTGAGTCATTTGTGAAGATGGCGAGCTAAGCATCAACGCCATATCCGCCTCAGTTAGCCACCGCCACTGACCTGGCAACAAGTCATCCGGCAGCTTCAAGCCACCAATTTGCGAGCGATGCAGCCCCTCCACACGGTTGCTCACAGCCGCCAACATGCGCTTGACTTGATGGTATTTGCCCTCTGTCAGCGTGAGTTTGAGGTGAAACTCAGACACCATTTCTGCAGCAGCCGCTTTGACGGGCTTTGGGTCATCATCCAAAACGACGCCAGCGAGCAGCTTTTGCAGTTGTTTGTCGTCCAACGGGTGTTTGGTGGTCACTTCATAGACCTTGGACACGTGCTTTTTCGGCGAACTCATGCGGTGGATGAACTGGCCATCGTCACTCATCAACAGCATGCCGGTGGTGTCTTGGTCCAAACGCCCAACCGCTTGCACGCCTTGAATCGCGCTTTTTTGCGGACGTAGACGCAACGGCGACGGCAAAAAGGTGTAAATGCTGGGGTGCATGGACGGTTTTTGAGAGCATTCGCTGCCTGTAGGTTTGTTAAACAGCACATAAGCCATCTCATGGTATTCCCAATCAACGCCTTGCACCCGAAAGCGGAATCCTTTTGTAACGTAATTTGCTACATTATCCATAGCTATCTTGGCAGCAAATACGCCGGCTGATGAAGATTTATCCTCTAAATAGACCTCTACCAACCCTTTTTCAATCAAACCCGCGCACACCCGTCGCGTGCCGAAGCCTTGGGTGTACAGAATATCTTCTAAATGCATCATTTTGCTCATGGCTAATCATAGCCTGCGCGCAATTTGTTTCGCTCACCTTGTAGCTGATTCGCGCTTTGAGCCATTTTTACCCTTTTTTCATCCATTTATCAGGGAAAACCCTATACTGGTGGTTGTTTGTACATTTCTACAAACGACAAGTGAAGGAGTTGATTTGATCAATACTGAAACTACACCCATCACAGAGCTGTTGGCTGAACTTGACAGCTCAGAACCCCATCCCGCGAATAGCCCCCCGCTGAACCTTGCTCTGCAAGGCGGCGGTGCACATGGCGCATTTACTTGGGGCGTGCTCGACGCCCTGCTGCAAGACCCGCGTATAGCGTTTGAAGGTATCAGCGGCAGCAGCGCTGGCGCCATCAACGCCGTTGTTTTAGCAGACGGCTGGCTAAAAGACGGACGAGAAGGCGCGCGCAAAGGTCTTGCCGATTTTTGGAACGACATTGGCCAACAGCTCCCGCCCAGTGTCGTGACGCAGGGTCACAGCGAGTCCATCAGCCTCACACCTGCCAGCAAAATGATGGCCAACTGGGCGGGGCAATTCTCGCCCTACCAACTCAACCCGCTGGGTTTGAACCCCTTGCGTGACGTGTTGAAGCGGCAAATCGACTTTGAAGGCTTGCAAAAAAACAGCCCGTTCAAACTCTTCGTGGGTACCACGCAGGTCAACACTGGTAAATTACGCATCTTTCGCGAAAACGAGTTGACGGTGGACGTGTTGTTAGCCTCATCTTGCCTGCCCAAGATTCATCACGCCATTGAAATCGACGGTGAACCGTACTGGGACGGCGGCTACACGGCCAACCCAGCGGTTTTCCCATTGTTTTACGACTGTGATTCTGCCGACGTGTTATTGGTCCTGTTGAGCCCCCTGCAGCGTGAAGGCACACTCAATACGGTAGAGGAGATTGAAAACCGCATCAACGATTTAGCTTTCAGCGCGAACTTTATGCGGGAAATGCGAATGTTTACGCAAGCCGCTCATTTCTCTGGAAGAAGTCAATTCGACAAAGGTCGGCTTGAGCAGCGCTTACATGACATGCGCTTTCATATGATTGACATCGACGAGTTGCCCACCTTAGAGCGATCAGACACCAAGGTGCTCGCCCACACACCTTTTTTAGAACTGCTGCGTGTGCAGGGCAACGAGCGTGGGCAGGAATGGTTGCAGGCACATGCAGACAGTATTGGCGAGCAAGGAACTTTGGATGTGAATAAGTGGTTTGGGTGAAAAAAATATCATCTTTGGGTGATCCCAATGTCTCCTAGGTGCATTTTTCTAGATCGTTCAGGTATATACTTTTTTAAAATCTAGAAAGATTTTTGACCATCAGTTAAAACCTATAGGAGATAGACATGAAAGTAAGCTTCAAAGCAATTCTAAAAAGTGCCGTTATCACTGCTGCTGTTGCAACAACTGTACTGGCTAGTGCGCAAATCATCGTGTTTGAGCATGAAAACTTTCAAGGCAGAAACTTCACCAGCCAAGAAAATCTAGCTGATTTACGTGCCTACGGCTTCAATGACACGGCTTCTTCAGTGGTGGTTTTAGGTACCAAAGTTTGGGAAATTTGTGAAGACGTTAATTTTGCCGGTAGATGCACGGTCTTGCGCCCTGGCAACTACCCTTCCTTCAACGCAATGGGCATCAATGACAGAGCCTCATCGGTACGAACCGTTGTCGTTATGCCGACAAAAATCGAACCCGAGCGCTACGCACCACCGGCTATGCCTGCCTATGACACACGGCCACGCCGGGGAGAAAATCGACTCTATGAAGCTGACGTAGTCGCCGTTCGCGCGGTCTTTGGTGAACCTAAGCAGCGCTGCTGGGTCGAAGCTGAGCAAGTCGTGCAAACCTTTGCTCCCGATCCATCCATGTTGGCTGGAACCGTGCTGGGTGGCGTGATTGGGCACCAGTTTGGCGGTGGACGTGGCAAAGATTTAGCAACGATTGGTGGTGCAGTAGCTGGCGCTGCGGTTGGTGCAAACGTGGCAGCAGTCAATGGTCGTCCTGGCCAAGTGGTCGTCACGCGCAATGTCAAAAAATGCGTGAACGAGCCAAACACAACGCCTGTCTATTGGGATGTAACCTATGAATTCCGAGGCCGTCAACACCACGTGCAAATGCTGAACCAACCAGGACCCGTTTTAACCGTGAACCGTATGGGTGAGCCACGTGTGGGTGAGGCAGAGCGCAGGAATCGGGGCTAAATTACAAGTGAGGCGCGGCTAAATTTATCTGAATTAAGCGTTTGGGTTACAGACTATCCAAGCGCTCTCTCAAACTAGCCGCCTGCGTTTGAAACGCTTCAATCTTGTCAGCATCCATCTTCTTTAATTGCTGGTAAACCATCCCAATGCGCGGGTTGTTGGCTAATTTGTCGGCATGCTTGACGTGAAAGTCCCAATACAACGCGTTGAAGGGGCAGGCTTTTTTGTTGGGCGTTTCTTCCCTTAGTTTTTTATCGTAATGGCAGCCTTTGCAGTAGTCGCTCATGCGGTCAATATAGGCGGCGCTGCTAACGTAGGGCTTGGTCGCTAACAAGCCGCCATCAGCAAACTGACTCATGCCGACGGTGTTGGGCAGCTCGACCCACTCAAAGGCGTCGATATAAATGCCCAAATACCAGTGGTGAAGTTCTTTCGGGTTCACCCCTGCCAAGAGTGCAAAGTTGCCAATCACCATCAGCCGTTGAATATGGTGGGCGTAGGCTTGCTCTAACGATTGTCCGATGGCGGCAGCCATGCAGCGCATCTGGGTTTTGCCCGTCCAAAACCACTTTGGCAATGGCATTTGGTGGTTGAAATAGTTGTTATCGGCATACGTTGCTGGCAAACTTTCTTGCATCTTTGCCCAATAAAAACCGCGCATAAACTCACGCCAACCCAATATTTGCCTAATAAAACCTTCCACCGCGGCCAGCGGCGCAGCGCCTGAGCGCCCCGCTGCTTCTGCTTTAGCCACCACTTCACGTGGATTCAGCATTTTCACGTTCATTGAAAACGATAGCAACGAGTGAAACAAACGCCATTCCTTACTGCTCATCGCATCTTCAAAATCGCCAAAATTAGGGAGGACTTGGGCGATAAAAATATCGAGTTGCACCAATGCCTCAGCACGGTTTAAGGGCCAGCCGAACTTGGCTGTATTTGGCTCACCAAAACTTTTCACACCTGCTTTGACGATTCTTGCCCACAGCGCTGAGTGATCATGCATCTTGCGCTCTGATTTACCTTTCAGCAAGCGAATATCAGCTGGTGCAAGCGGCAAACCCGGCCAAGCTTTGCGGTTTTCAGCGTCAAAATTCCACTGGCCACCCACAGGTTTCGGTGGTTTGGTGCCCTCTTCAATCAAAATACTGTGCTTCGCCCGCATTTGCCTGTAAAACGTCTCCATCAGCCACTTTTTACGATCACCAAAGAGCAAAGCAGTCTCGTCTCTGGTCGTGAAAAAGTGTTCTGAATCAACCATTTGCGTTGATATAGATAGCGACTTTGCAAATTCAGCCAACTGCACATCCAGCCGCCATTCATCGGGCGCTTGGTATTCAAAAGCAGAGACTTGATACTTGGCAATCAATACATTCAAGTTGTCAGTGATTGAAGGCAAATTCGCTGCATCGTCAATTTCAAGATAGTGCACACGGTGCCCCGCCGCCTCAAGCTGCGCTGCAAAATCACGCATGCCGGCAAAGATGGCGAGTATTTTTTGCGCATGGTGCAACACGTAATCGGTCTCTTGGCGCAGCTCCATGAATACATAAATAACGCTCTTATCTACCGTGCTAAACCAGCTGTGCTGCGGGTTAAGCTGGTCGCCTAGGATCAATCTGAGCGTGTTTTCTTTGTTTTTTTTGTTTGCTATCATTTTTGATATGTTTTTAAGTGTCTTTTTTCGCCTCTAGCCGGCGTATTTATTAAATTAGCAGCTATATTAATCATAGCGTTTTTGATGCTTTTATGCTCAATTTTGACTCCAAAACCGTCTATAAATACCATCTGCATCATGCTGCTGCGCTTGCATCTGCGGGTTAAACCGCCGCCCGCCGCGCGGGTCGGTGCCGCGGCCTGCGATGTAGAGCCAGTTGCCTTGGTTGCTGTAAACGTCATAGTCAATCAGCTGCGCTTCAAACCACGCAGCACCCGCTCGCCAGTCGCCACCTAAGTCATAAATCAAATAACTAGCGACGACTTGGCGCATGCGGTTGGACAGCCATCCGGTCGCAGCCAACTCGCGCATGCCCGCGTCGACCAACGGCTCGCCCGTTTGCCCTTCGCACCAACGCTTAAACCCTTGCTTGTTATCCGGTACTTGTGCAAGCTCAAAGCTGCCAAGCCCTTGTTTTCTATAAAGTTTTTTGCCATTCTGTAAATGTAAAAATCTGAAATAATCGCGCCAAAGAAGCTCAAACCAAATCCAATAGGTGCTGTCGTTCGCACCCCGTTCGGATTCAAATTGCTTCAATTTCTCATAAATCATGGGCGCAGACAAAGCGCCACAGGCCAACCATGGGGAGAATTTTGTTGAGAAGTGCTGATCGGGTGCAAAGTTCATCGGCTGATTGCGCGTCGCCTTGTACGTCAACGCAAAATCGCTTGAGAAATAGTGTTTTAGATGCTTTTCGGCTGCAGATTCAGGAATTGTCGCCTTAGAGCCAGATTCGGTTTGCAGTGGTAAACGCGGTTTTACGGCATGCTTTTCGACTTTGTTTCTAAAAGCAGTGAAGACGGCTGGCAACGCTTCAACTTCGAATGGCAAATCTGCTGGCTCAAGCAAGCTGGATTGCCAAAGCACATCGACTTCAAAGCCAACAGCTTTTAAGCTAGCAATGTCAGCCTGTTCTTCGGGTGCGGCGATATCTTCGCAATAAATCTGGCAAGTATCGTAGGACTTGGCAAAATCCGTCAATACGTCTTTTGGTGTACCGCGTAACTCAATCAACTCAATCCCAAAAGCTTGCAATTGCAATGCTAAATCCTGCAACCTCGCTGCCAAAAATGTCTTGCGATTCTCAGCCATGCGCTCAAATCCCCAATGCGTTTCAACGCTGTGTTTCGAGTCGTGAATGTAAACCGCGTGCAGTGTTGCAGCTGTTCGATAGACGCTATCAAATGCAGGGTTGTCGATGATACGCAGGTCATTACGAAACCAATAGATGGAGATGCCAGCAGTCATACTTTCTTGTCGCCCTTACTTCCGGAATAGCTCATCCGGCAGCGATCAGAGCAGTATTTCACCTCGTCCCACACCTTCTCCCACTTTTTGCGCCATGTGAATGGGCGCTGGCAGTGGATGCAGACTTTGCTGGGTAAGTTGGCTTTTTTGATCATTTTCATAAAAACAGGGGAATCTAGAAATCCAAGGCAATTTGTTGGTTTTCGGTTTTATTCGTTGCTTTTCTGCGCGTCATTGTCGTAGCCGTTTTTGTCGATGTTGGTTTTTTAGCCCTCGTATTCGATCTGGAAGCATGCTTTTCAACAATCGCGGCTTTGCCTGCTTTCACTTCGGGCTGTGCGCGTCGTCCGTGAAGCTTGGCTTTGGCTTCTCGGGTGGCGGTTTGCAGGTCGACTACCGGCTCTGGGATGTCAAATTCTTCGCCTATGCCGATGGTCAATTTCAAATGCACTTGCATCACTTGCGGCATACGCCACGGCTCGAACAGCCAAGCATCTGGCACGCGTCGCATATATGGCAACCAGCGGCGCACGAAGTAACCGTGCGGATCGTGGTCTTGCGCTTGTTTGATGGGGTTGTAAACCCGCGTGGTGTTGATACCCGTCGTGCCAGATTGCATTTGCATCTGGCTCCAGTGGATGCCCGGCTCGTAGTCCAAAAACTGCCGCGCCAGCCATTGCCCCACAGGCTGCCAGTGCAGCCACAGCGGGTAAGCGGCAACAGATACCAACATGGCGCGCATACGAAAGTTGAGCCAGCCCGTCTCGCGGAGCATCACCACGCAGGCATCGACCAGCGGCCAGCCGGTGCGCGCAGTCGTCAACGCCTCAAAGTGCGCAGGGTTCCAATCGTTTTCACGTAAGCCGTCGTAGCCTCGGTGCACGTTTTGGTATTCAAGCGTCGACTCTGACTCTAACTTTTGAATGAAATGGCAATGCCAGTACAAACGGCTCACAAAGGCTATCAGGCCCTTTTTTTGCCAATTACCGTTGGGCAGTTCTTCGATGACATGATAAGTTGACTGCACCACTTCGCGCAAGCTGATGCATCCAAACGCCAAATAGGGCGAGAGCCGAGAGCATGCTGTCGGTGCCGACAATGGGGATGAAATACCGCCGCGATATTGCGCGCTTCTGTCGTTCAAAAAGTCTTGCAGAACTTCTAAGCCTAACTGCCTGCCCCCCAACTGGCGCAGCATGGGGGTTGCCGGCTCTAAGCCTAGTTTTACTGGGCTTGGAAGCAAGATTGCAGGCCACGGAAGCGGCACGAATTGCAGTTGCACCGCATCTGGCACTGGCAAAATCGGCGAGCGTACATGCTTGTCCCAATGGCTTTTCCAATCGCTGCGATTTTTGAGTTTGCGCACCACGCCAAATTGTCTGAATTCAAGAAATTCAACATTGTGCGAATTGCACCATTGCCCCACAGCTAAGTCGCGCTTATAAGTGATGTTGTTACCCGTTTCTTCGTGCGCGTAAACTGCTACAAAAGAATTTGCTATGAATAATCTAGCTAAAACATCATCAAATTCGCCGACTACAACGTGCAATTGCCCTCCATAACGGCGTAAATCCGCATCTAAATCACGCAGACTTTCAAGTAAAAATAAATAGTGCTGGTGTGCGGCATCGGGCTGGTCCCAAACACTGGGCTCGATCACATATAGGCATAAAACGGGGCCGCGCTGGGCGGCTGCTTGCAAAGCTGCATGGTCTGCAACGCGCAAATCACGCTTGAACCAAACGACGCTGTAGCTCATTACAAAGTATCTGGTGCGTACCGCTTGGACAAACGCAGCATCATCGGCCCTATTGTTTTTGAAATTGTGTGTCTGTACTTGGCAAACACAAAGTAGCTTGCGTTTAAAACGGGTTTCAACCAACTGCGTGAAAACAGCCATGCCAGTTTAGGCAAATTTGCCCGTTTGTAGGCTTCTGCAAATACGGGAATGCCTTCAAGCTGGGTGCCATCACCCAAGCGCCCTTGCATGGTAGCTAGCGCTAGTTTGCAAGTGAGCTGATGTGCTGATTCATCATATTGTGGATCAGCCACATCAACAAATTCAAGCAAGCCGAGGGTATTTCTGTTTTTTAGAAAGTGAATTTCAGCCAAGCAAAGTGGACATTCACCATCGTAGTAAATGGTTAAGCTTTGCATGGCTAAAGAGCTTGAATTTAGCGCTTTTATTTAACGATAAGGCTTTTTATGCCTTTTTAGCCCAAGCGCTACACCAGCCTTTGCCAGCTACTTGCTTGCCAGCAAAAAGCGGGCAGCCGGCTGCTTTGTCAGCCGCTTTACCTTGGTACAAAGCACAATTGGTGCAATTTTGCGCAGTGTCATATTTTGGAAATTTGACTTTATCAGTCTTAGTTCCATCTGCTTTATAGGCTAAGGCAACAGCTTGTGGATCTTTTTCATCGAGCATGGCACCTTGGGCAAAGACAGCGCTAGTCGCTAATGATGTAGCTACGGCGCCAGTGGCAAAAGAACATTGGATAATAAATTCGCGACGATTTGACATGGAGTTTTCCTAATGAAACAGTACATGTGCAAGATAGCTTGTACTGCGTTTTCAGCCAGTATTATCGAGTTTCCAAGCAACTTATGTTTGATGTTTATCAATATCCAGCTAAAAGACTCAAGTGCTCAAATTCTCTTGCCGTTTTTAGCTTAATTAATTGGTTTTGTAACTCTGATAAGCCGCATCGACACCCGCGCCGCGTGTGAATTTGTGGCCTTCTGCGGCTAAAACCACCTCAAGCGCACCTAAAGTTTGCAATATAGTGTCTTGGCGAGCGTTGTACCCCATCGCACCTATGCGCCACACCTTGCCATGCAAAGGGCCGAAGCTGGTGCCGATCTCAATGTTGAAATCATTCAACAAAGCCGAGCGTACTTTGTCGCCATTGATGCCGTCGGGAATATAAACGCCTGTGACGTTGGGCATTTTGTTGGCAAGGTCGCCATAAACTTTTAAATTCATACATTGCACACCGGCAACGACTGCTCGCGAGCCCGCAGCATGTCTTGAATAGACGTTTTGCAAGCCCTCTTGCACAAAGATGCGCGCACATTCACGGGCGCAATACAGCATGCTGGTCGCTTCAGTGTGGTGGTTCAAACCTGCATCGCTCCAGTAGTCCATGATCATCGCCACGTCCATGTAGTTGGATGCGATGCGGGTGCCTGTTCCGGGCACATAATTTGCTGGCCGCAAGCCCGCTTCAATGTGACGTCGGCTGTAAATCGACTCCGCCATGCGGTTTGACAAGGTAATAGGTGCAATGCCCGAAGGCCCTGCCAAACATTTTTGCAAGCCAGCTGTCACGGCATCAACTGCCCAAGCGTCTGCAGGCAAAGGTGTACCGCCGCAAGAGGCAGTGGCATCAACCTGCAGCATCGCGCCATAGCGGTGGCAAAGTTCGCCTAATCCTTCCAGCGGCTGAAGCATCGTTGTTGAGGTATCACCTTGGCAAATAGCGACTAATTTAGGCGAAAACTCTTTAATCTCGGTTTCAATTTGCTCCAAATCAAAGACGGTTCCCCAATCGGTGTGAATGACCTTGACATTGGCGCCGCAGCGTTGTGCAATTTCGTCTAACAATTGTCCAAACCGACCAAAACTACAAACCAAGACTTTGTCACCATTCTCGATGGCAGACATCATGACCATTTCAATGGCTGAGCGTGCTGTGCCATCCAAAACAAAAGTCCAATCGTTTTGCGTTTCAAAAAAAGCACGATAAAGGGCCATGGTTTCACGCATCATCAAACGAAATTGGGGGTCAAACTGGCCTAAAAGCTGTGTTGACAGGGCTTTGAGCACGCGCGGGTCGGCATTGATTGGTCCCGGACCCATCAACAATCGTGGTACGGGGTTCAGCTCATTAAAAGCCGAGTTGGCATTGGCAAGTGGGGTCAATTTTGGAAGCATCATGGCTGTAAATTTGGCTGTATTGCAATTTGAAAAATGAGTAGGAAAATGCCTAACTTCAAAGTATCATGGCTATACTTTCGCTAAATTGTATACACTTTTGAGAATCTATGGCTAGTCATACATCTTTATTCACATCGGCTTTCGTCCATCACAACCTCTACAAAGACTCCGTCGCCCTGATGCGGGTTGCGCAACGTTTATTGGCAATGCCGGATGTCGTCAATGCCACGCTGCAGATGGGCAACCCCGCGAACAAGGAGATTTTGCAAGAAGCTGGTTTGTTGGTTGAGAGCATCAATACCGCAGGCCCGAGTGACATCATGGTGGTGGTTCAAGCGAAAACGCAAGCCGCTTGTGATGCGGCAGTAGCTGAATCATTGAGTGATTTAGCAGGAAGGTCCACGACATCCCATGATTCCGATAATGCCAACCAGGCCGTTGCTGCTCGAACCGTCGGCATGGGCTTGGCGACAATGCAAACGGCGAATATTGCGCAAATCTCAGTTCCTGGCATCTACGCTGCTGCAGAAGCGTTGAAAGCAGTCAAAAGTGGTTTAAATGTGTTCATGTTTAGCGACAACGTGTCATTGGCGCAAGAAATAACCATCAAGCAAGAAGCGCAAAAGCGCGGTGTGTTGGTCATGGGGCCAGATTGCGGTACGGCGATCATCGGCGGTGTACCTTTGGGCTTTGCCAACACTGTGCGCCGTGGCGCGATCGGCATCGTCGCAGCTTCAGGTACGGGTTTGCAAGAAGTAACGACGCAGATTCACCGGATGGGCGGCGGCATCAGCCATGCGATTGGCACTGGCGGGCGCGATGTTTATGCTGACGTGGGTGGTATCACCATGCTGCAAGGTATCGCTTTGCTGGCAGTCGATGCGTCAACCAAAGTCATCGCTATAGTTTCAAAACCGCCAGCAGCTGAAGTGACCGATAAAGTCTTGGCCGCTTTGGTGGCTGCTGGTAAACCAGCAGTTGTCGTGTTTTTGGGCAGCAGCATCAAATCGCCAGCCAAGCGTATCCATATCGTCAGCACTTTGGTGGATTGCGCGGCTGTGGCAGTGAAAATGTCTGGCGTTAAAAAGACAGCATCGCAGATTTACGCGATACCACGAAAACCCTTGTTTAACAAAACGCAAAAGTATTTACGCGCTTTGTTTTCGGGCGGTACATATGCTGCTGAGGCACAAATCATTTGGGCGCAGTCAGGTTTGCGCGCTTGGTCTAACGTCCCGACAAACCAAGACATGACGTTGAGTAACCCGTTGAAAGAGAGCAAAGAACACACGGCATTGGATTTAGGCGATGACGACTTTACCGTGGGCAGACCACACCCCATGATTGACCAAACGACCCGTATCGACCGCTTGCTCAAAGAAGCTGCCGACCCTAGCGTTCGCGTCATCTTGATGGATGTGGTGATCGGCTGGGGCGCACACGCAGACCCAGCAACGGAACTGGCAAAAGCGATAGTACAAGCTAAGAAAATCGCGACTGAGGGCAATAGGAAGCTAGCCATCGTCGGTTTTGTGTGTGGTACGGAGCTTGATCCACAAGAGTTAGCAAAACAAGAAACAATTTTGCGATCTGCTGGTATGGTACTAACAAGTAATAGCGCCAATGCGGCCTGGTTAGCTGCGCAGTGGGTGAAATAAGGGTATGACATACACAACAGCATCGGCGGCGATTGCAAAGCCAAAGCGCATGGTCAAGCGCGTACAAAAAAGCAAGCTTAAACGCGTGGTCGTGGCACTTGGTGGCAATGCAGCTTACCCGCCCACCATCACTGGGACGGCCGAAGAGCAGTTGGAATTAATGCGCGAAGTATGCGTTCATTTTGTGGAGATCATCAAAGCGGGTTGGCAGCTTGTTTTAACACATGGCAATGGCCCAGTTGTAGGTAATATTTTGTACCGCATGGCAAAAACGGCAGACGAGTTGCCGCCTATGCCCATGGACGTATGTGTCGCCCATTCACAGGGTGGCATGGGCTATATGTTGCAGCAGAGTTTTGCCAATGTGTTGCACGACCACGGCATGAACGCGGTCGTCTCCTGCGTGATCACAGAAGTCGAGGTTGATCCAAACGACCCTGCTTTTCAAAACCCGACAAAACCTGTCGGTAAATTCTTCAAAGAAGCAGATGCTAAAAAGCTAGCCAAATCCTCCGGCTGGTTGTTTGCTGAAGATTCGGGCCGTGGTTGGCGACGAATCGTTGCCAGTCCAAAACCTAAGAAAATTTTAGACCTACCAACCATTGACGCTTTGCTTGAAGCCGGCGTGATACCCATTGCCTGCGGCGGTGGCGGTGTGCCGGTAGTTGTTACGCCAGAAGGTCACTTAAAAGGTGTGGCAGCTGTGATTGATAAAGACTTGACCAGTGCGATGCTAGCAGCGCATTTGCATGCCGATGCCTTGATCATGCTTACAGGCGTGGAAAAAGTAGCGCTGGATTTTAACAAACCAACACAACGCTGGCTGGATCATATGACTTTGGCTGAAGCGCGCCAATATTCAAAAGAAGGCCAATTTCCTGCGGGCAGCATGGGGCCAAAAATTGAGTCAGCCATCACGTTTTTAGAAGAGTCGCCGGAAGCTAACGCAGATGGCGTTGTCATTATCACATCGCTAGAAAAGGCATTTGATGCTCTGATGGGACGAGCTGGTACGCATATCACATTAGGACCTAATGCCCTGTGACCGCCGCTACCACCATGAGGACTGATGGCATGCAAAAAATCCCCGGCTTCGAGGGAACAGACTACGCCTATTTGGATGGCGATATTGTTTGGGCAGGTAAACAAGCCTCGACTGATCACCCGCGCAACGCGTTTTCCATGTGGCTACCGGAAACAGTCTCATTCAAAGCCGATAGCTTGTTTGAAGGCGCATTGATTTGCAAAACCCTTCTCAATTCAAACCATCCACTTGCGATTAAAACCAAGGGATTGTTGCTTTGGATGCAAAACAATGACATGCCATTCCCCATGAATCTCAGCTCAGCGCGTTTTGATGCGATCAAACATGCGCTTATTGCTAACGATTTGCATGCGTTTACATCTGCAGCTTTGCGCGTCATCGGTTTAGGTAACGGTCTGACACCCAGCGGCGATGATTTCATTGGCGGCATTTTTTTTACACTAGCGCATTCGCCACGCCAAGCTTGGATTGAAAGATTGCCAGCGGCGAAGATGCAAATTCATAACGCCGCAAAAGAATCAACCAACGTTATCAGCGCTGCCCTGCTCGACGACTTGATGGCTGGCTGTAGCTATAGCACATTGCATGACGTTTTGATCGCGTTAAACTCTAAAAATAGTGTAGAAATTGAAATATCTTGCCAAAAACTTTTAATTATTGGTGCAAGCTCTGGTGCTGACATGTTGGCAGGACTACTGCTCGCACTCACAACTCAAAATCAATCGCTAAATCAATAAATCACTAAATACCTCAAGCATTTAGAAAACTCAAATTATGCAGATATCGAATAATTTATTAACACAAGCCCCATCCGTTATCAACATCGGCATTGACGGCTTCAACCAAAGCGTCACCTCGAATGGCGGAGCATTAACTAGTCTGCAATGGCAACCCCCAGGTAATTCTGACCCTTTAGTGGCCTGGCAATTAGCGCAATTGATGCATGACCCACGCATTGAAAGTGCCAATGCAGAAGCGACCAAACGCATCATCAACGCAAGGCCGATGTGGGAAGACATACCCTTGCGTGCAGACGGCGTATGGCACGAGTTGAAAAACACGCGTGTGCTCTTGCACGCAGGCCCACCAGTAGCATGGCATGACATGTGCGGCCCCATGCAAGGTGCGATGATTGGTGCGGTGTTGTACGAAGGTTGGACTGATACGCCCGAAAAAGCACAGACGATGCTTGAAAAAAGTGAGATCGAATTCGCCCAATGCCATGATTTTGACGCTGTGGGCCCGATGACAGGCATCATCAGCGCATCCATGCCGCTCATCAAAGTGCGTGAGGCGAGTAATGGCAACATTTCTTACACCAATATCAATGAAGGCATTGGCCGTTGCTTGCGCTTTGGTGCGAATGGACCTGATGTGATTCAAAAACTCAAATGGTTTGAATCAGTTTTAGCACCTGTTTTAAAAGCGGCTGTACGTCATAACTTCGATAAAACAGGAGGCATTGACCTCAAAGCTCTTCAATCGCAAGCGCTGCTGATGGGGGATGAGGTGCACAGTCGCAACGCAGCTAGCACGTCACTTTTTTTCATGCAACTCGCTGTGCCTTTGGCGGGCTTGGACATGACCAAAACGAGTGTGCAACAAGATCATGTTCGCCAAACTTTAGATTTTCTATCGAAAAACTCGCAGTTTTTCTTAAATTTCTCCATGGTGTCATGCAAAGCCATCATGGATGCCGCACACAACATTCCGTTCAGTACCGTCGTCACCGCCATGGCGCGAAACGGCACTGAAACAGGTTTACGCGTCAGTGGCATGGGCAAAGAGTGGTTCACCGCCAAATCCGACTTACCTACCGGCTTGTTTTTCCCTGGTTTCAAGCAAGAAGACGCTTGCCCTGATATTGGCGACAGTGCCATCACCGAAACCGCTGGTTTTGGTGGTTGCTCGTTTGCAGCATCGCCAGCGCTGACTCTCTTGGCTGGCGGCACAGTGAGCGATGCGGTGCGCTACAGCAAAGAAATGTACGAAATCACTGTCACCAAAAATCCTGCACTGAGTTTGCCAGCACTAGATTTTGCAGGCGCACCTTGCGGTATTGATGTGCGCAAGGTGGTTGATACGGGTATTCGCCCGCTCGTGACCACAGGTATTGCGCACAAAGAAGCTGGTATTGGGCAAATTGGCGCTGGTGTGGTGCGGGTGCCGATGGATGCGTATGTCAAAGCGCTCAGCGCAATAGCTGCTAAATTCTTAAAAAACTAACCCAAAACCAAAAGTCAATCGAATGCATCAAACTCTCACATCTCCGCGCGGCATGGTCACTGCGCCACACCACCTTGCAGCAAACAGCGCCTCACAAGTTTTACGTGATGGCGGCAACGCTATCGAAGCCATGGTTGCCGCTGCAGCTACTATTCCCGTTGTTTACCCCCACATGAATTCGATTGGTGGTGACGGGTTTTGGATTATTTCTGAGCCTGGCCAACAGCCCATTGCTATTGATGCATGTGGAAGCGCTGCTGGCCTAGCAACGATTGATTTTTACAAAAGCAAAGGATTAGCTGCGATTCCAGGTCGCGGCCCCTTGGCGGCCAACACTGTCGCTGGTGCGATTTCAGGTTGGCAAGAGGCGCTAACTCATTCAACCCGATTGGGTGGCAAATTACCCGTTTCTCGTTTGCTGCAAGACGCGATTTGGTACGCCAAAAATGGCGCGCCAGTCACACAAAGCCAAGTCAATTTCACGACTAAGTTTTTACCCGAATTAGGCCATCAACCCGGTTTTGCAACTCAGTTCTTAAACGGCAAAGACGTGCCAACCGTCAATACCTTGCGTACGTACCCCGCGCTTGGCAATACCTTACAAACCTTGGCTGAGAAAGGTTTGGACGATTTTTACCGAGGCAGCATTGCTGAAAAAATAGCTGCTGAGCACGAACGCATTGGTAGCCCATTACGTTTGAGTGATTTGCATGCCCACCGCGCCAACAGCATCAAACCGCTATCCGTTAAAGTTACTGGTGCTACGCTTTACAACATGACGCCACCCACTCAGGGCATCGCTTCCCTGATGATTTTGGCGATTTTTGACAAATTACGCTTACGTCACAACATCAAGGAAGCTGACGGTTTTGAGTACTTACATGCCCTCGTTGAAGCCACCAAGCAAGCTTTCAAAGTACGCAATCGCCACGTGGCTGACCCTAAAACGATGGCGGCCAATGGCGTCTCTCCAGATCAGTTCTTGAGCGACGCTTTCATCGACCAATGCGTAGAAGCCGTAGACATGGAAAAAGCCCTGCCTTGGCCTGAAAAAACCATCCATGGCGACACCATTTGGATGGGAACTGCCGACAGCAGCGGCCGTATGGTCAGCTATATCCAAAGCGTTTATTGGGAGTTTGGCTCTGGTGTCGTTCTCTCAGACACGGGAATTGCCTGGCAAAACCGAGGCTCTAGCTTCTTGCTCGACCCCACATCACACCTAGCTCTTGAACCGCTCAAAAAGCCTTTCCACACTCTCAACCCCGCCCACGCCCGTTTTGACGATGGCCGCCACATGGTTTACGGCAACATGGGCGGCGATGGACAGCCGCAAAGCCAATCGGCTATTTTCAGTCGTTACGCTTTTTTTGGGCAAACGCTGCAAACAGCCGTTTCCGCACCACGCTGGTTGTTGGGAAAAACTTGGGGGCAAGACACCACCACGCTTAAATTTGAAAACCGCTTCGCCCCAGTTGCGATGCAGCAATTGCGCGATGCAGGACATGACGTAGAGATCTACCCAGATTACAGCGACACCATGGGCCATGCGGGAGCCATCGTTCGGCAACCAGACGGTTTGTACCTTGGTGCGGCAGATCCTCGCAGTGATGGTGTGATTGCAGCGTATTAATGTAGGTATTAATGCAGCGTAATAATTCAGTGTTTTAACGCCTAAACAGCTATATTTATAATAGCTGCTTAGGCAATAAATACGCCGGCTATAAGCTGTTTATTTGATCCCAACGCAAGATTTCTAGACCTTGTCCGGCTGTGATAGCGTTTTTAGCGATAGCGCAACCAAGTGTCGCGACATTGATGCCACGGTATTTACGCAAACCACCTTGAAAAACCACCGACAGCGATGGCCACACCGCTAACATGACGCCTTGTGAGAAACCATAGCGGTTGGTCGGCGTCAAAATCATGGAAGGCTGAAAGAAGCTCGTCCGCTCAAAACCCAAGGCAATGATGGCATCTTGCAGCTCGCCTTTGGTTTGCAGGTAATGGCTGTTCGATTTTGCATCAGCGCCCACAGCGCTAAGCAGCTGAAAATGCCGCACCCCTGCTTGCTTGCAGGCAGTTGCAAAAGCGAGTGCCGCTGTTTTGTCAATTTTGACAAACTCTTCTTTGCTAACTTTAGAAGGTTGCCCCACGCCTAGGCAACAAATGGCCGCTTGGTGACCGCTTAGAAACTGCGAATAATCTTTCGGGTCAGTGACATCACGGATGAGTTGTATCACCTTGGGTAATAAAAGTGCTGGAAGTTCTTTTCGATTGAGCAACGTTAGCTGTTTGATTTCGGGCAATTGGCTGAGCGCTTGGGCAGCAATGCCGCCTACTGCACCGCTGGCGCCTAGCATCACGATGGAAAGGGTTTGTGTCATATTGAATAAAAATAGCTGTAAAATGCTATATTATTTATAGCTGCTTAGGCAATAAATACGCCGGCTAGAGCGATATTTTCACATGAACAGGGTGAGTCAATTAAGATATTTCCTGCAACCCAGATAAAACTATATTCTCTCATTTTATCAATCCTTCACCTTCACCCCATTGAACTGCATGTAATGCTCGCTAGATACGGACACCACGCCTTCAATGATCTGCAATTTTCCAGCGTCCATCAACGCGTGCAGGTCGCGGCGCAACAATATGCCTGCTGTGTGGTTGGTACGCCAGCCGCCTTTGCTTCCCAGATGCGCGGCTTCCAGCGCGGAGGGCTCATCGCAGCCGCTGATAGCGCAACGCCCCTGAAACTTCTCAAAAATGTGTTTCCTGAACTCGGCTTGGCGTGTGCGCAGCTCTACCGTTCCAAATCGCGCTCGGTAAGCTTGCACAAACCGGATGGGCAACGCCTTGACAAACTCGGCCCGGTCAAAACGTCCGTCCAGCAGGTGTAAGGTGCATACGGCTTCAGGCGTGCGCAGACCGCGCGCTAAACCCTGCCTGAAGCGTCGCACTGCGGTGTTCCGGCTGTCTACATAACGACTCACCTCATGGTCGTCAAGAATCGTCGGCGCGCCGTAAGGCGCTTTAGGCATAACCACATGCCGCCACCGGAGAGGGGTGTCCAGACCAGCCCATGCGCCAGCAGCCACCAAAACATGGCTTGCATTCGCCAACATCCTAGCTGCGGCTTGACCTGTGGATTCGAGCTGTCCCGTCGCTGCATCATTAGCACGCACCGTGGCACCAGGAATCAATAAACCCAAGGCTACGGCATCGTCGTGAGACGTCACAATGACGAGTACCGCACCCTCCAGCGTGGCAATATGCGCAGTCACTTTGGCAAGATGATCGACATCGCTCCTATCCCAGTCTTCACTGATGACATCCAGTTGACCATGCCGCAAAGGCTCAATCGCAGTGGACCAGGGACTCATATCTTTCAAACCCAAGGCATGTTTGAAATCGTCAAATGTGCCATTGATCGTTAAAGTAGCCGACACGAAGATCAGGCGCTGGTGCGTTAGCAGTCGTTTGAGTGTTCGGGCGGGGAGTCTGTGCACCAGTTTGAGTGCTTGATCGTCGGCCATGCCAACGCTTTGGTACCAAACGGGGTCTTCCAACGCGTCCATGATCGCGCGGCAAGCGGCCTTGATCGTAGCCGGCTCGTCTATATCTGCCAGATGGCGGGGCAAAGCCTTTAGAACCTCGTCTATGGTTTTGCGGTGGTTGGTGCCGGGTTTCACGCCCAACACGCCAAAGGTGTAGCTGTCAATTTCACAATCAAACCGCAAAGCGGCTGCATCGGGTAGCTGGTCAGCTTCATCAAACAACACGGCATACCGATCTTGCAGACCCAACAATGCGCCATCGGCCAATACGTCTATCAACGCCGCTTGGTGTGTGCAAATCAAAACATCTGCTGTTAAACACGATATTTTGTGCAATTTGTACTGCGCGAGCGTTTCGAAATTCCTGCGGGGTGTAAAAATTTCAACCGTCTGCCCGCTGCGCACCGCCGCCATATCACTGGATTCGAGCAGCTGCGTCGCCAAGGCGCGCGTGGGCACGCAAATGGCCACCGGCTTACCTGTTGCCAACATGGGTGCCAAGTAACCCCGCGTTTTACCAAGCCCCGCCGCTCCTTCAAGCAGCAAGGGCACACCCCCACTACCCAAGTGCGCCTCGACCCGACTGGCAAACTCCCTCTGCTCTTTACTTCGATACACACCAGCCCCTTCGTTTGAGTAACCGCAAAAAAATGGCGGTTTGCCCCTTGATGATAGGTGCAAACAACGCTAGTCCCTTCAAATAACCACGCTAAAATGGTGGCTTAAACCGCCGCTTTGGACTCGTTTCAATAACTGTACTTTTAGTAACCACCAAGCAAAGGGTGGCTTGATCTGTGATTTTCTCATTTTCTGGTTTCATGTACTTCTAGTAACCACCCAAACAAAGGGTGGCTTGATCTGATTGTGATGTGTGGAATAGTCATGGTTTCTTCTAGTAACCACCCAAACAAAGGGTGGCTTGATCTGTACGGGCTTGATCGCGATAATATTCAAACTTCCAGTAACCACCCAATCAAAATGTGGCTTGATACTTGTTGCCATCGAGCAGCGCGCGAACCATCTTATAGTAACCACCCAAACAAAGGGTGGCTTAATCGTCATGCAGCTGGGGCATGTTTCAAATCATCTTCTAGTAAC
>JANPLX010000141.1:0-2562 GCA_031422495.1 Polaromonas sp. | reverse complement strand
TTGCTGATGGCCAGTGCAACGCCGCGAGACGCCGCTTTGAACGAGTTTATCAACGCCTCTGGTTTAGGTGCTTTTGTGCCTTTTAGCGTCAGCCGTGCCGATGTGGTGGCTGCGCGGTTGAATAAAACTTGGCTAGAAGCCGTAGTGTATGACCTGCGCCAGTCGATGCAAGGGGTGACGGACTTGAAAATGACCGTATTACGCCGTGCCTGGCGGCGAAACCAGCAGATAGAACGCGACTTGAAGGCGCGAGGACTGAATACCTTACCCCTGATGCTGGTACAAGTTGGCAATGGCGATGATGCGATCAAGGAAGCTGAGGATTTTTTATCGAATGTGCTGAAAATACCACCCCATGCCATAGCGAGCCACAGCGCCAACGAGCCCGACCCATTGATGATGGCGTCCATAGCCAACGACACAACCAAGCAGGTGTTGATTTTCAAACAGGCGGCGGGTACAGGTTTCGACGCGCCGCGTGCTTTTGTACTGGCCTCAACTAAGGTGGTGAACGACTCCGACTTTGCAACGCAGTTTATTGGCCGCGTCATGCGGGTGCCGTCAGAATTGCAGCAAGCCTTTCCAGTTGCCGCCCTTGCACCGCCAGAGTTGGACACGGCTTACATCTTTTTAGCCAATGCCGACGCGCAGCCCGGCTTTGCTGAGGCAGCCAAAGCAATACAAGGCGTCCAAACCCAGCTTGGCGACCAGGTTGAGCAGCTGGTCGCACGGCGTACAGCCTTTGGCGGCGTGGCCATGACGAACAAATTAACCGATCAAAAGCCGTTGACCTATAACCTCGGTTTGCTATCCACAAGAGATTTGGACGGCACGGTTCGCCCGCCTGTTATGCAAGAAACAGCGCACAGTGGACTGGAATTTCAGCCCATAGGAACCACTGCAGGCTTGTTTGACGGCGCGTACAATTCAGATGATTTGGACGCCGTGTTGTCTGATGACATGTTTGGTAGCAATAGCTCAGATAGCACTCAAACTGCGTTAAAGCCCATAAAACGCCCAATAATTCGAGCGCCAGCGACAAAAGATGAGTTGTTTGCTGCTCTAGAAGAGGCAGAACTGCGTACACTGCCCCGCAAAACCATGTTGACGACGAATACCGTCCCAACGCGTTTTGTGACGGAAGTTCAGCCTGTGTTTGAAGTACTGGCACTTGATGTATGCGAGGCTGCGCGACAGTTGCCCATAGACCCCTCAACACGAGCCAACGCCGTCAAAGCCGCATTGAACCGAATGACAGAAAAGGAAATTCGAACTGAGCTGTTCACCGGCGGGGTGACCGAAGAGGACGTACAGGTCATGACTGACCACGAGGCGTTGCTTGACCATACCTGCGATTCTTTGGCTACGTTGGGCTTGGAAGATCAAGACTGCACGGATGTGATTCGAACCTTGTCTGAACGCTTGATAGAGTCTATTGAGCAAGCTCACGCACTGCAAGATGACGACAGCCGCCCAGCCGCCGCCATTCGCAGGCAGGCACGGCAAGCCGCATGTTGGGTGATTCACAAGCAGTTCCCAGAGTTGCAAGAAGCTTTGCATAAGCAATGGGCAACACGAGCGAAGGAGGTTCCAGCGCATTATTTGCCCGATGCTTTGCTACTGCCCGCGAACGTCACGACAAAACCATCACAAAAAAATATTTACGGCGTGCTCTATCCCAATCAGGGTGAAACCGCTGTGGCCAGAGATGCGCTTTCACCGCAATCGCGCGCATTCTTCAAAAATGATACCTATTTGTATGGTCAGACTGCTGAAGTTGTGAGCTTGGCATGCGTTGACTCCACCTATGAATTTAACGAATCTGAACTGGAATTCGCCAAAGCTTTGGATCGTGCGGACTTTGTGCAATGGTGGCATCGCAACCCGCAGGGCAAACCGTTCAGCGTTGGTTTACTCCGTGGCGATAGTAAAAATCTGTTTTACCCCGATTTTTTAGTCTGTATGTCGCACATGCCAGACGAAGCACCGTTAATGCGGCTGATTGACCCAAAGCACGACACTAAAGACGCCTCGCGTAAAGCAATTCATGTGTCCAAATACTACGGCAAGGTGCTTTTTTTAACCAAAGACGTCACCCGCTTCAAAATTGTGAACGACGATGGGAGCGTGGGCGATGTCGTCGATTTCGATGACCTTAGCCGCCTAAAGACCTGGATGCGTCATACAGAGCCAGCCCAGAAACTGGCTACACCTTTATAAAGCAATACATACGCCTTTAGCCGGCGTATTTATTGCCTAAGCAGCTATTAAAATAATAGCAATATATGTCTTTTTCAGCCCTAATCGAAACCCAACGCGCCATCGTCGCCGAAATCGAAGCCAAGCAGGCACTGGTGGCTGGCAACCGCGAACTTATTCGACGAATGGAAGCAAAAGTGAAGGCGGCGATTGATCGGGTGTGGGGCAAAAGTACTGATTAGTGGTTAAACATACAGTAAAATGTGCGCTTCAATGGTGAATTTCGCCATTTCAACCTTAGAGAAAACCCTAAATTTACCATCATGGTAACTTTCTACATCGTTTCAGAGTACAGTAGTGACC
>JANPLX010000140.1:0-9054 GCA_031422495.1 Polaromonas sp. | reverse complement strand
TCCAGGCTCGCGTTTGTTGCACCACACGTACATCAACGTGGCGTAGGGCAAAGCTTCGCCCGATAGCATTTCCGCCATCTCTGACAACATTGCATTTTTGACGGAAAATTTACTTTTATCGCCCCCAAAAATGAGCACGATCCGAACCGGAGAATCATCAAAATCTCGTTCCGCGAGATCGGCATTACGGATCAATTCTGGCACATGCCATGAAAATTTGACGACATCTAAATCAGCAGATGCGATATGCAAATCGCGGCGCAACATGCTCGCAGACGATGTTGATCGCGCGTGAATAGCATCACGACCGCGTTGTTGGCCAAAGCTGTAATCTGTTTGTTTTTTGCTTGGTAATATCAAATGCTGCCAAGGCGCGTTATCCGACGCGGTTTGACTCGTCTGTGGTACCAGCACTGGCTCGGATGTAGAACACGCTTGCAAAGAAAGCAAGCTCAGCAGAAACAAAGAGTTTAGAAACAGTCGCATAACAAGTAAATTTAAATATATAAGCTAAAAGTCATTGTGTCGGCGCATAAAAAAGCCGCTCGAGTTACCTCAAGCGGCTTTTAGTTCTTTTATCTATATAAAACTAGCTTACGCCAGCGTTATATTAGAAAGAATGGCGAATACCGAAGTCGTAGCCAGTTGAAGTAGTGTTAGCACCTGTAGAAGCGCCGTTCAAAGCGTTTGATGCGCCACCAGAGTTTTTCACGCGCGCCAATGTTGCATATGCAGCCGTACGCTTAGACAAGTTGTGGATGTAACCCAAGGCAAATTGAGTTGCCTTTGGTGTACCAGCTGCGTCTGTTTTGTAAGTTGAGAATGCAGTGCGGATTTCGCCGGCACCGACTGGTGCGGTCAAACCAACATTGAAGCCTTTACCAGTCACAGTACCGTTTTTGTCTTGGTCATATAAGCCCATGAGCTTAACTACGCCGAAATCATAGCTACCACCAACGTTGGTAGTTGTGATGTTGCCAGCAGCGTATGTAGTACGGCTGTAAGCAACGTTAGCAGCGATAGGGCCAGCACCGTAGCCAAAGCGCATGCCGTAGCCATTGCCATCTTTAGTACCGGTAGAAGCGTTTTCGCCCATAGAGTACTGAACTTGACCGTTGAAACCACCCAAGTTGCCTGGCAAGAAATAGCCAATGCTGTTAGATGCGCGAACGAATGTAGGGCCACCTTTATTTAAATTGGTAGCAAGCACGCTGGTGCCCACGCCGTTGGTACCGAATGCGTCATACACAGTGTGGTTCCAGAATTGTGGCGTGTAGTCACGACCCAAACGAACTTCACCAAAGCCGCCACCGAGGCTAACTGTTGAACGACGGTTGAATGTCAAACCTTGTGTACCAGCGCGAACTGGAGCGTTTGCACCAGTTGCAGCATCAAATGCACCGATTGATTGATTGTTGTTGTTGCCGATTGCTGCACCAGTGCCGTTGTCGTTGTTCAAGCCAGCTTCCAAGTGGAAGCTACCGTTTAAACCGCCACCGAGGTCTTCAACACCGCGGAAACCCAAACGTGATGAGTTCAAACCAGAGTTGGTCAATTGAGTTTTGTTAGCAACAGTGCCTTTGCCGAATGCCAAAGTAGCATCAACAACGCCGAACAAAGTTACAGATGATTGTGCGAATGCTGCGCCAGAAGCTGCCAACACTGCCATTGCGAGTAGGGTTTTTTTCATTTAAAAATTCTCCAAAGTTGAACATAGGGCTCCGGTCTATTGCGTGATTTTCATCACACTCCAGATGCCCGGGCCAACCTCCTTGCGGGAAGTTGTATCTATTGAACCAAAGCCGCGGCCACTTCGCAAACTCTTTAAGTGAATTGTGGTCATTTAGTTGGTTTTTGTTGCTCTGTTGCAACAAAGATACCTATACACTGTCTCAAATAAGTCTCCGTATCCGTACCAAAACACATTTTCTCAGAGTGCGTTAAGATAAGAATAACTATGAATGACGTCATCCCTGTCTTAGATTCCGCCTTGCGCACACTGTTCGCAACACCACATGCATCACGCGCCTACCCGCAACCCGACACGCTGGACATGCATCCAGTTCCTTTGAGTACGGCAGACAATGCGACCGCAGGTGCGCTCATGCGCGTCAACCACGTGGGTGAGGTTTGCGCCCAAGCGCTGTACACCGCGCAAGCTTTTGCGACCAAAAACGCAACTGCCAAAGCGCATTTTTTGGCGGCTGCTAAGGAAGAAACCGACCACTTGGCTTGGACCAAGACGCGTTTGGACGAATTGGGCGCCCGTCCCAGCTTGCTCAACCCGCTGTGGTACGTCGGCGCTTTTGGTCTTGGTTTGATTGCTGGCAAACTGGGCGATGCAGTGAGCTATGGCTTTGTGGCGGAGACGGAAGCACAAGTCGAGGCGCATTTGCACAGCCATTTGGATTTGTTGCCAGCGGCTGACCATGCCTCCCGCGCGATCGTCACGCAGATGGAAGCAGACGAAGCACGGCACGGCTTAGAAGCGCGCGCTCTTGGCGCGATAGAACTGCCCACGCCCGTGAAAGCGCTGATGGCGGCTGCGGCTAAAGTGATGACGACGACGGCTTATCGAATTTGACCCTTCGTCGTTCCTGCGAAGGCGCGAATCTATGCCCCTGCTGTGGATTTCACCTGCACGGGAGTGATAAGTTTGCTATATATTTAATAGTAATATAGGCATTAAATACGCCGGCTACAGCCGTTTTAATATCTATTTTGACGATTTCAACCCGTTTTAAACCTCAATTTGCTCGAAACTGGTCGTGATCTCAGCCATTTTGCCCAACATGATGCTAGCTGAGCAATATTTGTCATGACTCATTTTGATAGCGCGTTCAATCGCATTGGCAGGAATGTCTTTGCCCGTCAAGGTGAAATGCATGTTGATTATGGTGAACACTTTGGGGTCAGTTTCCGCACGCTCTGAGGTGATTTTCACACTGCAGCCTTGCACATTTATCCGGCCACGCTTCAAAATCAGCACCACGTCATACGCTGTACAGCCGCCGGTGCCGGCAAGGAGCAACTCCATGGGCCGTGCGGCAAAGTTTTGACCGCCGTTTTCGGGTTTAGCGGCATCAGGCGCACCGTCCATGTTCAAAATATGGCCACTGCCTGTTTCGGCCACAAAACCCATGCCTGAGCGCGCGCCGGTGTTTCCGGTCCAACTGACGGTGCATTCCATGATGAATTCCTTCTTTTGAATGTTGAAATAAGTCTAAATTGATCTAATTCGATCTAACGAACTGAATTTACACGACGTAAATTCAGTTTTTGCGTCTTTTGTCACGAATAGGCACATAAAACTGAGGGTTTACTCTAAGTTATTTTGTACAAAAGTCGCTTTTATATGTAAACTGAATCCAAGCGATCAATAAAGTAGTTTTGCTATTTTATGGAAAGCCCTGATTGTCTCCTCCATCCTCTGAAAAGATGGATTAAGCCCCTAGCTGCAAAGCTTGGGGCTTTTTTTTGATCCTTTGCTCATATCGCCCGTTTATCATTGGGCCATGAGCAAACACCTGACACCCCAAGATTATTTGCAAAAAACCCTCAATGCTCGCGTGTATGACGTGGCGATTGTGACACCGCTGCAAACCGCGAAAAACCTGAGCCAGCGATTGGGCAATACCGTGCTGCTGAAACGCGAAGACCAACAAGAGGTGCACAGCTTCAAGCTACGCGGCGCGTACAACAAAATGGCGAATTTGAGCCCTGCACAATTGAAAAAGGGCGTGATTTGCGCCTCCGCCGGCAACCACGCCCAAGGTGTCGCCCTGAGCGCGACCAAAATGGGCGTTCGCTCCGTCATCGTCATGCCACTAACGACGCCGCAGCTCAAAATCGACGCCGTGCGCGGTTTTGGTGGCGAGGTGGTGCTGTTTGGCGAAAGCTATTCCGATGCGTATACCCACGCCGTCGCCCTAGAGAAAAAGCTGGGTTTGAGCTTTGTGCACCCGTTTGACGACGCCGATGTGATTGCCGGCCAAGGCACGGTGGCGATGGAGATGCTGCAACAACTTCAATCGCAAAATTTAGACAAATTAGACGCAGTTTTCGTCGCCATCGGCGGCGGCGGGCTGATTTCTGGAGTGGCGAACTACATCAAAGCGGTGAATCCGGCGATCAAAGTCATCGGCGTGCAGATGAACGATTCGAATGCGATGATTCAGTCCGTGAAAGCCAAAAAGCGCGTCACTTTGTCCGATGTGGGGCTGTTTTCAGACGGCACAGCGGTGAAATTGGTCGGTGAAGAGACGTTTCGCGTCGTCAACTCAGGCTTGGTGGACGATTACATCGAAGTCAATACCGATGCCGTTTGCGCAGCTATCAAAGACATTTTTACTGAGACCCGCAGTATCGTCGAACCCGCGGGCGCACTGGCGGTGGCGGCCATCAAGCAGTATGTCGCGAAACACAAAACCAAAGGCAAAACCTATGCCGCGATTTTGTGCGGTGCGAACATGAATTTTGACCGCTTGCGCTTCGTTGCCGAACGCGCCGAGGTGGGCGAGGAGCGCGAGGCGTTGTTTGCGGTGACGATTCCAGAAGAGCGCGGCAGCTTCAAGCGCTTGTGCGAGCTGATCAGCACCTTGCCTGCAGGTGGCAAAATCGCTATTAATAATGTAGCTACTGCGGCAATAAATACGCCGGCTAGCGTTAAAAATGCACCAAAAATAGCACCTCCGTCACGGAATATCACTGAATTCACCTACCGCATCGGCGACGCAAGCTCGGCGCATGTGTTTGTGGGTTTGACCACCACGGTGAAGGGCGAAAGCGTCAAAGTTGCGCAAATTTTAAGCAAATCTGGCTACAAAACCATAGATTTAACGCACGATGACCTCGCTCGCGACCACATTCGCCACATGGTGGGCGGACATTCAGCCTTGGCCAAAAACGAGCGACTGCTGCGTTTCGAATTCCCAGAGCGCCCAGGTGCGTTGATGAAGTTCCTCAGCGCCATGCGACCAGGCTGGAACATCAGCCTGTTCCACTACCGCAACCAAGGCGCCGACTATGGCCGCATCTTGGTCGGATTACAGGTCCCAGAAGCCGATAACAAAGCCTTTGCAGCGTTTTTGAATACCCTAGGCTACCCTTATGTGGAAGAGACGAATAATCCGGTGTATGGGCTGTTTTTGAAGAGTTAGCCGCCAGAGTCCAAGCCAAACGCCGCATTCTTATCCTGCCCCAGCGCCGCCACCATTTGCGGCAAAGCCAGCGCCAAAGCGGGTTTCAGGGTGAAAGGGGGGTTGATGATGAACATGCCGCTGGCGGGCAGGCCAGGGCGGACGGTTTCGCCTTCTGCATCGGTCGTTAATTTGCTGGATTTCACCGTCAATGTGGCGTGCAGCCAGCTTTTGCCCAATTTTGTCGCCAGCGTTTTGAGCTTTTTCGGCAAATCATGCGCTTCAGGTCGGGGAATGATGGGGTACCAGACGGCGTAGGTGCCGGTGGCGAAGCGCACCATAGCGTCGGACACCATGGCTAGCACCCGTGCATAGTCGTCCTTCATCTCGTAGCTGGGGTCGCACAGCAGCAGGGCGCGGCGCGATGGGGGCGGGAGAAACTTTTTTGCGCCTTCAAAGCCGTCTTGCGACAACACGGCGATTTTGCGGCCTGCTTCGAGCTGGGCAATGTTGTCTGACAGGGTTCGTGAATCGGTCGGGTGCAACTCAAACAGCTTCAACTTGTCATGGTCGCGCAGCAAATGCGCCATGATGAAGGGCGAGCCTGGATAAACGCGGTGGCTGCCGGTTTTGTTGAATTCGGCGACCACGTCGAGGTAGTTTTGCAGCAGCGGTGCGAGTTTTACCGAGCTTGCCTGATCGATTTTAACAGCTTTTGCCGTCTTTATTGCTACATTTTTAGTAGCTGTCGAGGCAACCAATACGCCGGTTACTACCTCTTTTTTAGGTATATTTTTAGCTACATTTTTGCTTTGAACCAGCTTTTTATAGCCCTCGACCGATTCACCGCTGGTTTCAGCGTAATCGCCATCCAAACGGTACAAACCAGCGCCGGCATGGGTATCCACCACCATCAATGCGGCGTCTTTTTCAAGCATGTGGTTGAGGATGGCAATCAAAGTGGCGTGTTTGAGCACATCCGCATGGTTGCCGGCGTGAAAGGCGTGGCGATAACTGAACATAGGGGTGAATGGTAACTCTTTATGTGACCCCAAAGTGACTCATTCGGTCACAAACAAGCTTCAAACTAGGGTTGCGGTGTATTTACATAAGCATGCTAACCATTGTATAAATTGGTTTGAATATTTTCCTAATAATTCATCGTTCAAAGAATTAATTTAAAAAGGACAAGCGCCCATGATCACCCTGAATATCAACGGCAAAGACCGTTCCCTAGACGTCGAGCCAGAAATGCCTCTACTTTGGGCCCTGCGCGAGGTGCTGGGCATGACGGGTACCAAGTTTGGCTGCGGCATTGCGCAATGCGGCGCGTGTACGGTGCATATGAATGGCAACCCGATACGCTCATGCGCGATGCCTGCATCGGCGATGGTGGGCGCAAAAATCACGACGATTGAGGGTTTGTCTGCCGACAGCACCCACGCGATTCAAAAAGCCTGGGCAGCTGTTGATGTGCCGCAGTGCGGCTACTGCCAATCGGGCCAAATCATGGCAGCTGCGGCACTGTTGAAAGAAAAACCGCAACCGACGGACAAAGACATTGACGACGCGATGACCAATATTTGCCGCTGTGGCACCTACCAGCGCATTCGCGCGGCGATTCACTTAGCTGCGGGTAATAAAAAAATGGCAGCTGCAAATGGTTATACGGGCGAATTTACCGGCATACATGGTTCTGAACATGCTGGCGCACAAGCGTTTCAAGTTTTGGCTGCATCTGACATCAAAACTGTTGTTGAAGGAGCTCAAGCATGAACACCCTTCCACAAGTTACCCGCAGAAGTTTCATCGTAGGCTCAAGTTCCATCGCTGCTGGCGGTTTGGCGCTGGGTTTGCCGGCGATGATGATGGATGCGAATGCGCAAACCGTGGAGACTGCAGATGCAGAGGTCAACGTCTGGGTCGTCGTCAAGCCAGACGACACCTGTGTGATTCGCATTGCCCGCTCTGAAATGGGCCAAGGCACACGCACCGGCTTGGCGCAACTCGTCGCTGAAGAGCTGGAATGCGATTGGAAAAAAGTCACCACCGAAATGCCAACGCCTGGGCAAAGTGTGGCACGCAAGCGCGCGTGGGGGGAAATGTCCACCGGTGGCAGCCGCGGCATACGCATTTCACAAGATTACGTGCGCCGTGGCGGCGCTGCGGCTCGAATGATGTTGATGCAAGCGGCATCGTTGCAACTGGGTGCACCTGTGAGCGAGTTGACCGTGAGCCAAGGCGTCATCAGCCACAAAGCCAGCAACCGCACGATTCGCTATGGGCAAGTAGCACTGGCAGCTTCGAAATTACCGCCACCGGATCTGCCCTCTATCAAACTTAAAAACCCAAAAGACTGGGCGATTGCGGGCAAGGCCATGGCGCGCATTGACACCAATGAAAAGCTCAATGGCAGCTTAGTCTATGGCGCAGATATTCGTATGGACGGCATGCTGTGCGCCGCCATCAAAGATTGCCCCGTGTTTGGCGGTAAATTGGTGAGCTTTGATGCCAATGCCATCAGCAAGATGCGCGGTGTTAAAGGTGCCGTGCGCGTGAATGCCACGACCGTAGCGGTGGTGGCTGATACTTGGTGGCGCGCTAAAACAGCGCTGGACAAATTACCGATTGTGTGGGACGAGGGCGCGAACGCCAAAGTTAACAGCGCCGGCATTGCCGCGCATTTAGCAGAGGGCTTGACAGCGAACGTACCACTAGGCACCGTGGCTGGACGCATTGAAGGCGATGCGATGGGAGTGATCGCCAAATCAGCGAAACGAGTAGATGCCACATACTCCTCACCGTTTTTGTCCCATGCGCCTATGGAGCCGATGAATGCGACGGTGAAGCTAACCGCTGGTGCAGACGGCAAAATCGCCCGCGCCGAGTGCTGGGTGCCGACGCAAAACGGCGAAGCCTCGCACGCGGCGTTGGCAGAAGCCGCCGGCATACCGCTTGCGCAATGCGAGATTTACAAAATGGACTTGGGCGGCGGCTTTGGTCGACGTGGTGGCACACAAGATTATGTGCACCAAGCCACTGCGATTGCTAAGCAATTCATGGGCATGCCCGTCAAGCTGCTGTGGAGCCGTGAAGAAGACCAAGCGCACGACTTTTACCGTCCCATTTCACAGGCAAAAATGAGTGCTGGATTGGATGCACAGGGTAACTTAACGGCACTGCATATTCGGGTGTCGGGTCAATCCATCAACGCGTTGCTCAACCCACTGGCCATCAAAGAAGGCAAAGATGAGCGCCAATTACAGGGTTTCTATATCGAGCCCGGCGATGCTCAATTTGGCTACACCATACCTAATTTGTTGACCGAATACGTGATGCGCAACACCCATGTGCCTGTCGGCCCATGGCGCGGCGTCAACACCAACCAAAATGCCGTGTATGCCGAGTGTTTCATAGAGGAAGTAGCCAAAGCAGCGGGCAAAGACTCGCTCGCGTTTCGCCGCGCTTTGATGCAAAACCACCCGAAACATTTAGCAGTGCTGAATGCAGCGGCTGAAAAAGGCGATTGGGGCAAACCACTGCCAGCAGGCGTGTTTCGTGGCATTGCACAGTTCATGGGTTATGCCAGCTACTCGGCAGCAACGTGTGAAGTGTCAGTCAGCGCAACGGGTCAATTAAAAATACACCGCATGGTGCTCGCCACCAATTGTGGTCATGCTGTCAATCCTGATCAGATTGCCGCTCAAGTGGAAGGCGGCGTCGCTTACGGCTTGTCTGCTACTTTATTTGGTGAAAACACGATTGAAAATGGTCGCGTTAAAGAATTGAATTTTGACACTTACCGCATTTTAAAAATCAAAGAAATGCCGAAAGTTGAGACCGTGATTGTTCCTACTTTTGACTTCTGGGGCGGTGTGGGCGAGCCGACGATTTGTGTGGTTGCACCAGCTTTGTT
>JANPLX010000139.1:0-7181 GCA_031422495.1 Polaromonas sp. | reverse complement strand
ACCCCTGACAAACTCAAATCCAAACTCGAGTTAACAAAAAAAATTCGTACTTTTGCAGCACAAGAGTTAAAACTACCAGACAACCCCAGCTACAAACAATATGCCGATATAAAGCGCAAAGCCGTGGTGTGGAATGTGGTTGCCGCGCCAGCGCTCTCACTCAAACTTAAAACGTGGTGTTTCCCGGTGGCGGGCTGCGTGGGATACCGTGGTTATTTCTCAGAAGCAGAAGCAAAGCTAGAGGCAGAAACTCTTAAAAAGCAAGACTTTGACGTTAGCGTTTATGGCGTTCCTGCCTATTCCACCCTGGGTTGGAGCAATTGGGCGGGTGGCGACCCATTGCTCAGCACTTTCATTGGCTATCCAGAGGGTGAATTGGCGCGAATTATCTTTCACGAGCTGGCGCATCAGGTAGCTTATGTGGCGGATGACACCTCATTTAACGAATCTTTTGCTACGGCAGTAGAGCGTTTGGGCGGCGCGCGCTGGCTTGCAAAATATGGCTCTGAAACTACCAAAGCTGAGTACGACGTGTACGACGGGCGGCGTAAACAGTTTAAATCGCTTGCCAAAGAGACTAGGCTTCATTTAACTGAGATATACAATGAAAATAAGTCTCTAGCCGTCGATAAATATACTGTAGTAGCTATTAAAAATATAGCAAAAGATGAAGAAAAAAATGCAATCAAAAATAAAATAATCGAGTCATTCAAATTGCAGTATGAATTGCTTAAAGTCAGTTGGAACGGCTATGCAGGCTATGACAACTGGGTCAAACAAGCCAACAACGCAGCCTTCGGTACTTTGGCTGCGTATGATGATGGTGTGCCACAATTTGAAGCACTGTTTGAACAGCAAGGTGGCGACTGGTTGAAATTTTACGCTGCGGTACAAAAGCTTGCTGGTATGCCCAAAGAAGCGCGTCAAACTGCATTGAAACAACTGATCTAGGAGTAAACATGGCTGACATTCGCATCCATCGCAAGCACACCCTAGGCTTGGCCAAAGCACGGGATATTGCCTTCAATTGGGCAGAAGATGTTGAACAAAAGCTCGACATGGCTTGCACCATTGAGGAGGGGAAGCACGAAGACTGCGTTACTTTCAAGCGCTCCGGCGTCAATGGAACGCTGATGGTGACCAAAGACAGCTTTGAGTTACATGCCAAGCTTGGTTTTTTAGTTGGCGCATTCAAAGACAAAATCGAAGCTGAAATCAGCAAGAATCTTGATGCCATGCTCGCCAAATCAGCAGATAAAAAACCCACAGTTAAAACAGCCGACAAAAAGACGGCGAAATAAATCAGATCAGATTAGCTTAGCGATTCAACCAAATCAATATATTGTTGCTTGGCTGCGTCTTGAGTCGTACCTTTCATGCCATTCCAAGCGTCCCACTTGGCTCGGCCCACCATGTCGCTGAAACCGGGCTTTTTGTCCGCGTTATCGCCCGTGCTTGATTGCTTGTACAAAGCGTATAGCTTCAGCATCGTAGCGTTATCAGGGCGTTCGGTCAGATTTTTTGAATTAGCGACAGCGGCTTCAAATTGGGTAGTCAGTGTAGACATTAAAAACTCCAGTTTAAGTAAAATGATTGGTATGTAATTCGGCTGAAATTCGGCCTAAATTGGGGTAAGTGCCCACTATCTTAAGCTGCAATTTGCATTCAGAATAGTGTTTTTAGTTTAAATGGTTGTTGGAAACTGCTTAAGCTGTAATTTTGGAGTTCTCATGGTCACACGCATCGTCTTTCAAGAAGCCACGAAGGCAGCTACAAAAGTTGCTACAAAAATGGCAACCAAAGCGGCTAAAAAAATGGTCAAACGCACCGCGTCTGGTGCGAAAAGAGCCACCAAGGCAACGCTCGCTGCCTCCTCTGCTGCTTCTGCGATGATGAAGGACGCCGCCCAGCAAGCTGCTAGCACGGTGCAAAAAGATGTCCGCCGCGCCGTCACCGGTACTTTGGGTATGAGCGGTGAACGCATGACCAAGGTCGACACTGCTTGGCTGCGTATGGATTCAGCCAGTAATTTGATGATGATTGTGGGCGTCTGGATATTGAAGCCTGGCGTCTCCTACGGTGCATTGTGCGAACGCGTGGAAAACTCGTTACTCAAGTTTCGCCGCTTCAAGCAACGTGTCGTGGAAGATTCGGCTGGTGCAACCTGGGTAGACGACAAATCGTTTGACATCAGCAAGCACATCATCATCGAAAAACTCCCTCACGTTGCCAAAGGTCTAGAGCAAAACGCGCTGCAAGACCGCGTCGCCGAATTGGCGATGAAGCCGCTAGACCCACGTCGTCCGCTGTGGCAGCTGCATTTGATTGAAGATTACGACGGTGGTTGCGTATTGATTGTGCGTATTCACCACTGCATCGCTGATGGTATCGCTTTGATAGCCGTTAGCATGTCCATGGTTGATGGTGGCCCGCCGCCGCCGCAACGAGCACCTAAAGTTGAAAAGCGTGTTGGCCTCGAAGGTGCGGAAGATTGGATTGCTGGAACTTTGATCAAAGCCCTAACCCAGCTCGCAGTTAAAACGCTAGGTAAAACGGGTGACAACGTGGCCAGCACTTTAGAAATGTTAACTGACCCCAAACAGGGCATTAGCAACACCGTGCACATGGCCAAAATCGCCTACCAGCTTACCAGCGATGCTGCGGCCTTGGTACTGATGCCTGACGACTCACCCACCCGCTTGAAAGGTACACCCGGCACGACTAAAAAAGTAGCTTGGTGTCAGCCAATTCCGCTCGATGAAGTCAAAGCCGTGGGTAAAGCGCTGAATTGTTCGTTAAACGATGTGCTACTCAGCTGCGTTGCTGGCGCTATTGGTGAGTATTTGCGCGCCTTGGGTGATGATACTACGGGTCAAGAAATCCGCGCCATGGTTCCTGTGAACCTGCGCCCGTTGGATCAAGCACACAAGCTGGGCAATAACTTTGGCCTAGCGCCTTTGGTGCTGCCGATCGGCGTAGAAAACCCGATCGAACGCGTCTACGAAGTACGCCGCCGCATGGGCGCGCTTAAAGGCAGCATGCAGCCACTCCTGGCTTTCGGCATGCTCGCACTAGCAGGAACGCTCATCAAGCCCGCGCAAGAGGCGATGCTGAACCTGTTCTCTAAGAAAACTACGGCAGTGATGACCAATGTGCCCGGTCCAAAGGAAAAGCTGAAATTTTGTGGTTCTACTTTGGAGCAAAGCCTTTTCTGGGTACCCCAAAGCGGCAGCGTCGGCCTAGGCGTTTCAATCTTGAGCTATGGCGGCGGTGTTCAATTCGGCATCATCAGCGACGCCACCCTATGCCCAGAGCCGCAAAAGATCATTGACGAGTTTGAACCCGAGTTTGCGAAGCTGAGTATAGTGACATTGATGCTACCTTGGGGTGAGTAAAGTCGGTATTTTTGCTATATTTAAAATAGCATCTTAGGCAATAGATACGCCGGCTAGAGGCTTAAAATGCCCATAAAATTCTGTATTTTAGAAAGAATAGCCGATTTTCCTGCTAATCGGGTGATACAAAGCCAAAGCCGCTTAGGTAAAATCATGGGTTGCTCCTACTTTGCTCTGCGCTTATAAAACCCCATGTCTTTCCTCTCAGAAACCCGCCGCCGCCGCACTTTTGCCATTATTTCTCACCCAGACGCGGGTAAAACCACGCTGACTGAAAAGCTTTTGCTGTTTTCGGGTGCGATTCAGATTGCTGGCTCGGTCAAGGCGCGTAAGGCGACGCGGCATGCGACTTCTGACTGGATGGAGATTGAAAAGCAGCGGGGTATCTCGGTCGCATCAAGCGTGATGCAGATGCTGTACCGCGACCATGTGATCAATTTGCTGGACACGCCGGGTCACAAAGACTTCTCGGAAGACACCTACCGTGTCTTGACGGCGGTGGACTCGGCGCTGATGGTGATTGACGCCGCCAACGGTGTCGAGGCGCAGACCCGCAGGTTGATTGAGGTCTGCCGCCAGCGCGACACGCCCATCATCACCTTTGTCAACAAAATGGACCGCGAAGTGCGCGAGCCTTTGGATATTTTGGATGAAATCGAGCGCGAGCTGGGCATGCCTTGCGTACCTATGACTTGGCCAGTCGGGCAGGGTAAATCGTTTGGTGGGATTGTGAATTTACGCACCCAGACCATGACGGTTTTTGAGAGCGGTAGCGAACGCTTGCCGCAAGATTTTGATGCCATACCGTTGACGGATACAGCCGCTTTGCTGGCGCGTTATGGCAGTGAATGGGCGGCTGCTGCTGAGAGTATGGAGCTGGCTACGGGCGCATCGCCAACATGGGACCATGCGGCGTTTTTGGCGGGTAAGCAAACGCCTGTGTTTTTTGGCTCGGGTGTGAATAACTTCGGTGTGATGGAAGTGCTGGACGCTTTGGTTGATTTGGCTCCCAGCCCCCAAAGCCGCACCAGCACCACGATGGTGAACCGTCAGCCGGTTGTCAAAGTCATGCAGCCTGAAGACAAAGCTTTCAGTGGCGTGGTGTTCAAGGTGCAAGCCAATATGGACGCGAACCACCGCGACCGCATCGCCTTTGTCCGCATGGCGTCGGGCAAGTACACGCCGGGTATGAAGCTCAAAGTCATGCGCACAGCTAAAGAGTTGCGCCCCACCTCAGTCGTGACTTTCATGTCGCAGCGCCGCGAAGCCGTCGAAGAGGCCTATGCGGGCGACATCGTCGGTTTCACCACCCACGGCGGTGTGCAGCTGGGTGATTCGATCACGGACGGTTCTATCAACCTCCAATACACAGGCCTGCCGTTTTTCGCCCCTGAAATGTTCATGACCGTGGTTTTGCGTAACCCCTTGCGGACTAAGCAGTTGCAGCAAGGCCTAGCGCAGCTGGGTGAGGAGGGCGCGATTCAGGTCTTTCGCCCCGAAATGGGCGGCAATATGCTACTTGGCGCGATTGGTCAGTTGCAATTTGAAGTGGTTCAGCACCGCTTGAAAGGTGAATACGACGCTGATATTCGCCTAGAAGGTAGTCAGTACACCGGCGCACGCTGGATCACGGCCGATACGCCGAAAGAGCTACAAGAATTCGTCAACGCCTACCCACAGCGCATGGCGCGCGATGCGGCGGATACGCTGGCTTACTTGACCACCTCGCAATACGACGTGCGCCTAGCGCAAGAGCGCTTCCCGAAGATTCATTTCCACCCGCTGCGCGAACATGCTGGGTTAGCTTTGCAAAACGCAGGCTAAACCCATACCATTCGCACTGAGCCTGTCGAAGTGTTTACAACATGAAGCCCCTCGCTGAATGGCCGATTGAACAACGCCGCAATATCATCGGCGTCTTCACCGACATCGACGACACATTGACGAAGCATGGGGCGATTTCAGCCGATGCGCTGCAGGCTTTGGTTGATTTGAAAAATGCGGGTTTGCACGTTATTCCCATCACTGGTAGACCTGTTGGCTGGGGTGAATCGTTCGCAAGAACTTGGCCTGTGGATGCCTTAGTTGCTGAAAATGGTGGCGTGGCTTGGATGGCTAAAAAAAATGCTGAAAATAGCAATAAAATCGGCATCAAGCCGGCGTATTTATTGCCTAAGATGCTATCAAAAGTATATCAGAATAGTGCTTTAATTCGTTCTGAAAACAGTGTTCGGATGGCGAAAATCGCTGCATTAGTCACTTCGCGAATTGCAGGTGTTGAAGTTTCCCAAGACAGCACAGGGCGCGAAACTGATTTGGCTTTTGACTATAACGAATTTGCCCATTTATCGACAGAAACCGTGCAGCAAGTCGTTGAACTATTGCAATCGCAAGGCATGCAAACGACGGTAAGTAGCATTCATATTCACGGCTGTTTCTGGCATTTTGACAAGTGGACAGGTGCGCAGTGGATTATTCGAGAGTTGTTTCAGCGCGAACTGGCTGATGAGCTGGAAAAATGGGTGTTTGTGGGCGATTCTGGTAATGACCAAGCGATGTTTCAGCATTTCACGCATTCGGTCGGCGTGGCGAATCTTCGGCGTTTTGAAGCACAATTGACGTATTTACCGCGCTACATTACCCCTTCAGAGCGTGGTGCCGGGTTTGCTGAGGTGGCCAGAGCTATAGTAAATTTATAGTAAATAAAATCAATACAAATAGCTTAAAGCCATTGAAGAATAAGGAATTTATGTTGCTTCCATCAGATCTTTCAGCCGTTGCCCAAGGGATTCAGCTAGCCATTGCGCCCGTTTTTTTACTCAATGCAGTTGCCGCCATGATTGGTGCCGTTGCAGGCCGTTTGGCGCGGATCATCGACCGTGCACGGCATGTGGAAGTCTTGATTGAAGACATGGCTGATGGCGTGAAACTGCAGCGTATGAAAGATGAGCTTCAGTTGCTCCGCAGACGCAGTCATTTGGTGAATTGGTGCATCGCTTTGTTGATTTTGTGCGCTATTTTGATAGGTTCCACCATCGTTTTGCTGTTTTTCGGCGAAACCTTAGAGGTCAACTTTGCCCGTACCGCTATCGTTGTTTTTATCGCTGGTGTGGTGTCATTTTTGCTGGCGTTGATCTGTTTTTTCGCTGAAACTTTACTCTCGGCCAAAATTTTGAAATTGAATCCTTGAGCCGTTGATTTTTTGCAATGACAACTATATTTTTAAAATTTTTTATAGCAGCAATTGCATTACTTGCAGCTACGCAGCGAAGTTTTGCACAAGACCCATCTGTTACACAGTCTACTGTCCACCCTGCAGACCAATGGGAAGTAGTAATCGAAGCTGGCTACGCCACGAAAATCAAGCACAACTCGCCATGGAATTACGCGATTGCGCCAGCACAAATTGCTTTGCGTAGCCCTGCGGCATTTGATTTGTGGCTTGGCGAAAGCGGTTCACGCTTGGCAGTGCGCAATCGCATGTCGCTTATCTTTGAGACTTTTCTTCGTGGCCCCGAAGATTATTACATCGGGTTTTCAGGGGCACCGTCTATTGAGCTCTGGTCGGCAGACCAAAAAATGGCAGCCTTTTATGAAATTGGCGGTGGTGTGGGTTTGACCAACTCTAAAGGTGTGCCTGGCGGACAGGGGCAAAACTTCGCTTTCAATTGGTACACGCAAGTCGGAGCTCGGTTTCAGTTGAATAAAAAACTGGCCATCACGGGCTCGCGCTACTTTGTGCACCAATTCACCAAATGACTGCGTCTGCGGAGCAACTGAAGCTCA
>JANPLX010000138.1:0-5965 GCA_031422495.1 Polaromonas sp. | reverse complement strand
ATTAACGAAGACACCACATGACTGACAACATGCAAGCCACAGAAAACAACACAAACTCACAAACGGGTGAAACCGCCCGCAAACGACCCAAACCGGGCGAACGCCGCGTTCAAATCTTGGAAGCACTGGCGACCATGCTGGAAGGCTCTGGCACAGAGCGCATCACCACCTCAGCCCTCGCTACCCGACTAGACGTCAGCGAAGCCGCTTTGTACAGACATTTCGCCAGCAAAGCGCAAATGTTTGAGGCTTTGATCGAGTTCATCGAGCAAACCGTTTTCAGCCTGATCAATCAAATCACCGAGCGTGAACCCAACCCGCAAGCCCAAGTGGCGCGAATTTTGGCCTTGACTTTGCAGTTTGCAGAGAAAAATCCCGGCATGGCACGTGTCATGGTGGGCGATGCTTTGGTCTTCGAAAACGACCGCCTGCAGCAGCGCATGAACCAGTTTTTTGATAAATTTGAATCTAGCCTAAAACAAAGCCTACGCGCTGCCGCAGAAGCGCAGAATTCAGCCACCCCCACAGTAGACGCCCAAGTCAAAGCCTCCGTCCTAACCGCCTTCGTCGTCGGTCGCCTGCAGCGCTTCACCCGCTCGGGTTTCAAACGTTTACCGAGCGAGCATTTGGAAGCTAGCTTTGCGCAGTTGTTGTAAGTTTTTTCTTTAAATTTACTACAAATTTAATAGCTGTTTAGGCAATAAATATGCTGGCTATAGCGTATTTTCACCCATTTTGACACCCGCAGCGACAATATCCGCCCAAGTCTGGTTGTCAATCACAATCCCATCCTTCGCACGCTGAATGCGAGCGCGGCGCTCGGGGTCGCCGGCGATTTGAACTGCATCAAAACCCTGCCCTGCAGGGGACTGCTTGACCCAATCGACGAAAGCCTGCGCTTCTGACTCAAAGCTGGTTTGCGTGCCCAATTTTGCAGGGTCGATCAACACCGTCAACATGCCGTTCAGTACCGCTTGCGCTTTGCCGCGTTGTGAATTGGCGGGTTCGTGCCAGGTGCCGCCGCCCGTTAACGCGCCGCCCAGCAACTCACACGCCACCGCCATGCCGTAACCTTTGTGCTCGCCAAACGTCATCAACGCGCCAAACAAACCATTGCTTTGAGGCACGACAACCACACCGGGGTTGACGGTCGGTGCGCCTGTTTCGTCGATCAACAACCCCGGCGCGACGGTGTGGCCTTCGTTGTAGGCCACGCGCATCTTGCCTTGGGCGACGCGGCTGGTGGCGAAATCGAGCAAAAACGGCTCTCGTCCTGCCAGTGGGATGCCAATGCAGCACGGATTTGTCCCAAAACGTCCATCCGCCCCACCCCAAGGCGCTACAGAGGGGCGCGCCATGACATTGACAAAATGCATAGATACCAGCCCCGCGTTTGTAGCCATCTCCGCCCAATGGCCGATGCGGCCCAAATGGTGAGAGTTGGACAGCGTCATGATGCAGCTGCCGTGCTTTTGAGCGCGCTCAATACCCATCTGCATGGCCTGCTCGCCAATGACTTGACCATAGCCGCGTTGCCCGTCCAGCGTGAGCATGTGACCCAAGTCCAGTACTGTTTTGACCGAAGTATTGGGTTTCAAGCCGCCTTCCAACACCGCATTGACATAACGCGGCAACATGCCGACGCCGTGCGAATCGTGACCGCTCAGATTGGCCATGACCAGGTTGCTGGCGACGGTATGGGCTTCTTTTTCAGAACTGCCTGATGCTACTAATATACTAGCAACGTAAGTAATTAATTCGCCGGCTATAGCTGTTTTTGACATGTATTTATCCTTTCACATCACTGCGCCTACTTGCCACGGCACAAACTCGTTTTGCCCATAGCCGTGGCGCTCGCTTTTGCTCGGCTCGCCTGAAGCGGTTGCCAAGACCATTTCAAAAATCCGCTGGCCCATCTCGGCAATCGAGGCGGTGCCGTCGATGATTTCGCCGCAGTTGATGTCCATATCCTCTTCTTGCCGCTTCCACAAAGCAGAATTGGTCGCCAGCTTGAGCGAGGGCGAGGGCGCGCAGCCGTAGGCTGAGCCACGCCCTGTCGTGAAACAGATGACGTTCGCGCCGCCCGCGACCTGGCCGGTGGCACTGACGGGGTCGTAACCTGGCGTATCCATGTAGACAAAGCCGTGGGTGGTCACAGGTTCGGCGTACTCGTACACCGCCTGCAAGTTGGACGTACCACCCTTGGCGACCGCGCCCAGAGATTTCTCCAGAATCGTCGTCAGCCCGCCGGCTTTGTTGCCCGGCGAGGGGTTGTTGTTCATCTCACCGTCGTTGATCTCGGTGTAATGTTCCCACCATTTGATACGGGAGACCAGCTTTTCGCCCACAGCACGGCTGACGGAACGGCGCGTCAACAGGTGCTCCGCGCCGTAAATTTCAGGCGTTTCAGACAAAATCGCCGTGCCGCCATGGGCAACGAGCAAATCAACGGCTGCGCCCAACGCCGGATTCGCGCTGATGCCCGAATAGCCGTCCGAGCCGCCGCACTGCAGGCCGATGGTGATGTGCGCCGCGCTGCACGGCTCGCGCTTCACCGCATTGGCGCGGGGTAGCATGGCGTTGATGAGGGCGATGCCTTTCTCGACGGTTTTGGCCGTGCCACCGGTGTCCTGAATGTTGAACACCTTGAGGTTGTCGCCTTCGGTCAAGTTGCCGCTGCCCAGCCAAGCTTTGATCTGATTCCCCTCACAGCCCAAGCCCACCACCAGTGCCCCCCAGAAATTGACGTGGGTAGCGTAGCCGGTCAGCGTGCGCTGCAAAATCTGCATGCCCAGCCCCGCGTCGTCCATGCCGCAGCCGGTGCCATGCGTCAGCGCGACCACGCCATCGACGTTGGGGAAAGCCGCCAGAGCGCTGGGATTGGTACGGCGTGAAAAGTGGTCCGAAATCGCCCGCGCTGCCGTAGCTGAGCAGTTGACACTGGTCAGCACACCGATGTAGTTGCGCGTCGCGACCCGGCCGTCAGGGCGTTTGATGCCCATGAAAGTGGCTTCTAACTTAGCCGGCTCGGGTTTGACATCCGCGCCAAAGGCGTAATCGCGTTCAAAATTGCCCTTGTTTTCACCCAAGTTGAGGTTGTGGGTATGCACATGTTCACCGCTAGCGATGGTTTTGCTGGCGAAGCCGATGATTTGGTTGTAACGTCGCACCGGTTCGCCGGTTTGGATGGTGTGGGTGGCGATTTTGTGGCCGGGTGGAATCAGCCCTTTGACGGCGATGCCCTCAATAACAGCGCCGCTGAGGAGTTGCGAACGCGCGATCAAGACATCGTCAGCGGCATGAAGGCGGATGTACGGACTGTTTGCAATCATAATATCATCTGATGTTGGGATTAGAATAACATTGTCACACTATTTTGTCTCATTTGTTGATTTACATTTTTGGGAGCTTCCATGCGTCTGAGTAACAAAACCGCCCTCGTCACCGCTGCCGGCCAAGGCATTGGACGAGCCACCGTGCTAGCCATGGCAGCCGAAGGTGCAATGGTGCTGGCCACCGATATCAACCCCACATTACTAGAAACCTTCAAAGGCGTTGACAACGTGTCCACCGAAGTGCTGGATGTGATGGATAAAGCTGCTATCACCAAACTGATCGCGCAAAGCCATGCTTTTGATGTACTGTTCAACTGTGCTGGCTTCGTCCACAACGGCTCAATCTTAGAAGCGACCGATGAGCAGTGGGACTTTGCCTTCAACCTCAATGTGCGGGCGCAGTACTGGATGATTCAGGCGGCACTGCCCAAAATGCTGGCGAACGGTGGCGGCAGCATCATCAACATGGCCAGCGTGGCCAGCAGCGTGAAGGGTTTGCCGAACCGTTTTGTTTACGGTGCCAGCAAAGCTGCTGTCGTGGGTTTGACCAAAGCGGTCGCGGCAGACTTTGTGGGCCAAGGTATTCGCTGCAACGCGATTGCACCAGGCACAGTCGATACGCCATCATTAGGCGACCGCATCAATGCCTATGAAGACCCGGTGCAAGCGCGTAAAAACTTCATCGCCCGCCAACCTATGGGCAGGCTTGCGCAAGCGCATGAAATTGCACCGATCGTGGTCTATTTGGCCAGCGACGAATCGCAATTCGCTACGGGACAACTGTTCTCCGTCGATGGCGGCATGACGATATAAATAGACATTTAAAGGGATTTTTAGTATGAATCAGCTCGATCTCAAAGGCCGTCACGCAGTCATCACCGGTGGCGCTTCCGGTCTTGGCTACGCCATTTCAGAGCGCATGATTGCCTCGGGCGCGAGCGTCACGTGGTGGGACGTTAACACGGAGGTGATGGCGGGTGCCGCGAAGGTGATTGGCTCCGATGTCCATTGTGAAAAAGTTGATGTCACCCTGCCCACCAGCGTCGTCGCCGCACTGGCAAGAACCATCCAAAAATGCGGCAAAGTAGATATTTTGGTGAACTCGGCCGGCATCACCGGCCCGAATGTGAAGCTGGCTGACTACCCGCCAGACGCTTGGGCGCAAGTCATCAATGTCAACTTGAACGGCACCTTTCACTGCTGCCGCGAGCTGGCCGCGCATATGCAGGGCAACCACTATGGCCGCATCGTCAACATCGCCTCCGTCGCTGGCAAAGAAGGCAATCCCAACGCCAGCGCGTACAGCGCCAGCAAAGCGGGGGTCATCGCGCTCACCAAATCGCTCGGCAAAGAGCTGGCGAACAACGGCGTGCTGGTCAACTGCGTGACGCCAGCGGCTGTCAAAACCGCCATGTTCGACCAGATGACACCCGAACACATCGCCTTCATGCTGTCCAAAATCCCGATGTCGCGCTTTGGCAACCCGGATGAAATAGCAGCCATGGTGGCGTGGCTGTGCACAGAAGACTGCTCGTTCTCTACCGGCGGTGTGTTTGACCTGTCAGGTGGTCGTGCAACTTATTGATCTCGCTGACTTTCTAATTTTTAACCAAGGCTCAACCAAGCTCACTAAAGGAAAACCATGAAACTCGTTCGCTATGGCAACCCCGGCAAAGAAAAACCGGGCCTGATTGACGCAGAAGGCAAGCTGCGCGATTTGAGCGCCGTTGTCAAAGACATAGGTGCTGAGCAGCTCAGCCCCGCTGCACTGGCCAAAATCAGCAAGCTCAAAACTGACAAATTACCGCTCGTCAAAGGCAAGCCGCGTTTCGGCAGTCCCGTGGCCAACGTCGGCAAATTCATCGCCATTGGCCTGAACTACACCGACCACGCTGAAGAATCCGGCATGCCGATTCCCGCAGAACCCGTGGTCTTCATGAAAGCCAACAGCTGCGTGGTAGGACCAAATGACGATGTGATGCTGCCCAAAGGCTCGGTCAAAACCGACTGGGAAGTAGAGCTGGGCATCGTTATCGGTAGCAAAGCGCGCTACGTATCGCAAAAAGAGGCTTTAAATTTCGTGGCTGGCTACTGCACCATCAACGACGTGTCGGAACGCGAATACCAATTAGAGCGCGGCCCGCAGTGGGACAAGGGCAAGGGTTGCGACACTTTCGGCCCGATTGGCCCGTGGCTGGTGACCACTGACGAAATCACCAACCCACAAAAACTCGGCATGTGGCTGGACGTGAACGGCAAGCGCTATCAAACCGGCAACACCAAAACCATGATTTTCAGTTGCGCGAAAATTGTGAGCTACTTGAGCCAGTTCATGACGCTGATGCCGGGCGACGTCATCACCACCGGCACCCCACCGGGCGTGGGTTTGGGCATCAAGAAAGACGGCAAACCCGCGCCGGTTTTCTTGAAAAAGGGCGATGTGGTGACGCTAGGTATCGAAGGCTTGGGCGAACAGCGCCAACTGGTGGTGCCGTTTAAGCTATAAGTTTTTCCACAGCCGTGACCCGCGCGCCGTGAATCAGCTCGCCAATCTGCTTGCCAGACAGCGTTTTTGCCTCTAAAACCTCATTTTTAGAGGTATTTTCGCTTATAGCCGGCGTATTTATTGC
>JANPLX010000137.1:0-6101 GCA_031422495.1 Polaromonas sp. | reverse complement strand
GGTGGCCCCAGCGCTTCGAAGTTGTGCGCTTCGTTCTAGTCCGCGAGCGGATCGGCTCGTAGTCAGCAGGACACGTGGTCGAGGCCGGCCACCGATCCGCTGTTCAGCGAGGTGTCGCCGGAGCCGACGAGGCCGAGCTCGCGGAAGCCGGAGGAGCCGGGGGTGCCGGCGTTGACGGCACCCCTGCCCGTCGCGAGGTTCACGAGGAACGCCTGCAGCGAGGGTGACGACACCCGCAGGAACGAGCCCGCACCCGCACCGGTCCCGCAGCTGAGGTAGCGGTTGTAGGCGCCGGCCCAGTCGATGAGTCGGTCACTGGCGGTCGGTCCGTTCGACTTCTCGTCGGATGAGCTGTACCGCGCGCTGCGCGCGCTGAATCCATCGCCTTACATGTATTTCTACGATTTTGGTGACTTTCATGTGGTTGGCGCCAGTCCAGAAATCTTGGTTCGCCAAGAAATGGTCGAAATAGCTGGCAAAACAGAGCAAAAAATCACCATTCGTCCTCTCGCAGGCACGCGACCGCGTGGCGCGACGATGGAATTGGACAAAGCAGCCGAGGTCGAACTCATCAACGACCCCAAAGAACGCGCCGAGCATGTGATGTTGATCGACTTAGCCCGCAACGACATAGGCCGAATCGCGCAAATTGGTTCGGTCAAAGTCACGGAATCATTCGCCGTCGAGCGCTACAGCCACGTCATGCACATCGTGAGCAACGTCGAGGGCGTTCTGAATCAAGGAATGACCGCAATGGACGTTCTGAAAGCCACCTTCCCCGCCGGCACACTCACGGGTGCGCCCAAGGTTCACGCCATGGAATTGATTGACCAGCTAGAGCCAACCAAACGTGGCATCTACGGCGGTGCCTGTGGCTACATCAGCTTTGCTGGTGACATGGACGTCGCCATCGCCATTCGCACCGGCATCATCAAAAACGAGACCCTATACGTACAAGCCGCCGCTGGTGTAGTAGCCGACAGCGTGCCCGAGCTGGAGTGGGCGGAGACCGAGGCTAAGGCGCGCGCCTTGCTCAGAGCCAGCGAACTGGTTGAGGAGGGCTTGGTATGACATCTTCAAAATTGAAATTGACAATGATCGACAACTACGATTCGTTCACCTATAACATTGTCCAATATTTCGGTGAATTAGGCGCTGAAGTGGAAGTTTTCCGCAACGATGAAATCACTTTAGAAGGCATCGCCGCCCGAAATCCTGATCGCCTCATCATCTCCCCTGGCCCCTGCTCGCCAGCCGAAGCGGGCATCTCCGTCGAAGCGATCACTCACTTCGCAGGCAAGTTGCCAATACTAGGCGTCTGCTTAGGTCATCAAGCTATAGGTGCGGCCCTAGGCGGCAAAATCGTCCGCGCTAAAGAGCTGATGCACGGCAAAACCAGTATCATCACCACCGTGCAAACGGGAGTCTTTGCCGGTTTGCCGCAGCAATTTGTCGTGAATCGCTACCACTCCTTAGCCATTGAACGCAGCAGTTGCCCTGACGATTTAGAAATCACTGCGTGGACAGACGATGGTGAAATCATGGGCGTGCGCCACACCAAACTGCCATTCCATATTCGAATGGAGGGCGTGCAATTTCACCCAGAGTCGATCTTGACCGAGCATGGGCATGCGATGCTGAAGAATTTCTTAGATTGAACTTCTTGGGCTAACGAGAGGCAATCCATGGCAGATTTAGGCATTCACCATCTCACGCTCTTTATCCTCGCCGGCTGGGCGCTCAATCTCGCCCCTGGGCCAGATGTGTTTTACATGGTCACCCACGCGCTTAAAGGCAGTTGGCGCGCGGGCACGGTGGCTGCAGCTGGCATTTTTGCAGGTTGTTTGGTGCATGTGTTTGCCGCTACGGTGGGCTTGAGTGCGCTCATTGCCAGTTCGGCTACGGCGTTCACAGTCGTCAAGGTCCTAGGCGCTGCATACTTGGTCTATGTCGGTTTTAAAATGCTCACGTCAAAACCTATTCAGTTTAAGAGTGCTATTAATAACATAGCTACTCAGGCAATAAATACTTCGGCTAATGATGAAGTAAGCTCTAATTCGGCTAAAAATGACTATAAAAAGGTGTTTTTGCAAGGTTTTTGGACCCATGTGCTCAACCCCAAGGTCGCGTCGTTCTTTCTTGCCTTTTTACCGCTGGGTATTTTGTTCAACGTCAGTGCCATTCCTATCAACATGGGCTACGTGCAGTTGGCGGCTTGGGTGAGCCAACGTGCAGCGCTCATGCAGCGTGGCATGCTTTGGCTAAAGCAGGCGGCAGGTGCGTTGTTTGTTGGTTTTGGCATCAAACTTGCGCTGAGTGAATTTGATGAGCTTAGCTTAGGTGGAAAATAACGTTATGAATGCAACGATTGACCTGCGCAGCGACACCGTTACCCAGCCTACAGCAGCCATGCGAGCGGCCATGCTGGCTGCGCCATTGGGTGACGATGTGTTTGGCGACGACCCCACTGTTAACGCCTTGCAAGACAAAATTGCTGCCTTGTTGGGCTTCGAAGCGGCGCTGTTCATGCCCACAGGCACGCAGAGCAATTTGTGTGGCATTTTGGCGCACTGCCAGCGGGGTGACGAATACATCGTCGGCCAAATGGCGCACACCTACCGCTGGGAAGGTGGCGGCGCTGCTGTGCTGGGTAGCGTGCAGCCGCAGCCGATAGCGCATGCAGCTGATGGCACGCTACCATTGGCCGACATTGAAGCCGCCATCAAACCTGATGATGCGCATTTCGCTAAATCTCGCTTGTTAACTCTAGAAAACACCCTTGGCGGCAAATTGCTACCGATGTCGTATGTAGCTGCAGCAACTAATTTAGCCAAAAGCAAAGGCTTGGCCACGCATTTAGACGGTGCAAGGCTGTTTAACGCGGCTGTGGCGCAGGCTGCGCAAAACCAATCCACAGCATTGGTGACCGCGGTAGGAGAAGCCAAACGTATCGCCAGTTGTTTTGACTCCGCCAGCGTGTGCTTCAGCAAAGGCTTGGGCGCACCCGTGGGCTCTGCGCTGTGTGGCGGCAAAGAATTCATCAAACGCGCCCACCGCATCCGCAAAATGGCCGGCGGTGGTATGCGGCAAGCGGGCATGTTGGCGGCAGCGGCGATTTATGCACTGGATCACCACGTCGATCGGATGGCAGAAGATCACGCGCAAGCCAAGCAATTAGGCGCAGCTTTGGCGCAGATAGACGGCGTCAGCGTTGACCCTGTACACAGCAACATAGTTTTTGTCGATTTAACCGGCCCCGCACAGACCAAAGCAGCAGGCTTGCTGGCGCATTTGCAGCAGCATGACATTTTGGCGACAGGTTTGTACCGCTTGCGTTTTGTGACGCATTTGGACGTCAGCTCCGTCGACCGCGTGATCGACGTTATCACCCGATATTTCAAATAAGCATCTAAAAATAACATTACAAACGAGATAAAACCGCCATGACAAGCAAAATCACTCCCCAAGAAGCGCTTTTACGCACCGTTGAGCACCGCGAAATCTTCCACGACGAGATGCTGCACCTCATGCGCCTCATCATGAGCGGCGAAATGTCGCCTGTCATGATGGCGGCGCTCATCACTGGCCTGCGCGTCAAAAAAGAGACGATTGGTGAAATCACTGCCGCCGCGCAGGTCATGCGTGAGTTTTCCACCAAGGTCGAAGTGGCCGACAAAACCCATCTGGTTGACATCGTCGGCACCGGCGGCGACGGCTCGCACACCTTCAACATCTCCACCTGTTCCATGTTTGTCGCCGCTGCAGCGGGAGCCAAAGTCAGCAAACACGGTGGCCGTAGCGTCAGCAGCAAGTCCGGCAGTGCCGATGTACTGGAGGCCTTGGGCATCAACATCAACCTGCCGCCTGCTGCGATTGCAAAATGCATCGCCGACGTCGGCTTAGGCTTCATGTTCGCCCCAAATCACCACCCCGCCATGAAAAACGTCGCCCCCATCCGCAAAGAACTGGGCATGAAGACCATGTTTAACATCCTCGGCCCCCTGACCAACCCCGCCAGCGCCCCAAATATTTTGATGGGTGTTTTCCACGCAGATCTAGTCGGCATCCAAGTCCGTGCCCTGCAGCGCCTAGGCGCAGAGCACGCCTTGGTCGTTTACGGCAAAGACGGCATGGATGAAGTCAGTACCGGCGCAGGCACACTGGTGGGCGAGCTGAAAAACGGCGACATCACCGAATACGAGATCCACCCCGAGGATTTCGGCATCCAAATGGTCAGCAACCGCGCCTTGCGCGTAGAAACCGCCGAAGAATCCAAAGCGATGCTCTTGGGCGTTTTGGACAACAAACCTGGAGCCGCCCGCGACATCGTGATGCTGAACGCTGGCGCAGCGTTGTATGCTGCAAATGTGTCAAATTCGATTAAAGCCGGCGTATTACTTGCCAAAGCTGCTATTGAATCGGGAGCAGCTAGGGCTAAAATAGCGCAATTCTGTGCGTTAACCAAACAATTGAGCAACTGAACGCTATGACTGCTAAACACACCAATATTTCCGACAACATTCTCGACAAAATCACCACCGTCAAACACCAAGAAGTCGCGGCCGCCAAAAAGCGAAAATCGCTGGAAGCTGTCCGTGCCGATGCTGAATCTCGCGTTTTAACTCGCGACTTTGTCGGAGCGATTCGCGCCAAAATCGCTGCAGGCCAGTCCGCCGTGATTGCTGAAATCAAAAAAGCCAGCCCATCCAAAGGCGTGTTGCGGGCAGATTTTGAGCCGGCTGATATTGCGCAAAGCTATACAGAATGCGGGGCGGCGTGTTTGTCAGTGCTCACTGACAAAGACTTTTTCCAAGGCAGCAGCGATTACCTGCGCCAAGCCCGCGCCTCCTGCCCGCTGCCGGTGCTGCGCAAAGATTTTATGGTTGACGCTTACCAAATCTATGAGTCCCGCGTGATGGGCGCCGACGCGATTTTGCTCATCGCCGCTTGCCTGACTGATACGCAAATGGCTGAATTTGAGCACATCGCCCGTAGTTTGGACATGGCGGTATTGGTGGAAGTGCATGACGCCGCTGAATTACAGCGCAGCTTGAAGCTCAAAACCCCATTAATCGGCATCAACAACCGCAATTTGAAAACTTTTGAGGTGACGCTGGACACCACGATTGCCTTGCTGGCTGATGTGCCGAAAGACCGCATCTTGGTCACTGAATCCGGTATCAGCACCCCCACAGATGTAGCTCGGATGCGCGAAGCGGGCATCAGCGCCTTCCTAGTCGGCGAGGCTTTCATGCGGGCGGGTGATCCGGGCGAGGCGTTGGCAAAATTATTTGCTATTTAATTTATAGCTGCTTATGAAATAAATACGCCGGCTAGAGGCTTAATTTGCAATAAAATGCATCAAAAGACGTAAGTATCAATGAAAGCGCTTCTAAAACGGATCATGCCATTTATTTTTGGTTTCGGCTTGCTTCTAACCACGGTTTTGATGATGATGCCATCGTACGCTGTGCCTAAAGCCTTCGACTTTTACGACAAAGCGCAGCACAGCTTGGTATTTGTAACGCTGACTTTGGCGGGGATGATGGCTTATCAGCAGCGGTTGAAAACGATATGTTTGGGGCTTTTTGTGTATGGCGGGTTGATCGAAGTAATGCAAAGCACGGTGACGACGACGCGGCATGGTGATGTTGTTGACTGGTTTGCAGACAGCGTGGGCATCGTGGTGGGGTTGATGGTTTATCTGTTTGGTCTTCAAGTTGTTAAAAGAAATGCTATAAATAATATAGCTACTTAGACAACAAATACGCCGGCTACAGTCATATTTATCCCTTAAAATCATGCTTATCCCTTAAAATCATGCAAAATGAGCTTTTTCAACGATCTAGCGAACCCAATCGTCTCGCCAGCTGGCAGCCAGGTAATTGGCCGGTTGCGGCGGGTTGGGACGAAGCCGTTGCTGAATTTTTAAGCAGTGCGGCTGGGCAAGCTTTGGCAAGGTCAGTGCAAGCTCGACTGGACGCTGGCGCGGTGATTTACCCGCCCACGCCGTTCAAAGCGTTGGCATTGACGCCGTTGGACCAAGTTCGGGTTGTGATTTTGGGGCAAGACCCATACCATGGGGCTGCCCAGGCGCAGGG
>JANPLX010000136.1:0-9244 GCA_031422495.1 Polaromonas sp. | reverse complement strand
ACGGTGATGGCGGCTGAGGAAATGATGCGATTTGGCCTAAAGCCCAACGTCGCGCTCTTGAGTCATTCTAATTTTGGCAGCAGCAATATGCCAACAGCTGTCAAAATGCGCAAAACCTTGGAACTGTTGCGAGTTCAAGCGCCATGGCTTAAGGTTGACGGCGAAATGCATGGCGATGTGGCGCTTGACGAGAATATGCGTGCTGCAGTAATGCCAAACAGCGCATTGGTTGGAGAGGCCAATTTGCTCGTGTTCCCTAACATTGATTCAGCTAATATTGCATATAACCTGCTTAAAACAGGCGCTGGCGGTAATATAGCAATTGGCCCAGTGTTGTTGGGGGCTAACAAACCCGTACATATATTGACAGCTAGCACAACAGTGCGTCGTATCGTGAATATGACTGCGCTCACAGTGGCAGATGCGAACGCGACAAGGCCGGTTTGAGCGTGCTTCGTATTACATTACGCCCTATTTGCGCGACTTAATGCCCCTTTTTAGTACTTACTTGAGCGCGGTCACTTGCGTTTTTAGCTGAATTCAACGACACTATCCTACTTGAAGCTTTCGGGTAAACCCGAATGAATAATGAGATGATTTTGTAAGTTGTTGTGTATGACGGATGTGAATGATGCTAAGAATGCTGTCAAATTGGGCGGAAAACCACATTTCTGGTACGAAAACTGGCCTCAAACACAGAGCAAAAACAAGCTTTTTGCTGATCGTAACTGGTGTAACTATCGGCATGGCGCAAGCAAAAGGCTTTGCCCGAGAAGAGACGCTAGCGACGATGTCGGTATCCGAGTTGCCCGTGAAAGGTCAGCAGGTTTATGCCTTGATCGCTAGAGGCGGACCCTTTGCATATGACAAAGATGGTGTGATTTTTGGAAATCGTGAGCAACTGTTGCCAAAGCACAAGCGTGGTTATTACCGTGAATACACTGTAAAAACATCGGGTGAACGCAACCGCGGTGCCAAACGTATCGTATGTGGCGGTTTGCAAGTTCAGTCACCTGACGCTTGTTATTACACCGAAGACCATTATTCGAGTTTTCGAAAAATTGTTCGTTGAATTGTCCTTGTTTGGACAGTTTGAGTAGATATGAACTGTTTCCCCAAATCGTAAGGTTTGGACTATTTTTTTGACTTTAGAAAGAGGAGCGAGGATGGATACGCCACTTCGTACCGTGAGAACCAATATAGTGCAGTCGATTCGCGCATTCAGCGTGAACGAATTGCAATTGGCCGCACAACAATTGAATCAGCATTTTTTGTATGCTAACCTGGCCAATGCGCAATCAAAACAAGATGTTCTTGATTTGATCGCAGGTCAATTCACATTACCATCGCATTTCGGTAAAAATTTTGATGCTCTCTACGACTGCATCACTGACCCGCTGCACAAATCTGGCCCACAGCCAGGTTTTATTGTGGTGCTAGAGCACATTCCAGCGAATCTGAAGTTTGACAAAGAAGCGCGCGAACAGTTGCTAGATATCTTCCGCGACGCTGCTGATTATTGGGGGGACCGGAAGATACCATTCCGATGCTTCTATTCTTTTCAGTAGCCCGTTCTGCACAAAATAGCCAAGCAGAGCGGGCGAATGAGGCTTTAGGATTGACATCAGAGGTCAATGTGTTGGATGAGATCGTTGAAGAAGGCGAAAAAATGCCGACCGATAAGTTGGTCGATGTTTCTCCGCTGGCGCTACGCATGAGCAGTCCGTTCAATGCGGGTTACTGGTTAGCTGCTGCATAAGCTCAAAATCTTGCGTAAACCATAAAAAAGCCTGTTAAAACAGGCTTTTTTTCTTTTAGTCGACGTATTATATGCTTTTTATGCTATTAAATATATAGCAACTATTTCAAATAACTGGTCAAAATATAACAGATTGGGCTAAATCTATGTATTCCTGCACGGGCACTTCTTGCGCTCTGCGTTTCACGTCGAAATTTCCAGAATATTTCTTTTCTTCCAGCCATTTTCCCAAAGTGTGTCGCATCAACTTGCGTCGTTGGCTAAAAGCCACTTGCACCAATTCGCTAAGATTATTCACATCTATCACTGGGGGATTTGTACGTGGCAGCATGCTCACAATTGCGCTGTCTACGCGTGGCGGTGGGTCAAACGATGTGGGTGGCACGAACAAAATGTTTGCCATGTCGTATCGCCATTGAAGCATCACGCTAAGGCGGCTGTAATCGCTACTATCGGCAGGAGCGACCATACGATCAATCACTTCTTTTTGCAGCATGAAGTATTGGTCTTCAATGTGTTCAACCTGTTGTAACAGGTGAAATAAAATCGGTGTTGAAATGTTGTAAGGTAAATTTCCAACAACACGGATTTTTTGTGAAGAAATTTTACTGAAATCAACTCTAAGTACATCTGATTCAATAACTGTAAGTTGTTGATGCTGTCGCAAGCGTACCGCTAAATCTCGATCAAGCTCGATCACAGTCAAGTGCCCGAGCCGTTCAACTAAGGGCTGGGTTAAAGCCGCTAGTCCAGGACCAATCTCTACCATCACCTGCCCAACTTGCGGGTTAATGGCGTCAACAATGTCGGTGATGATGCTTTTGTCAGTCAAAAAATGCTGACCAAAACGCTTTCTAGCAATGTGTTTGCTCAATGTCGCAACTTTAATGGGTTGAGTGTTATTGCAGGCATTTGTGTTTAGCGTTGAACGTCGCGGTATTCAACATAAGCATTGCCGCGTAGTTCTCGAATCCAATTGGCGTACGCGTCATCAAACTTCTTTTCACGCAACACGTTTCTTGCAACATCGCGCTGCTCCGAAACACTGAGCTGGCTTTGCCTGCGTTGTTGCACGAGCAGTAAATGCACGCCAAAGCGCGTGACTAACGGATCAGAAATCTTGCCAATTTCTAGCTTGTCCATGACGTTTTCGAACTCGGGCACAAACTGCCCTGGATTTGCCCAACCCAAGTCGCCGCCCGCAGCGGCTGAACCATCTTGAGATACTTCCTTAGCAGCAGTCGCGAAATCAGTAGCACGCGATTCAATGCGTTTTTTCAGATCTAACAATTTGGTTTTAGCGGCACTTTCAGTGAGTGCGGGTCCTGTCCGTAGCAAAATATGGCGCGGGTTTGTCTGTGTGATTGCGAAGCTATTGCTATTCGGCAATTGTTTTTCTAAGAGTTTTAAAATATGAAAACCGGCACCTGAGCGAATAGGGCCAGTAATCTCGCCTACTTTAAGGTCTTTAGCCGCATCAATAAACAAGGTGGGATAACGGTCGACTGCGCGGAGTCCCATTTGACCACCCGACCGTGCGTCTTTTGAGTCTGAGTTTTCTTGAGCTAGTTTGTAGAAATCTTCACCAGATTTGGCTCGTGTAAAAAGTCGAGTGGCACGGTCTTGCAGGGCCTGTATTTGCGCAGTTGTAGCTCCTTCAGGCAGGGCAATCAAAATCTGCGCCAAATCTATGGCTAATTCAGCCGATGAATTGGTGCTCAATTGCTCTTTGATAAAAGCTTCAATATCATTGTCTGAAATGACAATGTTGCCTGTGACCTCTTTCTCACGTAATCGCTGAATCAATAGCTGGTTTTGAATATCAGCACGTATTTGCGTGAATCCAATACCATCTGCACTTGACCGAGTTTTGAGCGCTGCTACGCTGATATTGTTTTGAGTAGCAAAAGTTTGTACGGCCGCGTCTATCGTTCTCTCATCAACGCGAATGCCTATTTCTTTGGCGAGTTTGAGCTGCAATTTTTCTCGAATAATGTCCTCTAAAACCTCGCGCGCTAAATCGATACGGCTTGGCAAAGCAGCACCTTGTTCCGCCAATCGGCGTTCATAGCGAATCAAACGTGTCTTCACCTCGTTGTTGGTTATAGGTTCGGAGTTGACAATAGCGACGATAAAATCTGCTTGCACCACGACAGGAGCGCCGTCTTTTGAGCCTTCGTTGGCAGCACGAATCGACAACGCGGGCGTTGGCGTTAAACGCATCCCTTGTGCGAACGCAGATTGACCTGCCAATAGGCAAAGAAGACACAAGGTTAAACGAGAGGTTGTTTTCAAAATCATATATGAGAGCACATCAAAACATAGAAAAAACTTGCGCGCGCTTAGTCGTAGCTGCTAAATCGACTGGGTGGCGTCACTTGTTCGCGCAGGTATTGGTACCTAGGAATGTTGTTCTTCAAAGAGCTCAAAGTGCCAGAGGAGCCCAATCTTGCAAAGCCAATTAACTCAATCTGAAATAAGGCTCTTTTGCTACTGGTAGCATCACTACGCGCTAAGTTTTCTACCACAACACGTCCGAGCCAGCATCCAGCGTCGTATTCAAAACCAAAGACTGAATCAACCAATTTTTTATCTGTCACGCTGTAATTCATGCGTCCTACACTGTACCAACGGCCATCACCTAGACCGCGACCCGCACCTAAATCTTGTCCCTTGTCGCCCCAAAGATCATTCAGCGGCCATTGCCAGCCCAGGTCAATTTGCTCGCTACTGCCTCTTTGCAAACGGTAGGCTAAATTGAAGACGCGGTAATTGCTAGGTGAGTAGCGTGTGCCGATCGTAGATCGCGCTACCTTTGCCGTGTCTGAGTTGTATTGCTGTGTCGTGTCGACAGACCAATTGGGCGACACATTGACGGTGGCGCCTACCAGAATGTCGCTAAAGCGGTCCGTGGCAGGGCTGGCACCTGGCAAGGTAACCAGTTGGTCTTTGAAACGAATACGTTGTGCTATGGCCAATCTAGCGAGTTCAGCCCCATTGCTTGGATCTAGAAAACGCGAGGTTAATCCTAGGGTGAGCAAGCTGTTATCAGCAATGCGGTCGCTGCCACTGAATGGATTCTCAAGATAGGCGCTGGCAAAGCTGAAGTCGTTGGCGCTGGTGTCATACAACGGCAGTGTGCTTTGATTTCGGTAAGGTGTATTTGTATAAAAGGCGCGTGGCTCGAGTGTTTGTGTCACAGCTCGACCAAACAAAGAAGTGTCACGTTCAAACATCAAACCGCTGTCAACACTAAAAGTCGGTAGAAAACGATTAGCTTCACGTGATCCGTCTGAAATTGGAGAGTCAAACTGGTATTTGGTAGCATGTAATTGCAGTTTTGGTGTGAAGAACCAGCCCGGCGTCACCCATGGGCGGCTAACTTGCGCAACCAACATCGCCCGGCTTGCATTGGCTTGCTTGGTCAAAGATGTGTCAGAAGAAAACTTGGTGTAATCGCCTGAAATCGAGAAATCAAAACCCGATACATTGTTCTTGCCGTAGCGTGCGGTCAATTGTGGCAGCCGGTCATACGGTGGAACGATAGGTGCAGAAATATCTTGCAAAGTTTGCCATTTAGACAAACGCAGTCCAATCGAATAATCGTCTTTGTCCAGTGACAGTGCGGCGTCCGTCGCTAACAAACGCTGTGTCAGCGACGTAGTTGCCCGTGGAAAATCGCGCCAATAGTTGTCGTCACTGACGCGGTTCACATTCAAATTCAAACCAACCGAGCCAAGGCGTGTGTCATAGCGCATCAGATGTTGGCCTGCAATACCCCACCGGCTGCTGTCTCGCAGCGGATCACTGGGCATCACATCAGCGCGTATTTGCCCGTTGTAATTGTCTTCAAGGTATCTAAATTCTCCACCTAAATTCAATCCGCGTTTGGAACTGACGGAGGGGTACAGAGTGGCGTCGCGATTTGGTGCGATATTGACGTAATACGGCGCTGAAATTTCAACGCCGTTGATGTTGTCGGTGGCGTAAGTGGGTGCTAACCAACCGGACTTACGTTTGTTGCTAAGCGGAAAGCTGATCGACGGCAAAGGTAGCGTAACGCCTTTGAAGGTCAAGGTGGCATCTTGCGCTTGACCCACATCAGCTTCGGTATCGATGCTCAGGCTTGCTGCTTTGAGCATCCAATCTGGCAGCCATTCAGGCCCTGGGTAGCGCTTGCAAGTGCTGTAGACAGCGTTTTTGATGATGGAGCGCTTTTCATCAATAAAGTCGATCCGTTCGCCCTCGCCTTTACCGTCGTTTTTGAGTAAGGTAAAGCGCGGCTGGGTAAAAAAACCGGAGAAAGAATCTACCTTCAAATCAAGGAGCGTGCCCTCGTACACATCACCAAAACGGTTGAGTTTGACTTTGCCCTCTGCAGTAGCTTTGTCAGTCAAGCTGTTGTATTGAATCTTGTCTGCTTTGATGACAGTGCCAGCACGGCGCAGTTCTGCATCGCCTTCAATTTTGGTGTCAATATCTGGGCGACCCGTGATACTGTTGCCAAATATAAAAGTCATCGGGTTATTGGCCGCGGTAGACGGTATCGCTTCTTGCAGCGAACTGGATGATTTGAGCACTGGCGTCGCCGTTTGCGCGATGCCGTAGCCACTTAAAGTCAGTGTCGTTGACAGCGCAATGAGTGAGCGAATGTGGTGCGGTGTGTTGCGCAAAATATAAAGCCAAAAGTCATGGCTGGGTTGTTTGTAGAATAGATTATCCATGAATCCAAGTAACCAACCCGAACCCGCTCTTTTGAACACCTATTCCCCTCCACTTTGGGCAGACACAGCGCGCGAAAAGAACTTTGAAGTTTGGCTAAAAGGTGTCAGTTTACAGCATCAATTAAACGCAGAAACGCTGAGATCCGCTTCGGCCGATGCCAGCTTCAGGCGCTATTTCAGGTTGGACAGTTCCAACGCCTCCTTCATCATCATGGATGCCCCTCCTGTGCAGGAAAATTGCCAGCCCTTCGTTGATGTGGCCAAGCTCATGGCGCAAGCCGGCCTGCAAGTTCCAGCCATTCTGGCCTGGGACGCTGCGCAAGGCTTCATGCTGCTCACTGATTTGGGTCCTAAAACGATGATGGAGATGATCAACCCACAGCTCAAAGATGAGCTGGCTGATCCGAATTTTGGCCTCTACATGCAGGCTGTGGATGCATTGATAGACTGGCAATTGGCCTCCAAACCCGGCGTTTTACCGCCTTACGACGAAGCTTTGCTGCGACGCGAGCTGGCACTGTTCCCCGATTGGTATTTGGCAAAGCACAAAGGCGTCAACCTAGACTCGACGCAGCAAGCCACCTTGGACAACGCTTTTTCACTGATTGTGAAGCGCAATTTAGAAGTCCCCAGCGTATACGTCCACCGTGACTACATGCCACGAAATTTGATGGTGACCTCTCAAAACGGCAAGCAATCGTTGGGCGTTTTAGACTTCCAAGACGCGGTTTATGGCCCCATCACCTACGATATCGCCAGTTTGATGCGCGATGCGTTTTTAAGCTGGGAGGAGCCTTTCGTATTGGATATCACCATCCGCTACTGGCAAAAAGCCGTCAAAGTTGGGCTATTGGGCGAAAACAGCCCGACGGGCTGGGGCGCAGATTTCGGCGAGTTTTACCGCGCCGTAGAGTGGCAAGCCCTGCAGCGCCACCTGAAAATCCTAGGCATCTTCGCCCGCTTAACCCTGCGCGACGGCAAACCCAAGTACCTAGCAGACACCCCGCGCTTCATCAACTACGTGCGCAAAACAGCCGATCGGTACCGCGAATTAGGCCCGTTTTTGAAGCTGATTGATCAGATTGAAGGTATTGAGACGGCTATGGGTTATTCCTTTGGGAAAACTTAATAAATATATCTTTTTTTGATGTAAATAATGGCTGTAGCCGGCGTATTTATTGCCAAAGCAGCTATTAAATTAATAGTAATATTCAGTTAAAACATTTGTTTTGTTGCGTGCTGCGCAACAGCGTATAATCCATCCATGATTGTTTCATTTCGCCATAAAGGGCTGCAAAAGTACTTCGAAACAGGCAGTTTGGCGGGTATTCAAGCGGTACATGCAAAGCGGCTCAAGATGCAATTAGCCGCGCTCGAGACGGCGCATGTGGTTGACGATATGGACATTCCAGGCTTTCGGCTGCATCCGCTGAGGGGCGATGCCAAGGGGCGCTGGTCAGTCGCTGTGAATGGCAATTGGCGAATGACGTTTGAATTTATCAACGGCAATGCGTACGTTTTAGATTATGAGGATTATCACTAATGGCTATGTTTAACCCACCCCACCCCGGCGCGTTCATTCAAGAGGTTTATTTGGAGCCAAACGGTATAAGCGGGCGCGAACTGGCGCTCAAACTGGGCGTGGCCGCCTCCACGCTGAGCCGCGTTTTGAGCGAAGCCAGCGGTGTTAGCCCTGAAATGGCACTAAGGCTGTCTAAAGCGCTAGGTCGCTCGGCTGAAAGCTGGCTGACCATGCAGGACAATTACGACCTATGGCAAGCCAAGCAAACGATTGATTTGGCGAATGTCAGTAAAATCGTGTTTAAATACGCGTAAATCTCGATTTTTTAAGCAATAAATACGCCTCTAGCCGGCGTATTTATTGCCTAACTAGCTATTAAAAATATAGCAAAAATGAATATAACTTAAATCTAAATATGCCCCGATTCCATTGCCCCTCACAGTTGCAAACTGGCGAAGTTGTCTCTTTGCCAGCTGGTGCAGCACGCCATGTGCAGGTGTTGCGGATGCAGCCGGGCGGGGGGATCACGCTGTTCAATGGCGGGGTAAATCAAGGTGAATTTCAAGCCACGATTGAGCACATGGGGCGCAGTGATGTGCGGGTGTTAGTGGGCGCTCACTCTGCTGTTGAACGCGAGCCAGCAAGGCAAGTGCATTTGATAGTTGGAGTGCCGGCTAACGACAGGATGGACTGGTTGGTCGAAAAAGCCACCGAATTAGGCGTTGCCAGCATCCAGCCCGTCATGACGGAGCGCAGTGTTTTGCGGCTCAGCGGCGAGCGCGCGGACAAAAAACGTGCGCATTGGCAAGCCATTGCCGTGGCGGCTTGCGAGCAATGTGGGCGCAACCAAGTGCCCACCATTCATGCGGTGCTGACTGTGAATGCATGGTTGGCCGCCCAAACCCTGCCTGCTGAGACGGTGCGTTATCTGTTGTCCTTGCGGTCTGGCACGCGAACTTTGGCTTCGCTCATACGGGATAGCACGTTATCTGCGACGTTTTTATCGGGTCCTGAGGGCGGGTTGAGCTTGGTTGAAGAAGATGCGGCCGTGGTTAAAGGATTCCTGCCAGTGAGCTTAGGAAACCGCGTTTTGCGCGCTGAAACGGCGGGTTTGGCAGCGCTGGCAGCTTTGACCTTAGTCTAACTCTTCCATCCGCTACGGCCCATCCAATCACGTCAGGACACCCTTGAAACGCAATCTCTGGCTACTTGCCATCGCCCAAGGGCTGTTTTTAACCA
>JANPLX010000135.1:0-2834 GCA_031422495.1 Polaromonas sp. | reverse complement strand
TTGCCGAAGAATGGGGTTACGACGAGGTCAATATCAACTGCGGCTGCCCCAGTGAGCGGGTGCAAAAGGGCGCGTTTGGCGCGTGTTTGATGGCCGAGCCTGAGTTGGTGGCAGATTGCGTCAAAGCCATGCTGGATGCTGCGAAAGACCCTGTCAAAACACCAATTACCGTGAAACACCGCATCGGCATTAGCGTCGATAAAGTTAAAATCGAAGATGCTCCAACAAGCTACGCCTTTGTGCGCGATTTCGTCGGCAAGGTGGCTGATGCAGGCTGCCAAACCTTCATCGTCCACGCCCGCAATGCGTGGCTCAAAGGTTTGTCACCGAAAGAAAACCGCGATATTCCGCCGCTTCGGTATGAAATCGTTCATCAACTCAAAGCGGATTTTCCGCATCTGAACATCGCGATCAATGGCGGCTTAACGACGAATGTGCAAATCGAAGAACAATTAAAGGTTCTGGACGGCGTCATGGTGGGACGCGAGGCCTATCACAACCCTTGGTTGATGTCGTCGTGGGATGAGGCGTTTTTTGGCACGACAGCTTTGATTACAACCCGCGAATCTATCGAAGCGCAAATGGTCACGTATATGGAACGCGAAAAAGCCGCACATGGCACGCCTTGGGCGACGATTGCTCGGCACATGCTGGGCTTGCGGCACGGTTTAGCCGGCTCGCGCCGCTGGCGGCAAGTGTGGAGCGACCACACTTTGCGCGAAGTGCCGCCCGCGCAAGTGATGAAACTGGCGCATCAAGCCTTGTTTGAAAGCTCAGACATCAAAAACGCTACTAACAGCGGCGCAACAAATCGTACAACAGATCTGGCTCATGTCTGACGGCCTGCAAAAGCAAACCCGCTGGGCGCTGATTTTGCTCTGGTTCGTGCCTGCGCTTTGGAGCGTGAATTACATCGTCGCCCGCAAAGCACCTGGCACCATCGGGCCGCATCTTTTGGCGCTGGGGCGCTGGGGCCTTGCGGCGCTGGTTTTGGTGGTACTAGCCAGAAGTGAGCTATGGGCGCAGCGTGCCAATATTGGCAAAGTGTGGTGGCAGTACCTTATTTTGGGCACTTTGGGCATGCTTATTTGTGGCGCCTGGGTCTATCAAGGCGCGCGCTCGACGCAGGCAATGAATATTGCCCTGATTTACGCGGCATCGCCAGTATTGATTAGCCTGGGTTCGGTGTGGATGCTGGGCGAAAGCTTTAGCAAACGCCAAACTGCTGGCGTGGCGCTGGCGTTGGCCGGTGTGGTGCATGTGGTGGTGAAAGGGCAGTGGGCAGCGCTGTCGCAGGTTCAGTTTGTCGTTGGTGATTTGTGGATTTTAGCGGCCACGTTTTCATGGGCTGGCTACGCCTTGCTGCAAAAGAAATGGCCTAGCCCACTCAGCGCAACAGCAAGATTAGCAGCCATTTGCATTGGTGGCGTCGTCACACTGCTGCCGTTTTCGGTTTGGGAGCTGTTCCAAGATGGGTTGACCGTTTGGGGGACAGATGCCTTCTTGCTCATCGTTATCGCAGGCTTGGTGCCTGGCCTAGGCGCGTATTGGATTTACGGCTGGGCGCAGAAAATATTGGGGGCGAACCGTACGGCGGTGGCTTTGTACCTAGGCCCTTTGTATGCTGCGTTTTTGACATGGGCTGTACTGGGCGAAGCACCCGGCTGGCACCACTTGGTCGGCGGTTTGTTTATATTGTCTGGGGTGTTTTTGGCGATGTTTAGAAAATAAAGCCTGCTAAACCCCTTTTAACCTTATTTAAGAGATTAAATTGGCTGTAGCCAGCGTATTTATTGCCTAAAAAGCTATTAAAAATATAGCAAATTTAGCTTAGTTCTTTTCCCACCACTTTTGTGCTTTTTCGCGATCATAAGGTGGAAGAATCGCTTTTTTAACTTCTACCCCGGCAAGAGCAGGGAAGGTTGACCGGAAAGTCTTTTCGTATCCAGCCCATTCATCGCTGATAACCACATCAAAAGTACCACCCGCTGCACCAGAAATGGCTTGATCGATGAGTGGAATAACAGGACCAGCTCTAAATTCATTGTCTTTTCGCTCACGTATCGTGGCATTGACGTGGCCTAAGTAATACACACCGGGTGCCGCAGCTTTTATCGTTGCGTTTAAAGGCGTAATGAATGTGCCCATAATCGGAAACGAACGCGCTAAGCTGCGCATGGCTACCAAGTCATAATCGCCAGCAGGCAGCTGAAATCTTAGCAAATAGGTTTTACCTGCATCCTTTTTATCGGATTCAATGAGTGCTTTTTCATCCATCGTGAAATTAAATCTGTCTGCAGCTTCTTTGGCGCCTGGTTTCTCGACACCCACTACTAATAAGTCGGGTTGGTAATTTTTGTAGTTGTTTTTGATGGTGGTAGTCATCAAAAACACGGGGTTGCTGGTTGGTGTTAGTTTCTCAGCTGCATCTTCAAACGCCATTTTCGTGCGGGTTGCGCAGCCAGTCACTAAAAAAGTGCTGGTCAGCACGACAAGACTCAGCAGTCTACTTACGTTGAATTTCATGTTTCAGAACCTTTTGCATGGACATTACACAATTTGTAATGAAAGGATTTTAAATGAATCTTAACGTCATGTAACGATTGTGAATTGTTAACTATAGTGCTAAATAAGTCGCTAGCCGGCGTATTAATTTACTAAGATGCTACTGATAATATAGCAAATTATTTCAGCCTTGAATTCAACTACGAAGTGCGCGAATCAGTAGATTAAGAGAGGCACAGATGTGTAAACATAAGAGCCTCCTTGAACTACCAATTCTGAGAAGCACTCATGAGATATACACACCTGAGCCAAACCGAACGTTACCAGAT
>JANPLX010000134.1:0-28212 GCA_031422495.1 Polaromonas sp. | reverse complement strand
CTGCTGCGACCGCCGTCCAAAATGGGCAGCGTGACCGACACGGGGCCGATGGACCAGGTTGCGCCATTGACGCCCACGCCGCCAGAGCGGATGCTCTGCAAACCGACCGAGCCACTCAGCCCCAAGCGTGGGTATTTGGCGGATTGGGCGCTGCCCACGTCACCACTGGCTGCGGCTACTTCTTGCTGCGCCGCAAACACATCGGGGCGCTGCGCCAGCAGCTGTGCCGGCAATGATGGTATTGCTATACTATTAATAGCTGAATAAGCATATAATACGCCGGCTTGATTCGAATTTGAAGCCATTTTTTGCCTAATTTTAGGTTCAGACAATGTGGTTAATGCTACCAAGGCTTTGACCTGCATATCGCACTGGGTGCGCTGCATGGTCAGCATGCTTTGGCTTTGCGCGTTACTGGCGCGAGCCAATGCGGCATTGGCTGGCGCGGTAAAACCTGCGTTGGCCAGCAACCCTGTTAAACGTGATGATTCGGTGCGCGAGGTAACGTCGTCTTTGGCAACATTGACCAATTGCTCACAAGTGCGCAGGTTCAAATACGTGTTCGCCACTTCAGCCGCCACGGAAACCCGCGCTTCGTGCCAGCCAGCTTGGCTGCCGGCTAAGCGTGCTTGGGCGGCATCTTGCGCAGCGCGGTTGCCGCCCCACAAATCAATTTCCCAACTGGCTTGCAGCCCCACTTGACCCACGCTGGCCAAGGGCACATTTAGCTGGCTCACGCCACGGCTGGCGCTGGCTGCGGCGGACAGATTCGGTGCTGCTGCCGCACCGGCGGCGACCACTGCGCTGCGGGCTTGCGCAATGCGGCTGGCGGCTGCGGTAACGGACGGGCTGGCGGCTTGGGCGCTGGTAATCAGCTCAACCAGCAGCGGATCGCCCAAGCTTTGCCACCAATTCGCCAACTCTTTCGAAGAGCCTTGGTGCGGCAGGTCTGTTTTTGTCGTTTCCGGTAACGGGCTGTACCACTGGCTGGCGGCTTGGTCGCTGACCTGTAAGCTTGGTGCTGTCACTGAGCAGGCGGCTAACAACAGCGGGCTGAGTAAAAAAAGTGGTTTGAGTAGTTTTTTCATGTTTTATTGTTTTTGGAGTTCTAAACGTCGCGTTTTTTCGCAGTCCACCATGGCCAAGCCGTAGCTTAAAAGGCGCTCGGTGTAGGTGTCTATCGCTGCAGGGCTTGCGAGTAACTGGGGCTGTATTGCCTGCACAACGTCACGCCCCACAAAGAGATGAATCGCTAAGCCGACAATGGAAAATGCCAAACGATGTACGTCATCATCTGGTTCTGTCAAACCTAAATGTTTGCACAACACCAGCACCAAAGCTACTTGCGCAGGGCGAATACCGTTGTCGATTTCTTCTGCCCACAGCCCCGTTGGTTCCAGCATTTCGCGAAAATGCAAACGTGTGCACAGCTGCACCAAGTCTCCCAGTTTCATCGGTTCGATAATTTGAGTCAACATCATTCGCAGCGCTTGCTCTAAGCTGATTTCGCTGATGTTGCAGACCACCATGTCGGAGCATGTCCCCATCGGCTCGGTATAAGCCGCACGGTATAAACCCGCTTTATCGCCAAAATAGTAGCTAATCGCGGCGATATTGACGCCAGCAGCGGTGGCTAACTCACGGGTGGAGGTGTTGGCAAAGCCTTTTTCGGCGAAAAGCCGCAAAGCCGCGTTGAGCAGCCGAGCACGTGCTTCAGCGCCGTCGGCACGTGTCGCACGCGAACTGGTTTTGGTTTCAAGCAAATCAGATTCAGTCATGCTTCAATTAAATCATAAATCAAACGTTTGATTGAAGTACCCGAGCAAAACTTAGGGTAATTACTACGCTTACGGTTTGCGTTGTTAATAGATAGTGTGTTGCACTTCGAACTAGAAATCAAGAAATACTAGTCTAGCCGGCGTATTTATTGCCTTAGCTGCTATTAGATATATAGCATTTATTCAATTAACTTTAAGTTAAAATTAAGCAACTACCTGGTAGCCTTCTTCCAAAATCGCCTTGGCCAGTGCCTCGCGCGGCTGGTCAGACTGCACTTGCACCTTGTTTTGAGCCCGGTCGATGGCGACTTCTGCCACTGGGTCGACCACCTTGATGGCGCGTGTGACGGCTTTTTCACAGTGGCCGCAGGTCATGCCGGTAACTTGAAAGGTTTGATTCATGGTGTTTCTCCCTTAATGGCTTAACTGTTGATTTAGATTAACTTGTTAAACACCAAATAGCACCAAACTACAGCTTTGCAAGCCTACGATTCAAACATGACTGCCGCTCTGAACCCCACCCTTGACACCGAACTCGACATTGGCATCGATGGCATGACCTGTGCGTCTTGCGTCTCGCGGGTGGAAAAAGCGCTGGCCAAAGTGCCTGGCGTTTCTACCGCCACAGTGAATTTAGCCACTGAAACCGCCCGTATCCACTTCGCGCCTTCCGAGCAAATGGAAGCCAAACTACGCCGTGCCGTGCGTGATGCGGGTTACGAGCCTGTCGCAGCGAATGCGGCGATTGACGCACCTGATGCCTCGCCGTGGGCGGGTTTCATGCCGGTTGCCATCGGTTTGGCGCTGTCTGCACCACTGGCGCTGCCGATGATTGGTGACTTATTTGGCAAACATTGGATGCTGCCAGCTTGGGTGCAATTTGTCTTGGCCACGCCGGTGCAATTCATCTTGGGTGCGCGGTTTTACAAAGCGGCTTGGGGCGCGGTCAAAGCTCTGACTGGGAATATGGATTTGCTGGTCGCCATTGGCACGACGGCGGGTTGGCTGCTATCGGTGTGGTTGTGGCTCACCGCAGAACCTGACACGATGGTGCATCTGTATTTCGAAGGCTCTGCCATCGTCATCACGCTGGTTTTGCTGGGTAAATGGCTGGAGACGCGCGCCAAACGGCAAACCACATCGGCGATTCGGGCGCTGCATGCGCTGAAACCTGAAATCGCGCACTTGATGGGGCTGGATGGCGAAGTGGACGTGCCTATCGCAGAAGTGCTGGTGGGCGACAAGCTGGTGGTGCGCCCCGGCGAGCGCTTGCCGGTGGACGGTGTACTGCTGGAAGGGCACTCGCAAGTGGATGAATCGATGTTGACCGGCGAGTCTGTGCCAGTGCACAAAGAAACTGATTCAGCCTTAACAGGTGGCTCCATCAACGGCGATGGTCGTTTGGTGATGCAGGTCAAAGCCGTGGGCTCTGAGACGGTGTTGTCGCACATCATCCGCTTGGTGGAAGACGCGCAAGCGGCCAAAGCCCCGATTCAGCGCCTGGTGGACCAGGTCAGTGCTGTGTTTGTACCCGTGGTTTTGGGCATTGCCTTGATCACGCTTCTAGGCTGGTATGTCACAGGGCATTCGTTTGAGTTTGCGCTGATTCGTGCCGTAGCGGTGCTGGTCATCGCCTGCCCCTGCGCACTCGGGCTGGCCACGCCCACCGCCATCATGGCGGGCACCGGTGTGGCGGCGAAATACGGCATGCTGATCAAAGACACGCAAGCGCTGGAATTGGCACACAAGGTGGACGTGATCGCGTTTGACAAAACCGGCACGCTGACCCAAGGCAAACCGCGCTTAACGGCGTTCGTCCTAGCCGATGCAACAGCGGATGAAGCACAACTCCTCAGTAATGCCGCAAGTCTGCAAAGCGGAAGCGAGCACCCCTTGGCACGCGCCGTGGTTGACGCTGCCAACGCCCGCGATTTACCCATGCCCTCACCCGACAATGTGCGCGCCGTACCTGGGCGCGGCAGCGAAGGCGAGGTGGGCGTGGACAGCTATTTGATCGGCAGCCTGCGATGGATGCAAGAACTAAAAATCGACCTAGGCACACTGGCTAGCAAAGCCGCCGATTTGCAGCAACAAGGTGCCACCGTCTCCGCCATGGCGCAGCGCACCACCGCTGGCTTAACCCTAAGAGCCTTGATGGCGTTTGGCGACGAACCCAAACCTGGCGCGAAAGAAGCGCTGGCATTGTTGCGGCAACGCGGCATCAAAACCATCATGGTCTCGGGCGACAACCGAGGCGCAGCCGAAGTCATGGCGCGCCGTCTGGGTTTGCGGCCTGAAGAAGGCGAAGTGATGGCAGAAGTCCTGCCCGGAGACAAAGCGGCCTTGATTGCCAAACTTAAAGAGGGTGGGCATACCGTCGCGATGGTGGGGGACGGTGTCAACGACGCACCCGCGCTGGCGGCAGCCGATGTCGGCATGGCCATGTCCAACGGCACGGATGTGGCGATGCACGCCGCCGGCATCACCCTGATGCGTGGCGACCCGGCTTTAGTGGCGGCAGCGCTGGATATTTCCGACCGCACCGTCGCCAAAATCCGCCAAAACCTGTTTTGGGCCTTCGCCTACAACGTGGCTGGCATTCCACTGGCAGCGTTCGGGTTTTTGAATCCTGTGGTCGCTGGTGCGGCGATGGCGATGAGTTCGGTTAGCGTGATGAGCAATGCGTTGCTGTTGAAGCGCTGGAAACCCGGGAAATAGACTTAAAAACCGCCATGCTTGCCGCTGGCTTTGTCTAAATCCCGCCTGTCCCGCTTGGTCGGCCGGCCATGCTCTAGCGCGGTAGACGGCTCCGGGTTCAGCCGCCGTTGCTCAACTGCCCGCTCTCTGGCCGCGATACTTTCCACAGTCTCAACAAACAGCAATGCCGCCGCTGGCGCACCGCCGCGCTGCCCGCTGATGCCCAAAACCGTGACGGTACGAATCGTCGGCCCAGAGCGCATAGCCACCACATCGCCCACCTTCACCTCTTTGGCAGGCTTCGCCTCCACATCGTTCACCCGCACCCGCCCCTTGTCAATCTCCTCCCCCGCCAGCGACCTCGTCTTGTAAAAACGCGCCGCCCACAGCCATTTGTCGATGCGAAGTTTGTCCATATGCTTAAATCTTCGGTTTCTACTCTATTTATCTTGAAAATATGACTCTAGCCGGCGTATTTATCGTTTATTTAGCTACTAAAAATATAGCAATCTATAGCATTTTTATTATGGTTATTGTTGAAAGTATGCCCGAAATTCTCCGTAGGGTCATTGTTGGTACCATTGACCTTTTTTACAAGTGTGTTGTTGCTGAAACACTGTCAAATCAGCTTAGGTGAAAAAATGTGAATCAACGAAAAACCTTGTAATTTTTTGATTTTTATCAATGCTGTCTTGAAAATATGGCCTAAAGTTAAGTTCGATCAATCATGAGGAGTGAATTTTGAAACAGCTTAACAAAATCGGTATAGCGACGCTTTTGGTAGCGTCAATCGCAGGATGCACCGTGCCCGTCACGCAAGAGCAGAGTGGCACCGTCATCGGCGGTGTGGTCGGCGGTGTGGTCGGCTCGCAGTTCGGACGAGGTGACGGACGAACCGCCGCCACCATCATTGGTGCGCTGATTGGCGCATCCGTCGGTGGAAACATCGGCCGGTCCATGGACAACAATGACAGAATGAGAATCGCACAAGCGCTAGAAACCCAGCCGCTCAATGCACCAACACGCTGGGTCAATCCAGACAACCGTAACGCCTACACCGTCGTGCCCATTCGCACCTACAACAGCGCCAGCGGCCCCTGCCGTGAATACACCATGGACGCAGTGATCGGTGGCCGCAACGAAAAAGTAGTTGGCAATGCCTGCCGCCAAGCAGATGGCAGCTGGCGCAACATCAATTAGGGCAGCGTTCGTGCACTAAGCTTCGCTTAGTTGCACAAATGCGTCAATTCTCAGTTGACGCCCTTTTATCCTAAAAATTTGACGATAGCCGGCGTATTTATTGTCTTAATCACTATCAAAATCATAGCGATATACTTAGATTTTTAGGGTTTTTACTGCATGTATGATCGAAAGCATGCACGACATCCTGCCCATGCTTATCATCTGCGCCATTGGCTTGGGTGCGGGCGTACTGGGCGGGGCGATTGGCTTCGGCACCACCATTTTGCTGATGCCGCCCTTGGTGCATTTCTACGGCCCCATGCAAGCCGTGCCCGTGATCGCCCTGGTCGCCATCGTTGCCAACCTCACCCGTGTGGCGCTGTGGTGGCGCAGTGTGGACTGGCGCGTGACCGCCGTTTATGCCGCCACGTCGGTGCCTGCGGTTATTTTGGGCGCAAACACCTTGGTGCAGTTCAACTCGCGTGTCATTGAGCTGATTTTGGGCAGCTTTTTGCTGCTGATGATCCCTATTCGCCGCTGGTTGCGTCGACAAAACTTCACCCTGCGATTGCCGCACATGGCTGTTGTAGGCGCGGTGATCGTCTACCTCACTGGTATTGTGGCCTCCACCGGCGCGATCAACACGCCCTTTTTCCTGGCCTATGGCCTGCTAAAAGGCGCCTACATCGGCACCGAAGCCGCCGCCTCCTTGGCCATGTTTCTAGCCAAAGGCGAAACCTTTCACCAACTAGGCGTCCTAGACAACCGCGCCATCCTGCAAGGCCTGCTGATAGGCGTTTTCGTGCTGGCCGGCTCTACTTTGTCCAAACGGCTGGTGCTCAAACTGCCCGAGGAGCGGTTTTTGCAGTTGATGGAAGGCGTGATGCTGGTGTCTGGGCTGTCGATTTTGTGGATGGCTTGGCCTTAAACAAAAACAGCACCCGCAGGTGCTGTTTTGCTCATTTTAGAGGCCATTTTATGCCTCTAGCCGGCGTATTCATTGCCTAAATTGCTATTAATTACATAGCAATTTACCCTTCGACAAGCTCAGGGCGGACGGTGGGTTTACGCCTCTCCCGCCTTCACCTTTAAGCGCCAAGCGTGCAGCAACGGCTCGGTGTAGCCGCTTGGCTGCTCTAGGCCTTTGAACACCAAATCCGTCGCGGCTTTGTAGGCGGCGCTGGTTTTGAAGTTGTTGGCCATGTTTTTGTAGAGCGGGTCGCCGGCGTTTTGGCCGTCTACGACTGCTGCCATGCGCTCAAAGGTGGCGTTGACTTGGGCGGTGTTGGTGATGCCGTGCAAGAGCCAGTTGGCGATGTGTTGGCTGCTGATGCGCAGGGTGGCACGGTCTTCCATGAGACCGATGTTGTGGATGTCGGGCACTTTGGAGCAGCCCACGCCCTGGTCGATCCAGCGCACGACGTAGCCCAAAATGCCTTGGGCGTTGTTGTCCAGCTCTTGCTGGATCTGCTCTGGTGTCCAAGCGGCTTTGACTTCAGCCGTAGCGACGGGGATGGTCAAAATGTCTTCCAACACTTTCTTATACGCCGCCTTTTGGTCAGATTTTGCATCGGCCGTTTCCATTTTCTTTTGCAGCTTGGCAACGTTGACCTGGTGGTAGTGCAGAGCGTGCAAAGTCGCACCCGTCGGGCTAGGCACCCAGGCGGTGTTCGCACCGGCTTTCGGGTGGTTGATTTTTTGCTCGAGCATGGCTTTCATCAAATCCGGCATGGCCCACATGCCTTTGCCGATTTGTGCTTTGCCGCGCAGGCCGCTTTGCAGGCCGACTTGCACGTTGTTTTTCTCGTAGGCGGCAATCCAGCTGCTTCCTTTCATGTCGGCCTTGCGAATCATCGCGCCGGCGTGCATGGCGGTGTGCATTTCGTCGCCGGTGCGGTCTAAAAAGCCGGTGTTGATGAAGGCGACGCGGCTCTTGGCGGCTGCTATGCAGGCTTTCAAGTTGGTGCTGGTGCGGCGCTCTTCGTCCATGATGCCGAGCTTGACGGTGCTGTCTTTCAGGCCGAGCATTTTTTCGGTGCGCGCAAACAACTCTGCAGCAAAACCGACTTCAGCCGGGCCGTGCATTTTCGGTTTGACGATGTAGATCGAGCCGGTGCGTGAGTTGCCAATCGCTTGCTTTTTCGGGCGATTCACGTCGTGCAGGGCGATCGCAGTGGTGACCACGGCGTCCAAAATACCTTCTGGGATTTCTTGGGTTTTACCAGCAGCGTCGGTGTACAAAATGGCCGGGTTGGTCATCAAATGGCCAACGTTGCGCAAAAACATGAGGCTGCGGCCGTGCAAGCGGACTTGCTTTTTAGCGTTTTTGGCCGAAGTGTAAACGCGGTCTGCATTCAGGCCACGAGTGAAGGTTTTGCCGTCTTTACTGACTGTTTCGGTCAGCGTGCCTTTCAAAATGCCCAACCAGTTGCTGTAGGCCAAGACTTTGTCGTCTGCATCAACCACGGCGACCGAATCTTCCAAGTCCATGATGGTGGAGAGCGCCGCTTCCAGCACCAAATCGCTGACGCCAGCCGGGTCAGTTTTGCCGATGGCGGTGCTGCGGTCGATTTGAATGTCTAGGTGCAGGCCGTTGTTGATGAGTAAAACGCTAGTTGGGTCGCTGGCTTTGCCTTGGAAGCCTAGGAATTGTTTTTTGTTGTCGAGTCGGCTGGATTTGCCACTGGACAACTTCACGACGAGTTCGCCAGATTTAACGCTGTAGCCGACAGAATCAACGTGTGAGCCTGACTTTAACGGTGCGGTGCGGTCTAGCACGTGGCGGGCGTAGTTGATGACTTTTGCGCCACGGATTGGGTTGTATCCTTTGCCACCAGCGGGAACTTTGGTTGCGCCGTCTTCTTCTGACAAGGCATCAGTTCCGTAAAGAGCATCGTACAGGCTGCCCCAGCGGGCGTTGGCGGCGTTCAAGGCATAACGAGCGTTCAACACTGGCACGACCAGCTGCGGGCCGGCTTGTTTGGCGAGTTCGTCGTCGACATTAGAAGTCGTCGTCGTGACGTTTTTAGGCACGAGGACGAGGTAGCCGATTTTCTCTAGGAAGGCGCGGTAGGCTTTCATGTCACTGATCGGGCCTGGATTGGCCTTGTGCCAAGCGTCTTGCTCGGCTTGCAAGCGGTCGCGTTCTGCCAGTAGAGCGATATTTTTGGGTGATAGATCGGCCACGATGGCGTCGAAACCTTGCCAGAATTTATCCGCAGACACGCCGGTGCCGGGCAGCACTTGCTCATTGACGAAAGTGTGCAAAACAGTGGCGACTTGCAGCTTGTGAACGTGCGTGCGTGGGGTTTGATGTGCGGACATGGGGTTCTCCAAAAGGGTAAAAACGGTATAAATTAACAAAATAAGGTTAAATACAGCCTAAATTTGGCTCTAGCCGGCGTATTTATTGACTAAGTAGCTATTAAATATGTAGCATAATACAAACAATTATGCCAGTTAGCTTATACTTATTTTAGGGTTTCAACAACTATATTCGAACCTTGAAAGATTATTAATATCGAAAATGTTGTGTTATTTGTGACTTTTATACACATAATCAAAGCAGCAACCCTTTATTTATGGACAAATTCAAAGAAATCGAATCTTTCGTTGCCGTCGTCTCGCGCGGCAGCTTGACGGCTGCGGCTTTGGCGCAAGGCGTGGCACCAGCCATCATGGGCAGGCGATTAGATGCGCTGGAAGAGCGACTGGGCGTCAAATTATTGATTCGCACCACACGAAAACTGACCTTAACTACCGAAGGCAGCGCGTTTTTGGAAGATTGCCAGCGCGTTTTGAGCGACGTGGCGAATATGGAGGCCAGTGTTTCTGCGGGTGGCGTGAAAGCGAGTGGTCACTTACGTATCACCGCACCAGCAGGTTTTGGGCGCCGCCATGTTGCACCGCTGTTGCCCAAATTTCGCACTTTGCACAGCGATGTGACGCTGTCGCTCAATTTGTCCGACCGCGTGATTGACATTGCCGCCGAAGGTTTTGACTGCGCGGTGCGAGTGGGCGATATGCTGGATTCCAGCCTGGTGAGTGTGCGGCTGGCTGACAACCGGCGGCTGTGTGTGGCCACTCCAGCGTACCTCAGAGCACATGGCACGCCGTTACACCCGAGCGAATTGAGTAAATTTGATTGTTTATCGCTTTCCAGCGATGCGTCGCAAACGCGGGGTTGGGCTTTCAATATTCCCAGCAGCTCTGGCGACAGAGACGTGCAGTATTTGCGCCTAGACGGACCACTAGACTGCTCAGACGGTCAAGTGCTGCATGATTGGTGCTTGGCTGGCTGCGGCATTGCTTGGCGCAGTATATGGGAGGTGGAAGCAGAAATTGCTTCTGGCCAGTTGCTTGCGGTACTAGAAGATTTTGCGGCACCACCGAATGGTATTTACGCGGTTTTTCCGCAACGCAAACATTTGCCGCTGCGGGTGCGGCTGTGGATAGACTTTTTGAAACACAATTACAGCCAAGTAGGGTTTTGGAAGTCCGCTTGAGAACGTAAGATAGAACCATGCGATCCACCCATACCGTGAACAAGCTCAACCGCAAGATGGGTACGTTTGGCATGGGCACAGTGCGCTGGCTGCTGGGCTGGTGGGATATTGTGTATTTTGGCGCGCAAGCCTTGGTGATCGCGCTGTCACCCTCTAGCTACAGGGCGCATACAGCCGGCATCGTCGCGCGGCATATTTACCTGAGTGTGGGCTCTATCTTGCCGTGGTATTCGGTGCTGGCGGCGGTGGTGAGCTTGGTGATCACGCGCATCGTGGTGGTGACAGCATTGAGTTACGGTTTGTCGCAATATGCGCTTGAAATGGTTGTGCGCGTGCTGGTGTTGGAGCTTTTACCAATTTCTGCGGCGATTTTTGTCGCTTTGCGCTATATGGCACCCATCAGCAGCGATGTTGCAAGGATGCAGCGCGAATCACACTTGGCGTCTTGGCGTGATGACCAAGCCGTGCTGCGCGATGAGCTGATGCCGCGTGTACTAGCTGGCGTGGTATCGGTTTTGACCTTAACCGCCGTTAGTGCTGTGTTAGCGCTGGTCATTGCATACGTCGTTGTCTATGGTTTGTCACCTTGGGGCTTTGATGCGTACACACGGATGGTGGGGCGCGTGTTTGGGCCCGCCATCGCCTTGGGTTTTGCGGTGAAAAGCTTGCTGTTTAGTCTGGCCGTGGGCGTGATTCCGATCGCGGCTAGCATGTTGAATGAGTCAATGGCAGACGGCGACAAAGAAAAAGTCCGCGCTGCGCGCGTGGGCTTGAATTTGGCAGGCATCAGCGAATCCAGTTTGGTGCGCTTGTTTTTGGTGATTTTCATGATCGAGGCGGCGACGTTAACGATCCGCTATTTTTGAACGAAAATACAAAATTCTGCTCTTTACGCTACATGGACGAACAAACACCTCCGCCAAATCCTTCGGCACCAACACCCAAGCCCGTTGCCAATATTGAGGTCAAGGCTGTGTTGTTGTTGCTGTTGATGTTGGCTTTGATCTGCGGCACGGTGTTTTACGTGCTGTATGCGCGCGGTGCGTTTGAACGCACGCAAGAGTTGGTCCTGCTGTCAGACGATTCGGAAGGTGTGATCATCGGCATGGATATGACTTTCTCAGGTTTTCCGATAGGGCGCGTACGCCGTGTTGAGCTCGCAGACAAGGGCAATGTCCGCATCATCATTGATGTGCCTAGCAAGGACGCGCGCTGGCTGCGAACGAGCAGTGTCTTCACTATGGAAAGCGGCTTGGTGGGCAACACCAAAATTCGCGCTTACAGCGGCGTGTTAACTGACCCCCCACTGCCGGATAACTCAGAGCGCACGCTGTTACGTGGCGATACAGCTGCCGAAATTCCAAAAATGGTAGCACTGGTGAAGGATTTGACGCAAAACTTAGTGAAAATGACGGCTGAAGAGTCCAGCTTGAGCCAAAGCCTAGCTAATGTACAGGCCGTGACCGATACGCTCAAAGCGCCTGGCGGTGGTATGAAGATGCTGGCTGGTGATGATGTGAAGTTGGCGCTGCTTTCCAAACAGCTGACCACCACACTCGATCGTACCAACACGCTGTTGCTCAAGGTTGACGGCATCACAGCGAAAGCAGACAAGCAGGTGTTTGGCGAGAAAGGCTTGGTCAGCGACACCCAATTGACGGTGCAGCAAGTGACCGCCACACTGGCCGATGCGCGCGCCAGTCTACAAAAGTTGGATGCGGTGCTGCTAGCGGCTAAAGATGTTGCCAGCAACGCCAAAGTTGCCACCGCTGATTTGGACACTTTGCGCGCGGAAGTTGAATCTAGCCTGCGCAAGGTGGATCAATTGGTAGGCGAAATCAACCGCAAATGGCCGTTCGCCAGAGATGTGCAAATTAAACTGCCGTGAATACAATGAATAAGTTAACTTGCTTTGTACAGGCAGCCCATAAATTAGCCGTGCTGGGTGTCGTGCTCGTTGCTGGGGTGCTCAGCGGCTGCGCCAGTGGCCCGGCACCGCAGGTGTGGGAGTCCAATGCACAAAGTGCTTTGCAAAACGCAAGTACCGCTTATTTGACGGGCAATACCCGAGTTGAAGAACAAGATTTCGCCCGCGCCTTGCGTGAACTGCGTGCAACAGGTCGTGCGGATTTGGTGGCCACCGCTGAACTCACGCGATGTGCCGCACGCGCCGCCAGTTTGGTGTTTGATGACTGCCCAGCTTACCTGCCCTTGGCGGCCGACGTCGGGATCGAACTGCGTACTTACGCAGATTACTTGGCTGGCCGATGGCAGGGTTTGAATATTGCCATCTTGCCTAAACACCATGCTGCCGTCGTCGCCAATCCGGCGAGTGCAGCGGCATTGTCGCAAACCAAAGACCCGCTGTCGCTCTTGGTTGTAGCGGGCATGCTGCTGAAATACGGCAACTTGTCTCAGCCCGCTTTGGACGAAGTAACGCTCACAGCCGTACAAACAGCGTCAAACCAAGCTTGGCGACGATCGCTCTTGGCTTGGCTGGGAGTGCAGATCAAATCCGCCGAATCTAAAGGCGATGCGACACAAGTTGAAAGCCTGAAGCGGCGGATCGATTTGATCTTGAATACGGCCGTTCAAAAACCTTGAGTACATAATCAGCTTGCCATACCCAAATATTGACATATTGATCGACGATATTGGCGATAATTAGAAAATAAAATCAGAAAGTTGCGCCGTGATTGTTTTAACTTTGGTCAGTGTTGCCTTTTCTTTATTCGCGTCATTGTTGTTTATCCGCTGGGCAGGTGAGCATGCCCAGCAGTATGACGTCCATAAGCCGCAGCGTTTTCACATTGGCGCCGTGCCGCGTTTGGGCGGTCTGGCCATTATGTTTGGCTTGTTTGCGGGTTGGTTGACAGCTGCACTGTCAGCTCAATTTGGGATCAATTTAAATGTACAAGGTAGCTGGATGCAAACCTGGCCGTGGGTTGTATTGAGTTTGCCTGCGGTGCTGGGGGGTGCATTTGAAGATGTGACGCAGCGGCTGTCGGTATTCTATCGACTCGGGTTAACGGCTTTGTCTGCGGCGCTAGCTTGTTATCTACTGGGTATATCGCTGACGCGCTTGGATATACCAGGCATTGACGGTTGGCTGCAGGCGACGCCTTGGTTAGGTATAGCATTGGCCATATTTGCAATATGTGGTTTACCGCATGCTTTTAATATTATTGACGGATATAACGGTTTGGCTGGCACGGTCGCGGCGATGATTTGTTTGGCGATTGCGCATGTGTCGCTGCAATTAGGCGATCGACAATTGGCTGCCGTGGTGGTTTGCCTTGCGGCTGCAACAGCCGGGTTTTTAATCTGGAATTATCCGCGCGGTTTGATATTTGCGGGTGACGGCGGCGCTTATTTGTGGGGCGTGGTGATTGCAGTAGCCAGTATCACGCTTGTGCAGCGCCATCCCACAGTATCGCCATGGTTTCCTATGTTGTTATTGATATACCCAGTTTGGGAAACATTGTTTTCGATTTACCGCAAAGCTGTACGTGGTGTGTCACCCGGCGTGGCAGATGCTTTGCATTTTCACCAGTTAATATACCGCCGCTTGGTTCGTGGGGTATTTCATGATGATGCTTCGCGTCGTATGCTGATGCGTAATAACCGTACGTCGCCATGGTTATGGAGCTTTACCTTATTAACTGTGGCACCCGCCATATTATTTTGGGATAACACTTGGGTATTGATGGCATTTTGCGCCGTCTTTGTGGTGACTTATGTTGCCGCTTATATGATGCTGGTGCGCTTCAAAGTGCCGCGCTGGTTGCGCCGTTGAGTCAATCACTTAGGTTCAATGGCCCTCTTAAGGTTATTAATATCTTAATAAGATAATGGTTATTTGGTTAATAAAACAACACTTCTTTGACGCAATTGGTTTTATTGCTATTGTTTTTATATTACATTAGACATTCTCTTTTATTTTCCTTTTTCATTAATCTTTCAATACTCTTTTAGAAGGCACCATCATGAGCAACTTAATTGACCTGCAAAGCCAAATCGAAAAATTGCAAAAACAAGCTGCCGATTTAAAGTCAAAAGAATTCAACAGCACAGTGGCCGATATTCGCGCGAAGATGGCCGCATTTGGTATCACAGTTAAAGATTTGGGCGGCAAATCTACTGCCAAAAAAGGCAAACCAGGTCGCCCAGCCAAAGCAGCAAAGGCTGGCAAAGTAGCTAAGGTGCGTAAATCTAAAGCGGCTGGTGTGCCAGTTGCGGCAAAATTCCGTGGCCCGAATGGTGAAACTTGGAGCGGCCGCGGTTTGTCGCCAAAATGGATGACTGCTTTGATTGCGCAAGGACGCAGTAAGTCTGATTTCGCTGTTTAATTTGAACTTTTTTACATGTCACCCGTATATTAGGATGGTAGTCGATGAGTGAGCAGCTAGAGGCCATATTGCAGCAACCTAAAACCGAGGTTAGGGCGGAAATCCAAGCCGATATCCTCGCTCAAGCGCTACCGTACATTCGTAAATACCATGGCAAAACCATGGTAATCAAGTACGGTGGAAACGCCATGACTGACCCCGCTTTGCAGCAAGCGTTTGCCGAAGATGTGGTGCTACTTAAGCTTGTAGGCATCAACCCCGTGGTCGTTCACGGTGGTGGCCCACAAATCGAAGCCGCTTTGAAGCGCCTTGGTAAGAAAGGCGAGTTCATCCAAGGCATGCGCGTGACTGACTCCGAAACCATGGAAGTGGTGGAGTGGGTCCTTGCGGGCGAAGTGCAGCAAGACATCGTCGGACTCATTAACCAAGCTGGCGGCAAAGCTGTGGGTTTGACAGGGCGCGACGGCGGCTTGATTCGCGCCAAAAAACTCAAACTTGTTGACTTGAATGATGCTAGCAAAGAGCACGATGTCGGCCAAGTCGGTGATATTGAGTCGATAGACCCAAGCGTTGTTAAAGCCTTACAAGACGATGCTTTTATACCAGTGGTCAGCCCGATTGGCTTTGGCTTGCTCAACGAAAGCTACAACATCAATGCCGATGTCGTTGCCAGCAAACTGGCCACGGTGCTGCAGGCTGAAAAGCTCTTGATGCTGACAAATATTGCAGGCGTGTTAGATAAAGAGAAAAATCTACTCACCGATTTAAGCATCAAAGATATTGATGCTTTGATTGCCGATGGCACGATCAGTGGTGGCATGATTCCTAAAATCGCCGGTGCGATTGATGCAGCGAAAAGCGGCGTGAAAGCCGTTCACATCATTGATGGTCGTGTGCCACATGCGATGTTGCTAGAAATTTTGACTGAACAAGCGTTTGGAACGATGATTCGTTCGCATTGAATTTGCCGGTTTGGAACATTACTGGCAAACGACGTTTTTACTTTACTTTCACCGTAATTTCTATAGACGCATACCAAGCTGCGAGATCCTCGATCTCTTGGTCAGTCAATGGTTTTGCAATCACGGCCATCACCTCGTTCGGGCGTTTACCACTGCGGTAATTTTTCATCTGCTCGATGATATAAATTGCCGGCTGCCCCGCTAAATGCGGTGCATTCGGCAATTGACTCAATCCTGTTGGCCCATGGCATGTGGCGCACATGCCAGCTTTGTCTTTGCCACTGCTTGCATTTTGCGCAAATGCAGACATGGGCATGAAACCGCACACAAACCACAGTACAAGACTGAATCGTTTTGAAAATTTAATTTTGGCGCTGTGTTTCATGTGTTGGTTTCTATCTTGATTCGACTTTGCTATTTATTCAGAGTAACTGATGCGATAAATAGCACCCGCAAAGTCGTCAGACACCAAGATCGAGCCGTCAGGCAAGTTCGCCACATCGACAGGGCGGCCGCTGTACTGGCGGGTTTCTGGGTTCAACCAACCATCTGCAAAGACTTCGGTCTTGTCAGCTGTGCCATCCGCTTTCAAGCTGGTAAACATGATACGTGCGCCAATAGGATTGGTGCGATTCCATGAGCCGTGTTGAGCCGAGAAAATGCCACCTTGGTACTTGGCAGGGAATTTCTTACCCGTGTAAAAAGCCATGCCCAAGTCAGCCGCGTGCGCGTCCGTGTACACCTCAGGGTTGGTCACGTTAGTTGGCAATGGGTCTTTGTCATAGCCGTGCTCGGTGATGCGGGTTTTGCCCTGGATCCACGGATAGCCAAAGAACTGGCCCGCTTTGGTGATACGGTTGATCTCGCCTGCAGGGATGTCGTCGCCCATGCCGTCGGTCTGGTTATCAGTAAACCACAGGGTGCCGTCTTTCGGGTTGAAGTCATGACCTACAGAATTACGGATGCCGGTGGCATACACCTCACGCTTGCTGCCGTCAAAGGCATTCATACGCACCATGCCACCAATGCCCACATCGTTGTAGATTTTGATCTTGTCGCGCGGTTGCACATTGTGCGGTTGGCCTAGTGACACATACAACATGCCGTCTTTACCCACGCGGCAGACGCGCGCACCGTGGTTATAGCTTTCTTCTTCCACTGGAATCAGTTTGCCTTGAGCGACAACTTCAATCACCGCGACATCAGGGCCTTCATAGAAAAACTCAGCAGCTGGGAAATTCAACACGCGGTTGTGCTCAGTCACAATCAAGAAACCATCTTTAGTCCAACAAACACCATTTGGGTTGGTAAATTTTAATGATGGTGCAAACGATTTAACCTCTGTCGCTGCTTCGCCGCTGTTGCGATTCGTCACGGCCCACACGGTAGTTTTACGAGTGCCCACAAACAACATATTTGTTGACGGCGCAACCGCCATATGGCGCGCATCTGGCACGATAGCGTAGAGTGCAATTTTAAAACCTGGAGGTAGTTTGACTTTTTTTAGATTGTTTCGAATCGCATCCGCATTTGCACCAGTTTGTGCTACGAGTGGGATGTTCAAATCCGCTGTTGCAACGCGCATTTGCTTGAGTTTGTCTAGATTAGCTTGCGCGCTCACCAGCCCTGCAACCCCCAATGTGACAGCAGCAAACAGAAAATTTCTTTTAAAATTTCTCACTATTATCTCCTTTGGTCAATCTACAAGCACCGATAAATCGGACATGAAAATACAAGCCGCAATGCTTAAATAAACTTTAATCTTTGGCCATTTAAAACAACGTCACCAATGTGACAAATTTCTCATTTTTAGTCACCTTGGCGTCAGCTTCAAAGCTGTTTCGTGCTCAAATAATGCAAACAAGGAGACTCTATGATCGCTGTAAATTCGCGCGCAACTAGCCATTTTTTAATTCAATCGTCCAAGACTTTGGCGGTACTGGCGGTTTGTAATACTTATGTTTCAGCTCAAACCCTTACACCCGTTGTGGTTTCTGCTTCGCGCGCCGAACAGCGAAGTTTTGATGCACCGGCAGCGGTCGTAGCGATCGATGCTGAGACCATTCAAAATGCTGGCCCGCAGGTTAATTTGTCTGAATCGCTCAACCGCGTTCCTGGTTTAACAATTTTGAACCGCCAAAACTACGCGCAAGATTTGCAAGTGTCGATTCGCGGCTTTGGAGCGCGTTCAGCCTTTGGTATTCGCGGTATTCGCTTACTCGTAGATGGCATTCCAGCCACCACGCCAGATGGTCAAGGCCAAGGCTCATCTATCAGCCTCACATCAACCGAGCGCATCGAAGTTTTACGTGGCCCATTAGCGCAGTTATATGGCAACTCTGCAGGTGGCGTGATTCAAGCTTTCACCCGCGAAGCACCCGAGCAACCTGATATTGGTGCACAGCTCTACAGCGGCTCGTACGGTATGCTGCGCACAGACTGGCAATACGCGGGCAAAATCGGCAACTACGGCATCGTGGCGGATTACAACACCTTCAGCGCAGATGGCTTCAGAGCCAACAGCGAAACTGAGCGCAAACAATTCAACGGCAAGCTAAGCTTTGATGCTGGTAGCGCCACCAAAGTAAACGTCGTTTTCAACCGATTTGACATGCCATTGGCGCTTGACCCGACCGGTTTAACAGCTGCACAATTGGCGACCGATCCCACGCAGGCAGGAACCAACGCCGTTTCCCGCAACGCTCGCAAAATTGTGGTGCAAAACCAACTGGGTTCATCTATCAAACATAATTTTGACGCGGACCGTTCCCTCACCGCGCGCCTGTATGCAGGTACACGTGACAACACGCAATACCAAACCGGCGCAGCTGCAGGGACGGGCGCGTGGGTTGGGTTAGAGCGCAATTATTCTGGCGCTGGTTTGCAATACAACGCCATGTCTAAAATTGGCACCACGCCTGTGACTTGGGTTGTTGGCTATGAATTCGACCGTTCCAAAGAAACGCGCCAAGGCGGCGGCGCAGCATTGGGCGAAAAAACCACCACCACCCGTAATGAAGACAATCAAGCCAGTAACAGCGACCTGTTTGCGCAAGCAACTGTCCTGGTGTCTGAACAAATTTCACTGATTGGCGGGCTGCGCTACAGCTCGGTGAGTTTTAAAAGCAGTGACAATTACCTAAAAGACGGCGACGGCTCAGGTTCGACCAATTACAAAGCCACCAGCCCGGTGCTGGGCTTGACCTACCATGCAAATGACAGCTTGAACTTGTACGCCAACTACGGCCGCGGCTTCGAAAGCCCCACCTTGGCCGAAGTGGCTTACAAAGGCGCTGCTACGCCGGCTTTCAACACCACCATCAACGCCTCAAAAAGCAAGCATTATGAGATTGGCGCCAAGTGGTTGCCGAATGCCAAATCGCGCTTGGACTTGACCCTGTTTCAAATCGACTCCACCGACGAGATCGTGGTCGCCAGCAACACGGGTGGTAATTCCACCTTTAAAAACGCACCAGGCACCAAACGTACGGGTTGGGAACTGTCTGGCAACACCTTGTTGATGCCGAATTTACGCGCGACCTTGGCTGCGTCGCAAACCAATGCGCGGTTTTCACAAGCGTTTGCGACAGGCTCAAACAACATAGATGCGGGCAACAAAATCCCCGGCATTCCTCAAAGCTTCGTTTTCTCTGAGCTGCTTTGGAGCAGCAAGACCATGGACGTCAGTACTGCCAAACGCAACATAGCCTCAAAACTCGGAGCGCAAGCGGGCATCGAGATGACCCATGCAGGGAGGTTGTACGCCAATGACACCAATACAGCGACTGCCGATGGCTACAACACCTTAGCCGTCAAGGCGAGCTACGGCTGGGCGATTGGCTCTGGCGTGCTCACCACCTCAGCACGGGTAGACAACGCCACCAACAAGCGTTATGTTGGTTCCGTCATCGTGAACCAAGCTGCGTCGCAATTTTACGAGCCTGCACCGGGTCGGAACTGGACGGTTGGCTTACGTTTTGTGATGCCGCTATAGTTTTAAATTGCTGCTATTTGCCATATATTTAATAGCAAAATAGGCAATAGATACGCCGACTACAGCCGTTTTTACCTTATTTTAGGTGATTCAAGCCGTTCCACCCACGGTTAGCCCATCAATCCGCAAGGTGGGTTGACCGACGCCGACTGGCACACTTTGTCCCTCTTTGCCGCAGGTGCCGACGCCGCTGTCCAGCTTGACGTCATTGCCAATCATGCTGACGTGTTTGAGGCACTCGGGGCCACTGCCAATCAGCGTTGCACCAGTAACTGGGTAGAGGATTTTGCCATTTTCGACCCAAAAGGCTTCCGAAGCTGAAAACACGAACTTACCCGAGGTGATATCGACCTGCCCACCGCCAAAATTGCTGGCGTAGAGGCCTTTTTTGATGCTGGCGATGATCTCGGCGGGCTCTTTGTCGCCGCCCAGCATGTAGGAGTTGGTCATGCGCGGCATGGGCACGTGGGCATAGCTTTCGCGGCGGCCGTTGCCGGTGGGTTTAACGCCCATCAGCCGTGCATTCATGGAATCTTGGATGTAACCCTTCAAAATACCGTCCTCGATCAGCACATTGCGCTGGGTGGCATTGCCTTCGTCGTCGACATTCAGTGAACCACGGCGATCAGGCAACGTGCCGTCATCCAACACGGTGACACCTTTGGCAGCGACGCGCTTGCCGATTTTGCCACTGAAAGCGCTGGAACCTTTGCGGTTGAAATCGCCTTCCAGCCCGTGGCCAATCGCCTCGTGCAGCAAAATGCCAGGCCAGCCGGCGCCTAAAACAACGGTCATCACGCCCGCAGGGGCAGGGCGGGATTCTAAATTGGTCAAAGCGGCGTTGACGGCGCTGGAAACATAGTCTTCTATCAGCGCATCGTCAAAATAAGCCATACCCAAACGGCCACCACCACCGCCCGAGCCAGTTTCTCGGCGAACTTGGCCTTTGACTGTTTGCTCCGCGATCACCGTCACACTTAAACGCACCAAAGGGCGCACATCGGCTGCCAACACGCCATTGGCTCTAGCGACCAAAACAACGTCATACTCACTCGCCAAACCCGCCATAACCTGCTTGATACGCGGATCTTTAGCGCGGGCTAATTTCTCCACTTTTTCGAGTAGTTTCACCTTGGCGGTGCTGTCCAAGGTCGAAATCGGGTCTAAATCTGGGTAAAGTGACCGACTCATTGCTATTTTTTTAGTAGCTATTTTGGCAGATTTATTGCTAGCTGCAGCCGTGATGGATCGCACCGTGCGGGCTGCGTCGAGCAACGACGCCATCGAAATGTCATCAGAGTACGCAAACGCCGTCTTTTCGCCACTGACAGCGCGCACACCCACGCCTTGGTCGATACTAAAACTGCCAGTTTTAACGATGCCTTCTTCCAAGCTCCAACCCTCTGAGCGGGTGTATTGGAAGTACAAATCAGCATCGTCCACTTTGTGCGCTTTGATCTCGTTCAAGGCTTTTGCAAGGTGCGACTCTGTCAACCCAAACGGTGTCAACAACAGCTTTTTGGCAATGGCGATGCGCTGTTCTGTGGGTTCGATTTGTGGGGCAGGACGCTTGGTTTGCAGCAGGGTTTGCTCGGCGCTGAGGTTTGAAGTTACGGATGGGTTCAAGGAAGTATTTTGAAATGTCATGCCACCATTGTAGGCATCAGGCAAAATGCCTGCATGATTGCAAGAATTCAACAAACTTTGGTCTTTTTCATCGTCGCTTCAATCGTGGGGTGGATTTGGTATGTGTTACCTAATTATTCACGTATTTACATAGCATTTTTGGCTATAGCCAGCGTATATATTGTCTCTATAGCTATTATATTCATAGCAATTCACCATTTAAATCGAACCGATCTGCAACCTAGAGCTTTCTTGAGCGCACTCTTTGCTGCATGGTGGCATGAAACCACAAGCGCCTACAAGGTTTTTCTGTGGCGACAGCCGTTTCGTACACAGGCCATTTCCGACTACCTACCCGCTTCGGACAAGCAAGGCGTGGTGTTTATTCACGGTTTTTTTTGCAACCGAGCTTTTTGGACGCCTTGGATGCAGCAGCTTCTAGCTGACAAACGAGCTTTTGCGGCCATTACGCTGGAACCCGTTTTCGGCTCCATCGACGACTACGCGCCCGCTGTCGAAGCGGCCATCGCGAAAGTGACGCTCGCCACAGGTAAGCCACCAGCTTTGATTTGCCACAGCATGGGTGGTTTGGTGGCGCGATCATGGCTGCGGTCAAAAGCAGGTAACGACGACAGAATCAACCGCATCATCACCATCGGCACGCCGCACTTTGGAACGGTTTTGTCACTAAAAAAATCATTTTTGCCATTCATCAACACCCGCCAAATGCAGCGGCATGGCGAATGGACACAGTTACTAGCCAAAGAAGAATCGCCGACCCGATTTGCCAAATTCACTTGTTGGTACAGCAATTGCGACAACATCGTTGTCCCTACGTCTACCGCGATGCTGCCAGGTGCAGACAATCGATTGGTCACTGCGCAGGGGCATGTCAGCATGGCGTTTGACGCGCGGGTAATGCAGGCAACCTTAGCATTGCTGGACTAAACTAGTTGACGCATGGTGATTTGTGGGTTATATTAAATATTACCGACCGGTCGGTAACTTATATTTAACCCAATGACCTCTTCCTCGTTAATTTCGCCACTTTCGCCTCAACAACTCGCTGATAAGGTCAGCAAAGCCATGCTGCTCAAAGACCGCGTCGCGCAAGATTTAAGCATCCAACTGCTAAGCGTAGGCGCAGGCTCAGCCACCATGACCATGACCGTGCAAGAGCGCATGCTGAACGGCTTTGCCATCTGTCATGGTGGTTACATCACAATTTTGGCGGACACAGCTTTTGCCTACGCCTGCAATTCGTACAACGATATGACTGTGGCCTCGTCGCTAGGTATTGAGTTCATCGCTGCAGTACAAGGGGGCGATGTGCTCACCGCCAACGCCACAGAAATCAGCCTAGCGGGGCGTACGGGCTTGTACGACATCGACATAAGCAACCAAGACGGCAAACGCGTGGCCGTGATGCGCGGACGCTCGTACCGGCTCAAAGACAAAAAGATGGTCGCTCTGTAAAACGCTCTTAGGAATACGTCATATGCCTGTTAAATTTCCTGCCCCCAACGATTTAGAACCTATAGAATGCGCCAGCCAGGACGATCTGCAGGCGCTGCAACTGGCACGTTTAAAGCAAACGCTACAACACGCCTACGACAAAGTCCCGCATTACAAACAAGCGTTCGATACCGCGGGCATCCACCCCGGCGACCTGAAAACGCTGGCCGATCTGAGTAAATTCCCCTTCACCACCAAGCACGATCTGCGCGCCAACTACCCCTTTGGCATGTTTGCCGTGCCGCGCGAGCAGGTAGCGCGCATCCATGCCTCGTCCGGCACGACTGGCAAACCCACCGTGGTCGGCTACACCTTGAAGGACATCGACACCTGGGCCAACCTCGTGGCGCGCTCGATTCGCGCTGCTGGCGCACGCGCGGGTGATTTGGTGCATGTGGCTTATGGCTATGGCTTATTCACCGGTGGTTTGGGTGCGCATTACGGCGTGGAGCGGGCGGGTTGCACCGTCATCCCCATGTCGGGCGGGCAGACCGAGAAGCAGGTGCAGCTGATCACCGACTTCCAGCCCAGCATTATCATGTGCACGCCCAGCTACATGCAGGTGGTGATTGAAGAATTTGAACGCCAAGGCTTGGATGCTAAAAAGAGCAGTTTGCAAGTCGGCATTTTTGGTGCAGAGCCGTGGACTGAGGCGATGCGCACAGAGATTGAAACCAATGCGGGCATTGATGCGGTGGATATCTACGGCTTGTCAGAAGTGATGGGGCCAGGCGTCGCCAGCGAGTGTATTGAAAGCAAAGATGGCCCTGTTATTTGGGAAGACCATTTTTACCCCGAAATCATTAACCCCGAAACGGGCGAACTGCTGCCCGATGGCGAAGAGGGCGAGTTGGTCTTCACCTCGCTGACCAAAGAAGCGCTGCCCATCATCCGCTACCGTACCCGAGATTTGACGCGCTTGCTACCACCCACCTCGCGCAGCATGCGGCGTATGGGCAAGATTGTGGGCCGCAGTGACGACATGTTGATCATCCGCGGCGTCAACGTCTTTCCGACACAGATTGAAGAAATCGTGCTGCGGCATGAGCAGCTGTCGGGGCAGTACCAGTTGGTTGTCACCCGCGACGGGCATTTGGATGCGGTGCAGGTCCGCTGTGAGCTGCTGCCCACGGCGACCATCAGCCCGCAAGAGGCGAATGCATGGTTGACCGAACGCATCAAAACGCTAGTCGGTATCACCACCCAAGTCAGTGTGGAAGCACCCAACAGCATTGAGCGCACGCTGGTGGGCAAAGCACGGCGTGTGGTTGATTTGCGCAAATAGTAAGTTATTTAGGAACATTAGGAGAGCGTATGTACACCCAATCTATGGACACCTTGAGTGCAGAAGACAAAGCGGCTGAAGCCGCTTCAAAAGCAAAACTGCGCAGTGCGGACGAGTTGCAATCGCAAGAACGCTTTGACGCCCGCATCGACGCTGGCGATTTCATCGAAGCCAAAGACTGGATGCCCGAGCACTACCGCAAAACACTGGTGCGGCAGATCAGCCAGCACGCGCATTCAGAGTTTGTCGGAATGCTGCCCGAAGGCAACTGGATCAGCCGCGCACCCACGCTGAAACGCAAGGCGATTTTACTGTCCAAGGTGCAGGACGAAGCCGGTCATGGCCTGTATTTGTACGCTGCTGCGGAAACGCTAGGCACCTCGCGTGACCAACTGTTAAACGCGCTGCACACCGGTAAAGCCAAGTACAGTTCGATCTTCAACTACCCGACTCTGAGCTGGGCGGATATGGGCGTGATCGGCTGGCTGGTGGACGGTGCAGCCATCATGAACCAAGTGCCGCTGTGCCGATGCTCTTATGCGCCCTACGCGCGTGCGATGGTGCGGATCTGCCGTGAAGAATCGTTTCACCAGCGCCAGGGGTATGAAGCCCTGTTGACGATGATGACGCAAGGCACAGCCGCCCAGCGCGCCATGGTGCAAGACGCGGTTGACCGCTGGTGGTGGCCGTCGCTGATGATGTTTGGCCCGCCGGACGCCGAGTCGCCCAATTCCGAGCAATCCATGCGCTGGGGCATCAAACGCATCAGCAACGACGATTTACGTCAAAAGTTTGTCGATGCTACGGTCGAGCAGGCCAGCATTTTGGGCGTCAGCCTGCCCGACCCGCTGCTGCAGTGGAACGACACGCGCCTGCACTACGACATGGGGCCGATTGACTGGCCTGAATTTTGGCAGGTAGTCGGTGGCGATGGCCCGTGCAACAAAGAACGCCTTGCCGCCCGCGTAGACGCTTGGGACAACGGTGCGTGGGTACGCGAAGCCGCGCTGGCGCATGCCCGCAAAGAAGCCCACAAACAAGTAACCAAGGAGCAAGCAGCATGAACACAGTAACTAGTTCTGGGGAGTGGCCACTGTGGGAAGTTTTCGTGCGCAGCAAGGCGGGCTTGGACCACAAACACTGCGGCAGCCTGCACGCCGCCGATGCGCCCATGGCCATCCAGCTGGCACGCGACGTCTACACCCGCCGCCAAGAGGGCGTGAGCATTTGGGTGGTGCCGTCCAGCGCCATCACCGCGTCCGACCCGGCGCAAAAAGACAGCTACTTCGACCCCATGGCCGACAAGGTCTATCGCCACCCGAGCTTTTACGAGTTGCCGGCAGCTGTCGATCACATGTAAGCGAGATTGACATCATGCAAGCCTCGATTTCTATCTCTGCAGACCTCAAACTGCGCTACGTTCTGCGCCTCGCCGACACCTGCCTGATCCTCGCGCAGCGCCTGGGCGAGTGGTGCGGCCACGCGCCAGCGCTTGAAGAAGACATTGCGCTGACCAACATCGCGCTCGATCTGGTCGGGCAATCGCGACTACTGTACGCCATGGCGGGACAACTCAGCGACCCAAATAGGTATACCGAAGACCAGCTCGCCTTTTTGCGCGATGAACGCGATTATGTGAACCTGACCTTGGTGGAGTTGCCAAACGGCGTCCGCAAAGGCTTAGCCAACGACTTTGCCTTCAGCATCCTGCGCGTGTTTGCTGTGGCGAGCTTTCTCAAACCGCTATGGCAACGTTTACAACTGTCCAACGACGCCGATCTCGCCGCTGTGTCCGGCAAAGCGCTGAAAGAAGCGCGCTACCACCAGCAGCACGCGGGCGACTGGGTGGTGCGCCTAGGTGACGGCACCGACGAGTCGCACCGCCGCATGCAAGACGCGCTGAACCAACTGTGGCCTTACACCAGCGAGATGCTGAGCAGCGACGCGATTGACGAAGCCGCGCACGACACCGGACTCGGCCCGCGCTTTGGCGATGTCAAAGCCGACTGGCTGGCGGATGTGGACGCTGTGTTGACGGCAGCAACGCTACAAGCCCCCAAAGCGACCGCCTTTGTCAGCACCGGTAAAGTGGGTCGCCACAGCGAGCACATGGGCTTTTTGCTGGCAGATATGCAGCACTTGCAGCGCAGCTTTCCAGGTGGTGTGTGGTGATTGCAAGCTCCAAATTGACGGTTGCTTTCGCTTGGGAGGTCTTGCACACCGTGCTCGACCCCGAGGTGCCGGTAGTGTCGATTTGCGACTTGGGGATCGTACGCAGCGTGGCGTTGAGCGGTGAGCATGGCTTGAGCGTGGCGTTGACGCCGACCTACTCAGGCTGCCCCGCTACGGAACTCATAGCTACCGAGACAATAAATGCCCTAGCTAAGGCCGGATTTGACCCCGTGAATTTAACCACGGTGCACGCCCCCGCTTGGACAAGTGATTGGATCAGCGCTGAAGGCCGCGACAAGCTGCGCCGTTACGGTATTGCGCCGCCTGGCCCTGTGCAAAACGGTCAAGACATCGTCCTGCGCTACATGCCCAATGGCAGGCAAGCCGTGCTGCCATTGACCTGCCCGCACTGCAACAGCGATAACACCGAGCGACTGTCTGCTTTCGGCTCAACGGCGTGTAAAGCGCTGTGGCGCTGTTTGGCCTGCAAAGAACCGTTTGAACATTTCAAGCCGTTTTAAAAGTGCTTTGAAAGATATTTTGAAAAATAATTCACCTCTATGAGCACCCATTTTCATTCCCTGCGCGTCAAAAGCATCGCACCCGATACCGACGAAGCCGTCATTGTGTCGTTTGACGTACCCGCCGCGATGCAACACGATTTCCAGTTCACCCAAGGCCAGCACCTCACGCTGCGCACCCTGTTAAACGGCAAAGAGGAACGCCGCTCGTACTCGATCTGCTCTGGCGTAGACGATGGCGAGCTGCGCATCGGCGTGCGCCATGTCGCAGGCGGTGTGATGTCTAGCTGGCTCAATCAAAGCTTGAAATCTGGGGACGACATTGATGTTTTACCCCCAGAAGGTCGCTTTTTTGTGCCGATAGATGCATTCCAAGCGCGACACTATCTGGGCATTGCTGGCGGCAGCGGCATCACGCCGATTTTGGCGATCATGAAAACCGTTCTGGCACGCGAACCACTGTCGCACTTCACGCTTATTTACAGCAACCGTCGCCAAAGCTCCACCATGTTCAAAGAAGAGTTGGAAGACCTGAAAAACCGTTATTTGACGCGCTTGACCCTGCATACGGTTTTTTCGCAAGAACACATGGATTCGCCGCTTTATAGCGGGCGTTTGACACAGGTTAAGTTGGGCGAGTTTTTAAGCGCCTTGATTCAGCCCCAACAGCTTGACCACGTGTTTGTTTGTGGCCCGCATGGGTTCAACGACGAGGCGGACGCGGCACTGCTCGCAGCTGGCGTGCCCGCAGAACACATCCACATCGAGCGTTTTGGCGTGCCTATGGATGCGACGAGAGTCACTGCCAAACCAACCGCGCAAGCCGGTGACGCGCCGCAAGCCATGGTCCAGATCATCCGCGACGGCCTGAGCCGCGAGATCGAGTTCCGCACCGAACACGGCAACGTATTGGACGCCGCGGCTGCAGCTGGGCTGGAAGTGCCGTATTCCTGCAAATCTGGTGTCTGCTGCACCTGCCGCGCCAAGTTGATCGAAGGTAAGGTGCGCATGGACAGAAACTTTGCACTAGAAAAGCACGAGGTCGATGCTGGCTTTGTGCTGACTTGCCAAGCGCATCCGTTGACCGAGCGAGTCGTCATCTCTTTTGATGAACGCTGATATGCAATCCATACATTTTCTAACCATGAAAGCAGCGAACTAATGGCCAGAGGACGCGCGCACGGCTACGACGTACAACGTGAAACGATTTTGACGCATGCGGCTGAGCTGTTTGCACAGCAGGGCTATGTCGGCACCTCCATGAACCAAGTCGCCGCCGCTTGTGGTTTGTCTAAGCCAGCGCTGTACCACTATGTGCGCGACAAATCTGACTTGTTGTTTGAAATTGCCACCACCCATGTGAATCGCTTGCATGCTTTGATTGATGAAGTGGCGCAGGGTGACGCGGTGCATCCACCACCTGCTGATGCTACCGCCCATATACGTCGCTTGATCGAGCGCTTTGTGCTGGAATACGCTGGTGCACGCCATGCGCACCGTGTGTTGACCGAAGACGTGAAGTTTCTGGAGCCGGCTGACCAAGCCCGCGTTTTGGAACTGCAACGCCAAGTCGTTAGCTCGTTTGCCAATGCGATTGCACAAGTGCGGCCTGAGCTAGTCGCTGCT
>JANPLX010000133.1:0-7368 GCA_031422495.1 Polaromonas sp. | reverse complement strand
CGCGCCTTGGGTCGCAGCGACGAATTGGCGCACAGCAGTTTGCGTATGACGATTGGCCGCTGGACCACAGAAGCAGAAATCGACTACGCCGTAGACACCATCAAACTCAACGTCGCGAAACTGCGCGACCTGAGCCCGCTGTGGGATATGCACTTAGAAGGCATAGACATCAGCACGATTCAATGGGCAGCTCATTAACCCATCGATTAATGTAATACTTTAACTTATAGTTATAACTATATGATAAATAAAAGCATTTAAGAATTTTAAAACTCAGTATTTTAGAAATTTAAGAAGTAAACACCATGGCTTATTCAGAAAAAGTAGTCGATCACTACGAAAACCCACGCAACGTTGGCAGCTTTGAAAAAGGCGACGACACAGTAGGCACCGGCATGGTCGGTGCACCGGCTTGTGGCGACGTGATGAAGCTGCAAATCAAGGTCAACCCGCTCACTGGCGTGATTGAAGACGCACGTTTCAAAACTTACGGCTGCGGCTCAGCGATTGCGTCTAGCTCACTTGTGACCGAGTGGGTCAAAGGTAAAACGTTGGACCAAGCGGCAGCCTTGAAAAACAGCGAAATCGCTGAAGAACTGGCTTTGCCACCGGTGAAGATTCACTGCTCCATTTTGGCGGAAGACGCCATCAAAGCCGCTGTGAGCGATTACAAGGCAAAGCACGGTTTGGCGACTGCAGCCGCCGTACATTAATTTTCCTCCGTTCGCCCTGAGGTATTGAAGGGGTTTCGATACCTCAACCCGAACGGTTATTGAATTTAACTTTACGACCGAATAAACAAACATGTCCGTCTCCCTCACAGAACCCGCCGCTCGGCACGTCAATCGTTATTTAACCAAGCGCGGCAAAGGCGTGGGTGTCAAGCTGGGCGTTAAAACCACGGGCTGTTCGGGCTTGGCGTACACGCTGGAGTACATGGACGAGTTCGCGCCAGAAGATACGATTTTCGAAGGCTTCGGTGTCAAAGTGGCGGTTGATCCGAAAAGCTTGGCTTACATTGACGGCACAGAGTTGGACTACACGCGCGAAGGCTTGAACGAAGGCTTCAAGTTCAACAACCCGAACGAGCGTGATAAATGCGGTTGCGGCGAGTCGTTCCGCGTTTAGAGTTTTAAGGTGAATCTCCAAGCTACCGATTTCGAGCTTTTCGAGATTCCCGCCCAATTTGCCCAAGACCGCAGCGCCTTAGACGCTAAATGGAAAGACCTGCAGCGCGAGGCGCACCCTGACAAATTCGCCGCACAGGGCGCAGCAGCCCAACGCATAGCGATGCAGTGGTCGGTGCGAATCAACGAAGCCTATAACCGGCTCAAAGACCCGTTGAAACGCGCGACTTACTTGTGTGAACTGAATGGCGCGCCGATTGAAGCACACACCAACACAGCCATGCCGCCGGCTTTCATGATGATGCAGATCGAATGGCGAGAAGCGTTGGAAGAAGCGGAAACTACTGAAGAACTGGAGCAAATTGAGCATCAAACGGCGAATTACAAGCAAGAGCAGCTATTAAAAATAGAGCAATTCATAGATGTTAAACACGATTATGCTGCCGCTGCGAACGAAGTACGAGCGTTGATGTTTGTGGCTCGGTTCGTCGGTGAAATTGAAGCTCGTCTCGATAAAATATAAGCAAAATTAATTAAAACCGAATTAGATAAACGCAGATCAAATGGCACTCTTACAAATCTCCGAACCCGGCCAATCGCCCAATCCGCATGAGCGACGTATCGCAGTGGGCATTGACTTGGGAACGACACATTCGCTGGTTGCGGCAGTTCGTAGCGGCACGGCAGAATGCTTGCCGGACGACCAAGGCCGTGTGATTTTGCCTTCTGTGGTTCGCTATTTTTCTGACGCAAGCGGCGATATCAAACGACAAATCGGTTTTGAAGCGCTGGCGAACGTGGCTATCGACCCCCAAAATACGATAGCTTCCGTTAAACGTCTGATGGGGCGCGGGTTGAAAGATATTGCTCATCGGGAAAAGCTGCCTTACGTCTTTACACAGTCTGACACCGGCATGGTCAGCTTGGAAACCGTAGGCGGCGTTAAATCACCCGTAGAAATCAGCGCCGAGATTTTGGCGACCCTGCGTTACCGAGCCGAAGACACGTTTAACGATGACTTGTTTGGCGCTGTCATCACCGTACCGGCTTATTTTGACGACGCACAACGCCAAGCGACTAAGGATGCGGCGCAATTGGCGGGTATCAATGTGCTCCGACTCATTAACGAACCGACTGCTGCTGCGATAGCTTACGGCTTAGACAATGCGGCAGAAGGCGTTTATGCGATTTATGACCTAGGTGGAGGCACCTTTGACATCTCGATTTTGCGACTGACACAGGGTGTTTTCGAGGTGATTGCTACGGGTGGCGACTCTGCGCTGGGCGGTGACGACTTTGACCGTGCTTTGGCAGATTTCATCTCTGAAAAGACGGGATATTTACCCAGTACTGCAACTGAAAAAGCCGCATTATTGGTAGAAGCGCGGCGCTGTAAAGAAGCTTTATCTACTGCAAATATAATAGCATTAGAAGCAATAAATACGCCGGCTACAGATGATTTTATGCTATCCAGAGAGCAATTTGTCGCTGCAACCCACCATTTGACCGATAAAACCCTCGTTGCCGTCAAAAAAGCCTTACGCGATGCCAAGTTAGCCAAAGACGACATCAAAGGCGTGGTCATGGTCGGCGGCAGCACTCGCATGCCGCACATCCGAGCAGCGGTTGAAGCCCTGTTTGGCAAACCACCGTTGACCAATGTCAACCCTGATGAAGTCGTCGCGCTAGGTGCAGCGATTCAGGCCAACCAATTGGCTGGAAACAACGGGGCAGGGGATTTGCTGCTGCTGGATGTGATTCCGCTTAGTTTGGGCATAGAAACCATGGGCGGCTTAGCCGAGCGCATCGTACCGCGCAACCAGACGATTCCCACCGCGATGGCGCAAGATTTCACCACCTACAAAGACGGCCAAACCGCTTTGGCGCTGCACGTGGTGCAGGGTGAGCGCGATTTGGTAGCCGATTGCAGGAGTTTGGCGCGGTTTGAACTGCGCGGTATCCCACCGATGGCCGCGGGTGCGGCGAAGATTCGGGTGACTTTTACCGTCGATGCTGATGGTTTGCTCAGCGTCGCGGCAAAGGAATTGGGCAGCGGCGTTGAATCCAGCATCGATGTGAAGCCCTCTTACGGACTCAGCGACGAGCAAATCGCCACCATGCTGAAAGACAGTTTCAGCACCGCGCAGCAAGACATGAAGAGCCGTGCGCTCATAGAAGCCCGTGTGGACGCAGACCGCATGGTTTTAGCCACGCAAAGTGCGCTGGATATCGATGGAAACTTGCTAGATCAGGCTGAAGCCGATGTGATACATGCCTCAATCACTGCGTTATTGATAGCAAAAGAGATCAATGATGCGGCTGTTGTCGAAGAGGCAACGACGGATTTGGCGAAAGCGACAGAAGCTTTTGCTGCCATGCGCATGAACAGCGGCATTGCCAAAGCGCTGGCTGGCAAGAATATTGAAACTATTTAGAGAAAACTAATCATGGCCACCATCACCATCCTTCCACACGCAGAATATTGCCCCAACGGCGCGACCATCACCGCGCCAGCAGGCACATCGATTTGCGAAGCTTTGCTAGATAACAAAATCAACATCGAGCACGCCTGCGACATGAGCCGTGCTTGTACAACCTGCCACGTCATCGTGCGGGAAGGCATTTCGTCACTGAACGAAGCTGAAGAAGAGGAAGAAGACTTGCTAGACCGCGCCTGGGGTTTAGAGCCCAACTCACGCTTGAGCTGTCAGGCCATCTTAGCGCAAACCAACGTGACGGTGGAGATTCCGAAATACTCCATCAACCACGCTAAAGAAAACCATTAAGGACTTGTTTAGCCATGCGCCAAATTTTTTTGGATACTGAAACGACGGGTTTATCAGCCGCCAATGGCGACAGAATCATTGAAATTGGCTGCGTCGAGCTGATCAACCGCAAACTGACCCGCAACAACAAACACTTTTACCTCAACCCTGGACGCGACAGCCATGAAGATGCGATGAAAGTTCATGGCATCAGCAATGAGTTTTTAAAAGACAAACCCAAATTTGCAGAGGTTGCTGATGAATTGCTCACTTATTGCGCTGGCGCTGAAATAATCATCCACAACGCGCCGTTTGACCTGAGCTTTTTGAACAAAGAGCTGGAACTCATCGGTAAACCCATCTTCAAAGGCGGTGTGGCTAGTGTGGTCGACACCTTGGTGATGGCCAAAGAAATGTACCCGGGCAAGCGCAACTCTCTGGATGCGCTGTGTGATCGCCTTGGGGTCGATAATTCAGGCCGAACGCTGCACGGTGCCTTGTTAGACGCCGAACTTTTGGCGGATGTTTACATCAATCTCACGCGTGGGCAAGATGCCTTGCTGATAGACGGCGGCACAGGCCAAGGCACCAATGGCAGCGTCATTCAAATCGACTTAAGCAGCTTCAAGCTTGACGTTTTATTAGCCAACGAGCAAGAAACGGCAGCACATGAAGACGTGTTGAGCCAAATTGACAAAGCCAGCAAAGGTAAAACAGTGTGGCGTACCGTGTCTGAGACCTTGGCTAATTAGACGCAAAACATGTATAATCAGAGGCTGTACTGAATCAGTTTCAGGGCGGTTAGCTCAGGGGTAGAGCACTGCATTCACACTGCAGGGGTCACAAGTTCGAAACTTGTACTGCCCACCACTATTCACATTGGATGTGGTTATAAATCAAGGACTTTGTTAACATCTTGCGATGTTGCCTAGTCCTTTTTTTACGTCTCAACTTTCATTGATCGATTTATTCAGCAATCTACTACGATGACAAAGAAATTATGAATTCAGCCTCAATTACCCTAGAAGAATGCATTTCACACGATAAGTTTGACCCTTTGGCGCATTGCAGAAATCGCTTTCAGCTGCCAGATGGCGTTATTTATTTGGACGGTAACTCACTGGGCGCTATGCCAAAAAGCGTACCACTGCGTATGAAAAAAGCGATTGAGCAAGAGTGGGCGGTTGGTTTGATTCGCTCTTGGAACGACGCAGACTGGTACCCAGCGCCGCAGCGTGTGGGCGCCAAAATTGCAAAATTGGTAGGCGCGCAAGCGCATGAAGTGATCGTTGCAGACTCGATTTCAGTCAACCTCTTCAAAGTGCTGGTCGCGGCTTTGAGAATGCGCCCGGGCCGAACACGCATTTTGGGAGAGCTTGGCAACTTTCCAACGGATGGCTATATCGCCAACGGCGTGGCAGAGTTGATGCAAGCGGAATTTGTGGCGCTTGACTCTGATGCGATTTTTGATGCCCTAGATGAAAGCGTCGCGATACTGTCGCTCACCCACGTTAACTACAAATCAGGCCGCAGGTATAACATGGCGGCTATCACCAAGCGCGCGCATGACGCTGGCGTCCTCGTCTTGTGGGATTTGGCGCACACTGCGGGTGCCATGCCGTGCGACTTGAACGGTTGCCAAGTAGATTTTGCGGTAGGTTGCGGTTACAAATACCTCAATGGCGGGCCAGGGGCGCCAGCGTTTGTGTATGTTGCAGAACGCCATCACGATGTGATGAACCAGCCACTCAAAGGCTGGCATGGGCACGCGCGTCCCTTTGCATTTGTTGACAATTACGAAACGGGTAAGGGCATGGACCAAATGCTGGTCGGCACCGCGTCGCAATTGGGTTTGATCTCGTTGGAAGCAGCGCTTGAAGCCTTTGATGGTGTGGATATGCATGCACTCAGACGTAAAAGTGAGGCATTAACGGATTTGTTTATTCGTTTGGTGGATCAGGAATTGAAGACATTCAGCTTTGGCTTAGCCACACCTCGCGAAGACTCGCAACGTGGCAGCCAAGTAGCATTGACGCACCCTGAAGCCTACGCCATCATGCAAGCCATGATTGCGCGAGGTGTGATTGGCGACTTCAGAGCACCCGATATTTTGCGATTCGGTTTTGCATCGCTGTATGTCAGTTTTGCGGATGTTTGGCACACGGTTGCAAACCTGAAAGCGGTGATGGCAACCAATGCATGGCAAGCGCCGCTGTTTATGCAGCGCAAAGCGGTGACTTAATGTGGCGACGCGATGCATCGACTTGGAGTTTGCAGTAATATATATCCACCATGATTGATTCAATATGAGTGCTGCTGCCCGCGTTAAACCCGAAGACTTCTTCACTCCAGAGGAATGGGCGAATGTGTCTGCGCGGTCAAACTGGAAAGGTATCGCTCTTGTCATCCATTGCTGGGCGGTGATTGGTTTGGCGATCTGGGTTGGCGTCATGTGGCCCATCACGATTCCGCTGGTGGTGATGGTGGTGGGTAACCGTCAATTGGGATTGAATATTTTGATGCACGATGCAGCCCATGCGCTGTTGCACGACAATCGCAAAATCAACGATTTCGTAGCGTATTGGTTTTGCGCACCAGAGCTATCGATTTACCGCCCATATCACTTACAGCATCACCGCTATGTGCAGCAATCGGAAGACCCTGATTTGGTGTTGTCCAAACCTTTTCCCATCACCCGCGACTCATTGAAACGAAAAATCATCCGTGATTTAGCGGGGCAAACGTTTTTCAAACAACGCAGCAGTTCGTTTGTAGCGGGTATCAAACGCACTTCAAATGATGAGCAAACGTCAACATCTAAATTGCAATTGGTGTTTCAAGAGCTAAACAAACAGCGTATGTTTTATATCAGCAATGGTTTGGGTTTGCTCGCTTTCAGCTTGGCGGGTTTGTGGTGGGCATGGGTGCTGATGTGGTTGCTGCCGATGATGACGTGGTTGCCGCTCGTGAGCCGTTTGCGTAACATTGCCGAGCATGCCTTGATTGTCGAAAACGGCACTGACCCGCTGCGCCATGCACGTACGACTTACGCGAGTTGGCTAGAGCGAGCATTCGTCGCGCCGTATTGGGTGAATTACCATTGCGAGCACCACATGTTCACGCAAATCCCGTGTTGGAACTTGCCCAAAGCGCATCAACTGCTAGTACAAAAAGGCGTTACACCGCGCATGGAAATCCAGCCGAGCTATCCAGCCGTTTTGAAGCTGGCATCTGCTGCGTAAGCATTTGGTTTATTCATGCTATACGCTTGTGTTTACTCATGTTTAGTTCCAAAAATCCTATCCCCTGCATCCCCCAAACCCGGTACGATATAGGCCTTTTCGTTCAAGTGCGAATCTAATCCCGCCACATAAACAGGCACAGTCGGGTGCGCAGTGTGGAAAACTTTGACGCCTTCGGGCGCAGCCACCAGCGCTAAAAAGCGAATGTTTTCGGGCAACACACCACGGCTAATC
>JANPLX010000132.1:0-26043 GCA_031422495.1 Polaromonas sp. | reverse complement strand
GTTGTGCAACACGATGATGCGATCGGCCAGTTCCCGCACCACATCCATTTTGTGCTCTACCAATAAAATAGTTTTGCTTTTATCTGCTTTGAGTTGCCGAATCAAATTGAGAATCACAGGCGCTTCTTCAGCACTCATGCCAGCTGTGGGCTCGTCAAACATATACACCAGCGGATCTAAAGCCATCAGCAACGCGACTTCGAGCTTGCGCTGATCGCCGTGCGGCAAACTCGCCACGGTTGCGAGCTGTTTATCTGCCATCGCCACTGTTTCAAGAATCTCCTGAGCACGTTGTATGAGTGGTTTGTGGTCGCTCCAAATACTCCACAGATTCAGACCACGGCGATGTGCGCCCTCGTGCGACGCTTGCACCGCCAAACGCACGTTTTCAACCACCGACAGGTTGGGAAATAGATTCGTCAGCTGAAACGCCCGACCTAATCCCGCATGCGTTCTGGCAGAAGGGCTCATGCTGCCTAAAAGTTGACCACCTAATAGCACTTCGCCGCTGGACGCTTTGACTTGACCCGAAATGAGGTTGAAATAAGTGGTTTTACCCGCACCGTTGGGGCCAACGATGGCGGTCAATGTGCCGGGTTGAAAGGTACAGCTGACCGCATTGACCGCCACATGCCCGCCAAAGCGGACCGTGAGTTCGCGCGTTTCAAGCATGTGTTTGAAGTTAACGTTTGAACTTGGCTTTTGAATTTAGCGCTTGTTACGTATTGGAACTTGCATTTCCTCGGCTTTGATCTCGCGCACCAATTCAGGCACACCCCAAGCGAACGCTGGGTCGACTTTGATTTTGAAGTGGAACATGCTTTGCATGGCTTGATGATCGTCCGCGCGGAACGTCATCTTGCCTTTTGGCGTGTCAAAACTCATGCCTTCCATGGTTTTGATGAGGGTGTTCGCACTGGCGTCCCCGTTCGATTTTTTAAGCGCGGTGACCACGGCCATTGCAGCGGAGAAACCACCCGCCGTGAAAAAATCTGGTGGTGTTTTAAACTGGCTGTAGTGTCGTGCCACCATCGCGTCGTTCACGGTGTTTTTCGGCATACCGAAATAGTAGTAAGCCGCACCTTCCATGCCCGGGAACTGCTTGTAAGCGACCAAGGCCGGCAAGATATTGCCGCCAGTTGCGATTTCAATGCCGTGACGTTTCAAGTCCATATCTGCAATTTTGAATGGATTGCCACCCGCCCAGATGATGAAAATCACCTTGCGACCGGGGATGTCCTTGAGTTTGTCAATCAAGCGCTGGCCGCCAGCGGTGAAATCAGTCGTTGCTGGTGGCAAATACTCTTCGTGCACCAATTTGGCCTTTTTGATGGCTTCTTTGAAGGCTTTCACGCCATCACGGCCAAAGGCAGAGTCTTGCGCTAAAGTGGCAATGGTGATGCCAGCTTTGTCCATCGCCACAGCGTTAGCAATCGCGTCTTGTGAGCTGTTGCGTCCGGTGCGGAAAATGTACTTGTTCCACTTGTCGCCCGTGATGGAGTCCGCCACGGCTGGCTCCACCAGCAAGATTTTTTTGTACTCTTCGGCAACAGGTAGCATCGCTAGAGCCACCGGTGATGCCGTCGGGCCGACGGCTAAATCGACCTTGTCGTCGCCATACGCGGCAGCTAGTAAGCTTTTACCTAAATCTGGCTTGCCTTGGTCGTCTTTTTCAATGACGACTAGCTTTTTACCTGCCACTTCCATGGTGCCACCTGTAGCGTAGTCCAAACCCATCATAAAACCGGTTGCCGTTTGCTTGCCATAAGCTTCCAAAGGGCCAGTTTTGCTGTAAATGTGGGCAATTTTGATCTGCTTGTCTTGGCTAAACGCCAATGACGTTGTAAAAATTGCTGCAACTGCAGTGGTTAACAAAACGGTACGGTGGATCCAAGTTCTACGTAGCATAGGTTTCTCCAAGTTAGTGGGTTAACCATTCGATTAGAGCATAAGCGCATAGCGGTATTGTTAAACTTGAAAAATAAATAATGCTATAAATATGGTAGCATCTTAAGCAATAAATACAACTGCTATAGGTGTATTTGAGTATTATTTTTGTGATTTTTCATAAATTTGAACAAAATTAGCGACAAAAAGTTCACCAAACGACTGGGCGTACTGGTCTCGAACGACGAGTTAGGTTTCCCCTCCACAACAAGACTTACGCTCTCGTATGGTTCGCAGGCCTCAGATCACTTCGAATTGTCGTAAAGCGGTTTGCCCTTGTCGACGACGTGAACAGTGAAGAGCTTGAGCGACGTGTCGCCTATGACCTTGAAGCCACCATGCTTGACGTCACGAAGGTTCATATTTGTAGCGCCGGTAATCAGTTTTCTTGGATCGCTGCCCGGTGCCTGCACAGTAGCGCCTTGGACGACATACAGTGCCTCGACGCCATGATGAATATGAAAATCAATGCCCTCCCCGGGTTTGTATTCTGCCACTGAGGCTATGACTTCCATTCCCGGAGCGCCAGAGAGGTCTGTTCGCTTCTGTTCTATGCGTTGCAGTGAATCGCCAGGTGACTGTGCGAGGAGCCCGGTGGCGAGGCCAAGCGTGAACAGCAGCAGAGCTGCCAACGAGCGAAACAGTAGTACATTTTTCATTGAAATCTCCTTTGGTCAGAAACGTGGAACATACCCTCATGAGAATGGCTTGCAGCTTACTTTTCAAGTGCGTAAACGTATTATGTTCATGTACTTTGCTCAGGGCAATGCCGAAGAATGGTGGGCAACGACCAGCCACTTGCCCGCCCTGTTATGAAAAACAAAGGTGAAGCGTGAGGGCCGAGGTACGACCTGGCCGTCTCGAACATCTGAGAACGTGTAGTAGCCGGAGCTGAAGGCCGTCGCGCCGAAGACGCGAATGTGCTGCTCGCCGATGACAACGCGCGCATTCGGCCGTGCGGCGGCATTCTTGAAGTACTCCCAGACAGCGGTTGGGTTTGGGGCAATCGTTTTGGCAGCGGTTCCCCAGAGCACAGCTTCCGCGTCATACATGCTGACAATGTTCTTTGGGTCGCGCGTGTCGTACGCCGCCTGCCATGCTTTGGTTGCCGCCGCTATTTGATCTATAGTTTCCTGCCCCTCGGCCGGTACGGTTGCACAGGCGCTGAGAAGGAGTAGGAGGAGAGCAGAGAAGAGTACTCGCATGTTTTTCATCCTATGTGATTGTCGGTTCTGATACCGGACCCGACTGGCGGTTTGACCTCTAACGTACCCTAAACAGCAAAACCTGCAACATCATCTGTTGCAAGTATCAGAACGTATTATGTGCATGCTCTTAAGCTAAAGTAAAGAAGAAAAGCTTGCTTGCATCGGCGCATATTTTTATTCAAAAACCCGTCAATTTACTATATTTATAGCAGCATCATAGGTAATAAATACGCCGGCTAGAGGCATATTTAATCGTGAAAAGTATGTTTAACTACAAATTCCACGGATTAATAACCGCTACCCCAGTTTGCACATAATCAACCTCATTCCGGGTAACGACGGTAAAGCCATGCTCCATCGCTGTTGCGGCAATCATGGCATCGCGGTCTGAGCGTGGGTTGGGGATATGTAGCGAGGCGCAAACTGGCGCGGTGATTTCGGTGAAAGCTAGTATTCGACCACTGAACGCTGCGCGAACGCCGCTCAGCCAAGTGCGCAGCGCGCTGCCTTGCGGTGGTGAACGATGTTCTAGGGTTTGAATGCCCATTTCTAGTTCTAATAACGTGATGGCAGATATATAAAAACTGCTGCTTGTCTGCGCTGCAGCCCATGCCCGCACCACGGGTGATTGGCTGGGTTTGCCGTGGCGCAATTCGGAAATGACATTGGTATCTAAAACGAACATACTGTATATTTTAACAGTACCATTTAATCAAATTCTGCAGCTTTGAAAGATAGATGCAATTCAGGCGGATCAAATTCAATATTTTCACCACTATGAATGCTATCCATCACATCAAGCAATGACAATTCACTTTTACCCGCCAAACGGTTGTAGTCTTTAATCTGAAGCAAGGCAAAAGCGGGGCGGCCACGGTCAGTGATGAACACAGGCCCGTTGGCCGCAGCGCGTTTGGCCGCTGACACATCGCGGGTGAAGTCTCGGCTTGAGAATGTGTGTACTGACATGATTGGCTCCTAGAGCTTGTAATTTACAATGTTTGTATGTTACGACAAATATTTGAATTCGTCAATTTATAAGTGTTTTGTCTATCAAAATGAGGTTTATTTTGCTATAAATATAATAGCACATTATGCAATAAATACGCCGGCTAGAGGCGTATTTGAGCCTCTTTTCCGAGGTTTTTGATAAATTTGGGGAAAATTACCCAGATTTCAGTCTCCGAGCTTGGTCTTTGAGTCGTCACCGATGAAACACCCCGTAGAATCCTAGCTTATGTCTTATTTGGTCCTCGCCCGCAAATACCGTCCTAAAAACTTCACCGAGCTGGTGGGGCAGGAGCACGTGGTACAGGCGTTGACCAACGCGCTGACCACGCAGCGGCTGCACCATGCGTACATGTTCACTGGTACGCGGGGGGTGGGGAAGACGACGATTTCGCGGATTTTGGCCAAGTCGCTGAACTGCCAAGGGGTTGACGGGCAGGGCGGCATCACCGCTACGCCTTGTGGGGTGTGCCAAGCGTGTAGGGATATTGATAGCGGCCGGTTTGCTGATTACACTGAACTGGATGCTGCATCAAATCGCGGCGTAGAAGATATTCAATCACTTTTAGAGCAAGCGGTGTATAAACCGGTGCAAGGGCGCTTCAAGGTCTTCATGATCGATGAGGTGCATATGCTCAGTGGCCATGCATTCAATTCAATGTTGAAAACGCTGGAAGAGCCGCCGGAGTACCTCAAATTCGTTTTAGCGACGACGGACCCTCAAAAAGTACCGGTGACGGTGCTGTCGCGCTGTTTGCAGTTCAATTTACGTCCTATGGCTCCTGAAACTGTGCTGGAGCACCTGCAAAAAGTGCTTCAAGCCGAAGGGTTTAGCGCCGATACGCAGGCGCTACGACTGCTGTCACGCGGGGCGCGGGGGTCGATGCGGGATGCGCTGTCGTTGACGGACCAGGCCATCGCTTTTAGCGGTGCATCTGCAAATTCTGAGAGTGGCAAGCTGGAAGAAGCGTCTGTCCGGCAAATGCTGGGCAGTGTGGATCGCAGCTATGTGTTTAACTTGATTGGCGCGCTGGCTCAGGGCGATGGCAAAACTGTTGTCGAAACTGTGGAAACGCTGCGTTTAAATGGACTGTCGGCAGCTTCAACCTTGGAAGAAATGACGGCGATTTTGCAGCGTATGGCAGTGATGCAAGCTGTGCCGAGCATGCCGGTGGATGCGTCTGACCCAGAATCAGTCCAAACCAGAGAATTAGCCGCTGAATTGCCCAAAGACGAGACGCAATTGCTCTATAGCCTGTGCTTGCATGGCCGCGCTGAGCTGGGTCTAGCGCCTGATGAGTATGCGGCGCTGACCATGGTGTTGCTGCGGTTGTTAGCTTTCAAGCCGGACGGGTCTGCCCCATCGGCAGAAAAAAAAACTCTTAAACCCAAGGTAGCCGCAACGGTAGCAGTGACTACAGCCCCAACGTCTGTCATGATTGAAAAAAGCGTTGAAAAGATAGTCGAAAAAGCGGTAGAACAAACGGTAAAAAAAACGGTTGAAGAGCCCGCAAAATCCGCAAAATCCGCAGAAACGCTAAAATCACCTGATTTAGAGGTAAATCAGGCTGTAGCCGGCGTATTTGTTGACTCTACAGCTCCTAAATATGTAGCAATACCGGTGCGTGAACAGTCTGCTCCTACGGCGCGAACTGAGCAGCGCACAGAACGTGCGGGGCTGAATTCTGCCATCGCTCCGGCTGAATTGGTCCCGACGCCCGAAGGCGATGTGTGGCATGCAGCGGTGCAGCAGCTGCTAGCGGCAGAGGCGATTGCGGCTTTGGTGCGCGAACTTGCTTTGCAATCGCAGCTGGTGGCGCGTCACAACCCTAACAATGACGGTGAGCCGCATGATTGGCTCTTGCGTATCGAGCGCGAATCGCTGAGCCAAAGCGGTAGCCGTGAGAAACTGCAATTGGCTTTGGCTACATTGGGGCATTCAGTGCGACTTAGCGTTGAAATTGGCCCCGCTAGCGACACGCCAGCCAAGCGCATTGCGGCTGCGGCGGCAGAAAAACAGCGCATGGCTCAAGATATCATCATGCAAGACGCTTATGTGCAGCAGCTGATACGAGATTTTGGGGCGAAAATCGTACCAGGTAGTATCAAAGTTGTAGCGTAAATTAATGCAGATGACCATTCGTTCCGTCATTCCCGCGAAGGCGGGAATCCACACGCGCCACCATGGATTCCCGTCTGCACGGGAATGACAAGATGCGGGAAAATAGATAATCTTGGTTAAATATTTAATTAATTCAACAACTTAGAGAAAAGGAAACACCATGTTCAACAAAGGACAACTCGCCGGGCTGATGAAGCAAGCCACTGCCATGCAAGAAAACATGAAGAAGGCACAGGAAGAGCTGGCCAATTCTGAAGTCATCGGTACATCTGGCTCTGGTTTGGTCAAAATCACCATGACGGGTAAACACACTGTCAAACGTATTGAGATTGACCCTAGCTTGCTGGCTGACGACAAAGACATGTTGGAAGATATGTTGACTGTTGCTTTTAACGATGCTGCTAAGCAGCTGTCTGATAACAGCGAAGCAAAGATGGGCGGTGTGTCAAAAGGCATGCCAGGTTTGCCTGGTGGCATGAAGTTTCCGTTTTAATCCTTTCTAAGGCCTCATTGAATGGATAACAGCAGCGCCTTAGACGCGTTGATTCAAGCCTTACGCCGTTTGCCCGGCGTGGGGCTGAAATCGGCATCACGCATGGCGTTTCACTTGCTACAACATGACCGAGCAGGTGCGCAAATCATGGCGCAAGCGCTGACAAATGCATCGACCCAAGTGCTGCATTGTTCGCAGTGCAATACCTTCACGGAAAACGAAGTTTGCAAGACCTGTAGTGACACACAGCGCGACCAAACACGGCTGTGCGTGGTGGAAACGCCTGCCGACCAATTGGCACTAGAGCGCACAGGTGCGTTCAAGGGTTTGTATTTTGTGCTGATGGGGAAGTTGAGCCCGCTAGATGGCATTGGGCCCAATGAAATAGGCTTGAAAAAACTGTTTCAACGTGTGAGTCAACAGCAAGAAGGTTCAGCGATTCAAGAGGTGATATTGGCAACCAATTTCACCGCTGAGGGTGAAACAACGGCGCACGTCATCAGCGAAGGTTTGAAAGCCCGTGGCGTTAACGTCACACGCTTGGCGCGCGGTGTACCGATAGGCAGCGAGTTGGAATATGTTGACTTAGGTACTATCGCCCATGCACTTGTTGATCGACGTTAAACGCCTGGTATTTTTTCGCTAGTAGAAACCCGATTGAGACAAACCCGATTAAGGATGTTACCGATGCGCGAATGATGATGTGACGTTAAGCTTAAAGCTAGATATTCATTCATAGGGTCATTCGCATCGTGAGCATCATCAGTCGTAGGCAATTTGGCTTAGCAAGTACAGCCTTAGCCAGCACATTGGCAGCTGGATTGTGGCAGCCTGCGCGGGCGCTTAGTCGAAGTGATAAAACCAAGGTCAATCTAGCCGTTGCTGGCAAAGCATCTTTTTACTATTTGCCATTGGTTGTTGCGGAACAACTGGGATTTTTTGAAGCTGAAGGCATTGCGCTCGAGATTGTTGATTTTCCAAGCTCCGTGCGTGCGCAGCAAGCGCTGGCTAGCGGCAATGCGGAGGTTGTGTGCGGCGCGTTTGAACACCTGATCAACTTGCATAGCAAACATCAATATGTTCAGTCTTTTGTCGCACTGGGTCGTGCGCCTCAAATGGCCATGGGTGTATCGGTTAAAAATATGCCCAATTACAAGCGGCTGGCTGATTTACGAGGAAAAAAAATTGGTATCGCTGCACCAGGCACGGGTACCAACATCATGGCCAACTTGTTGTTGCAGCGGGCAGGATTGCAGCAAAATGATGTGAGCTACATCGGTGTTGGTACGACAACGGGTGCGGTATCAGCCATACGCTCTGGCCAAATTGATGCGATTTGCAATTTAGAGCCAGCCATGACACAACTTGAGTTGAAAGGCGATATCAAAATCATCGCTGATTCGCGCACATTGCGTGGTACACAAGCTATTTTTGGGGGCGATATGCCAGGTGCATGTTTGTTTGCATTGCCTGACTATATTCAAAAAAATAGACTGGTTGTTCAAGCGTTATCGAACGCTATTATGCGGGCCTTAAAGTGGCTTCAAACAGCGGGCCCGCGCGATTTGATACGAGGTTTGCCAGAAGCTAATTTATTGGGTGACAGAGGCTTGTTTTTGGCAACCTACCAAAATATACGGGAGTCGATCTCTTTAGATGGCATTACCAATGATGAAGCGGCAAAATTGTCGTTGAAGGTGATGTCTAATTTTGATTCTGCGGTAAAAGCTGAGCGTTTAGATATCACGAAAGCTTATACCAATATGTTTGCTAGGCTGGCTAAATCGCAATTTGATGCTTAATTTGTAAAGTCAGCGCATTGCGCGGCTGTGTTGCCTATAATTTGGGCAACCATGAATCTACAACTCACCCTCACTCCGCTGCCTGCGTTCACAGACAACTATATTTGGATGCTGCATGATGGGCACAAAGCGTTGGTCGTTGATCCGGGTGACGCCAATGTCGTTTTTGAAGCGCTTAAGAGCATGTCCTTGCGTCTAGAAACCATTTTGGTCACCCACCACCATGTTGACCACACTGGTGGCGTAGCGGCTTTGCGCGTCGCTACAGGTGCAGCCGTTTTTGGCCCACTTACGGAAACCATGCCTGAGCCGATTAGACGCTTGCAAGGTGGCGACAACTTGCAAGCCATGGGACTCACGTTTAGTGTTATTGATGTGCCGGGGCATACTTCGGGCCACATTGCCTATTTTTGCGATCAACTTCAAGGCAAAACGAAAGACGGTGCGCCGATTTTATTTTGCGGCGATACGCTGTTTTCAGGCGGCTGTGGCCGATTGTTTGAAGGCACGCCATCGCAGATGTTGTCATCATTGAACAAGCTATCTGCCTTGCCTGGCCATAGTCGCGTTTGTTGTACGCATGAATACACGCTGTCGAATTTGAAATTTGCGCGTGCTGTTGAGCCTAACAACGGCGTGCTAAAGCAGTATCAACAAGACTGTGAAGCCTTGCGCGCCGCAAACACCCCAACCTTGCCCAGCACAATCGCACGCGAGCTTCAAATCAATCCTTTTTTGCGCAGCAATCAGGCTGAGGTCGTGCACGCAGCACAGCAGTTAGATTCAACAGCCATTGATGCAGTGGGTGTATTTACAGCAATTCGTCAATGGAAAAACAACTTCTAATGAGTAATCAATTGAGCAAAAAATTTCAGCTAAATGCAGTGACTTCGATTTTTAAAAATGTTGTATTTAGAATCAATACACGTTATTCCATTTGGGCAGTCGCCTCGTTGTTATCTTGGCACGGAAGTGCATTCTCCGCAGGAGAATTCGGAAGTGATTTTCAATTTTCTACGCCTAACACCGTTATTGAGGCTGCAAAGCCTGTTGTTGCGTCCCCTAAACCTATAGTACCGACAGCGCCTATTGCTCCGCCAGCTGTAACTTCGTCTGTTGTCAATCCACCAGCAACAGTTAATGTCGCTCCTAGTCCGCAAGTCGTTCATACGCCTGCGACTAAGATTTTGCAAAGTCAAGTTCATGTGGAAGCTGAACAGCCTATTGTTGTTTATAAGCAGACCAATGATGTTGATCTTTGGGCGCGTATTCGACGTGGTTTCATGATGAATGAGCTCGCCTCCGATTTGGTAGGCAGTCAGGAACAGTGGTACTCGTCTAGACCAGACTATATCGAACGCATGACTGGGCGGTCTAGCAAGTATCTGTACCATATTGTCGAAGAGTTAGAGCGTCGCAATATGCCGACAGAGTTAGCACTGTTGCCGTTTATCGAGAGTGCTTTTAACCCTCAAGCAGTTTCTAGCGCAAAAGCAGCAGGTATGTGGCAATTTATGCCTGCAACGGGCAAGTATTTTTCACTCAAGCAAAATGTATTTCGTGATGACAGACGCGATGTTTTGGCATCTACTCGGGCAGCACTGGATTATTTGAAAAAACTGCACGGCATGTTTGGTGACTGGCATTTAGCACTGGCCGCCTATAACTGGGGAGAGGGTTCGGTTGGACGTGCCATTGCTAAAAACCAACGTGAGGGCTTGCCAACCGACTACAACAGTTTGAGCATGCCTAACGAAACGCGGAATTACGTGCCCAAATTGTTGGCGGTAAAAAACATTGTTGCTAACCCTCAAGCATTTAACTCAACACTGCCCGATATACCGAATCATCCGTATTTTCAGTCCGTGAACATTACTCGCGATTTGGATGTTGCCTTAGCAGCAAAATTAGCCGAAATAAAATTAGATGATTTCAAGTCATTGAACCCCTCAGCGAATAAACCAGTCATTTTTGCAGCTGGAACACCACGGATTTTGTTGCCTTGGGATAACGCCGGTATCTTTGAACGAAATTTACTTATTCACAATGGACAAACTGCAGGTTGGACAGTTTGGACAGCACCTTCAACGCTAAAAGTGGCTGATGCAGCCAAACGCGTAGGCATGAACGAGGCGCTGTTTCGTGAAATCAACCGCATACCTCCGAAGATGTTGATCAAACAAGGCTCAACACTGCTTGTGCCACGCTCAGCCAAGCAAGACAAAGATGTTTCAGAGCATGTGGCAGACAACGGACAAGTTAGTTTTTCACCAGAAATTGTGTTGAAAAAACTACTGATCAAATTACGTAAATCTGAAACAGTTACGTCCATTGCTAAGCGGTATAACGTGACTGCAGCGAGTGTGGCCGATTGGAACAAGGTCAGCGCTACCAGCACATTCAAAGCTAAACAATCTGTTGTTGTTTATGTGCAAGCGAAAGCAAAATCTCTCAGTCGTAAGAATAGCGCTAAAGGTGGCAAATTGAACCGTGCCAAGAAGCGTAAGTAAATAGAAGTTTAGCAATTGCAATAGTAATAGCAGCTGATTACTTAGACTCGATTCTCTATGCAAGAGCTTCTCCCAAAAAAAAGCGCTCCGAGGAGTACTTTTTTAATTGAAGATCTGCAAATTACTTAGCAGTAACACCCAAAGCTTTAACAGTGACTAAGTTGATATAACGATCAATAGGCAAGTTGTTAGCGCGCTGGTAAGCATTCAAGGCTGTCATGGTGGACTGGTTCACAACACCGTCGGTGTTGCCAGGGTTAAAGCCGGCTTTCTTCAAAGCTTCTTCAATCTCACGCACTTTAGCGGGCGTGGTGTTGACTTCGCACAATATGCTGCGCCATTCAACCGATGCATCGCTTACTTTGACAATTTTAGAGACGGTGCCGAATTGCTCTGGCACAGTGTCTGTTTCAACTTTAGCTTGATCAGCAACGATTGGCAGGCGCACTTTGCGTGTTACCGCTGGTACGGCAACTTCACGAACGGTAGCCTCAGTGCCAATCACTTGACGTGACACTGTCGTATACGTCGCTGGGATGAAGCTGCGGTGTCAACGACTTGACGAGTCACATTTGCAGCAACTAAAGCGGTAGTTTAGCTCCGCCTTTGGCTTTTAACGATTCAGCAGTTTCGGCCGATAATTTAGCATTGCCACCAGCACCAGCACCAGCACCAGCAACAGCAACAGCAGCAGCAGCAGTGACTTCACCTTTGTCATTCAAGAAACTTTTAACTGGGCGCACCATGGTGGCTTGGCTTAACCAAGCTTTGCCACATTTCCACTCAGATGATTTGCCAGCAACGAGCACTTGCTCAGTCACAGTTTCGCAAACTGCCGGGACTGCGATGATTTGTTTGCCCGCTGGCTTGATCATCACGCTTTCAGTGGCGGTTTTCAATGAACCAGGAACCACTTCAATGCGGCTACCGGCTTGACGAGCCACCACTTGCGCAGTGACTGTACGGTAAGGAATCTCGATCGGCTCGTAGCGTTTTGTCGCTTCGCTGACGGTTTCTTCACGATCTTCAAAGCCCATTTTCAAAGGCACAATACGTGCACGTGAGCTGGCAGCTTGCGTCACAACTTGTGAAGTTTGCGTCTTAAAAACGTGCAGGCACGGTGACTTTGGCATAACATTCACCAGCAACTGCATTGGCAGGGCCAGTTGACGGGGTTTGCGCTGATACGCTGAAGGCAGCAGCAGCGGCGGCAGCGATGGAAGTCATGACGAAACGCTTCATGATTTACGATCTCCTAAGGTTAATAAACAGGTTAGTTAAAATGTAACTAGCGAGAATTCCAGGTAAAAGATCCGATTAATTGTGTGATTTAGTCGTGTAATAAACTGAACATATGCATATAGCTGGGGATAGCGTGAAATAACGCACAGATGAAAAGGAGCAGTGATAATTTTTTCCACATTTAAACCACTCGATTTGACTCAATGCTTCATTAATTACTATAGATCGGTACAGAAGTTTGCAAAATTGGTTAAAAACGCCTCCAGGGCAATACCTTTTAGACTGGGAAAACGCGCTATTTGAGCGGACAGTGGCTGATATTTTTGGCTACCATGCGCTTCAGTTGGGGTTGCCAGATTTGCAAGCTTTGCATGCTAACCGTATGCCACATCGCTGGATAGCGGTTCCTGATGATATAAAAAACATAGCAATAAAATCAATAAATACGCCGACTACAATCGAAAATGATTCTTGCAAAATTAATTTCAAAACTGATTTTGTTACAGCTTTTGAAGCCTTACCATTCCCTGAGAATAGCCTCGACTTGCTGGTTTTGCCGCACAGTTTAGAGCTCAGCCAAGACCCGCATGCAACGTTGCGCGAGGCAGAGCGCGTCTTGGTGCCTGAGGGGCGACTGATTATTTGCGGCTTCAACCCCATCAGTTTGTGGGGCTTGAAGCAAAAGCGCAGCCATTTGTACAAAAAATTCAACTTAGGTGAGCTGTATTTGCCTGAAGCCGGCGAATTTATTTCCTACAGACGCTTGCGAGATTGGTTGAAATTGCTGAATTTTGAACTCGAATCATCCGAATTTGGCTGTTTTCGTCCCGCTGTGCGAAGCCAAACCATGCTGCAGCGTTTTGCATGGATGGACAAGTTAGGATCACGCTATTGGCCGATTTTAGGTGCGGTATATGTCGTATCGGCTGTGAAACGTGTGCATGGCATGCGCCTGATTAGCCCTATTCGAAAGCTCACAAAAATACCCAATACTGCTCCTGTTTCAATAGCAGGAAAATCAATAAATACGCCGGCTATATACAAAAAATATCATAAATAAGGTAATAACAGCGAATTTCATGAATAAAATCATTATTTACACCGATGGCGCATGTAAAGGCAACCCAGGCCCGGGTGGTTGGGGCGCGATTTTAAGATCAAGCGGACACGTTGAAAAAGAACTTTTTGGCGGTGAACTACTCACAACCAACAACCGTATGGAAATGACAGGGGTGATTGAAGCTTTAAGCGCTCTGAAAAGGCCATGTGAAGTCGCTTTGCACGTCGACAGCAAGTATGTGCTGCAAGGCATGACCGAGTGGCTGCCAAGTTGGAAAGCTAGAGGTTGGAAAACAGCAGCTAAGCAGCCCGTGAAAAATGTAGATTTATGGCAAAAATTAGATGCTTTGGTGAATACAGCTGGTCATACAATTGAATGGATTTGGGTCAAAGGGCACGCGGGAGATCCGGGTAATGAGCGTGCTGATGCGTTGGCAAACTTAGGCGTCGAAAAAGCATTAAAAAGCGCGCGTTGAAACTGTTAGCATGCATATAATTGTTTTGACTTCTTACCTTTGACTACTTACTTACCTTGCCTCTTAAAAAGACAGCGTTTAATTTTATGGCTTCAAAATCAGTCTATTCAATCATTGCTGTCATTGGTATTGCTGCGGCTTCGGCTACTGCTTGGTGGTATCAAAACAAAGCACCAGCAGATGCCTTGTCTCAAATAAAAAATGCAGTGACCGGAAATGCGGTTAAAACCGATGCTAGCGCGTCCGCTGCAGGCGGTGGCACAGGTGCAGGTGGCCCGCCACGGCCGCCTTCTGTTGAATCTGCCAAAGTCGAAATCATGAAGCTGACGGATGACACCCAGGCAGTAGGCAGCTTGAAATCGCGCCAGGGTGTGACGCTGCGCCCAGAGGTAAGTGGTCGCATCACGCAGCTGAATTTCAAAGACGGTGAGCGGGTTAAAAAAGGCCAGTTGTTGGTGCAGTTTGATGATCAGCTACAAGTCGCTCAAGTTAAGCAAAGCCAAGCCGAGTTATCAATAGCAATGGCTAATCACAAACGCAACCAAGAGTTGGTGGCGCAAAACTTTATCAGTAAACGTTCTGTTGACGAAAGCGCGGCCAATTTAGAAGTAGCGCAGGCAAAATTGTCGTTGTCGCAGGCGACTGCATCGAGACTCAAAATCATCGCACCTTTTGATGGCATGACGGGCATTCGCACTGTCAATGTGGGCGATTACCTCAAAGACGGTGGCGATATTGTCAATATTGAAGACATTGCTGCAGTATTTGTCGATTTTCGTTTACCAGAGCGCTTTCAAACCAAGGTTAAAAAGGGGCAAAAAGCGCAAGTGGACATGGACGCTTTACCAGGTCGCAAATTCACTGCAGTCATACAAGCAATTGACCCCATGTTAGATGCCAATGGCCGATCTGTCGGTATTCGGGCATGCATCGACAACCGTCAAAACCAGTTACGTCCGGGCATGTTTGCACGTGTCAATGCGGTGTTTAGCGAACGCGACAAAGCTATCGTCGTCCCTGAAGAGGCCATTGTTCCGCAAGGCGGTAAGCAGTTCGTCATCAAGCTGCTCGATGGTGCAGACAAAGGCACAGACAAAGAAACAAAAATAACGCAACGTGTTGAGGTGAAAGTCGGTATTCGAAAGCCAGGAAAAGTTGAAATTTTAGAAGGCTTGGTAGAGGGTGATGAGGTCATCACCGCTGGCCAGCAACGCGTACAAAAAGATGGCACAGCTGTCAAAGTGGTTGAGCTTGGCCGACCAGCGGGTCGTCCTGCTGGTGCTGAAGCGAGTACTTTGCCTCCTGCTGCAACTCCTGCTGTTTCAACGGCTCCCGTTGGTACTGTAGCTCAAGGCGCAGCATCAGTACCAGTTGTACCCGCTATGCCCAGCACGCCACCGTTATTAGCTAAAGCAGCAGCGAAGCCAGCGCAAGTTTTGCAAGGGCCTAACCCTTGCCTTGAGAGTGAAGCGTCCTCTGATAACAGAGCAAGGCCCGAAGGGAACATGAAGAGGAAATCCTGATGCAACTCGCTGAAACCTCCATACGCCGGCCCGTACTTGCTACGGTTTTATCACTACTTGTATTGTTGATTGGCGCCGTCAGTTTTACGCGATTGTCTGTCAGAGAATATCCGAAAATCGACGAACCAGTGGTGACGGTCAGCGTGCGTTACCCTGGTGCTTCTGCTGAAGTTGTTGAGTCTCAAATTGCCAAAACGCTGGAAGATTCCATCGCAGGCATTGATGCTGTTGATGTGATTACCTCAGTGAGTCGTGCTGAGCAAGCGCAAATCAGCGTTCGCTTTCGCTTAGAAAAAGATGCTGATTCTGCGGCGGCTGAAGTGCGTGACCGCACCTCACGCGTACGTAACCGATTGCCTGCAGCTATTGAAGAACCTGTGATTGCCAAAGTCGAATCGGATGCGTTTCCGGTCATTTGGCTTGCATTTTCGAGTGACACTATGAATCCGCTACAAATCAACGATTTGGTGAATCGGATTGTTAAACCTCGGCTGCAGACTGTTACCGGCGCTGCAGATGTGCGGATTTTTGGTGAACGCAAATATGCCATGCGCGTTTGGCTGGATACCGACAAACTCGCTGCCTATAAATTAACAACGCAAGATGCGGAAGATGCCATTCGGCGGAATAACATTGAAATCCCGGCCGGTCGCATTGAATCTAGTACGCGCGAATTTAGTGTCACTTCGCAAACTAGTTTAGAAAAAGCAGGGCAATTTGCAGATATTGTTATCAAAACGGTCAATGGTTATCCCGTAAAAATGCGCGACGTTGCTCGTATTCAAGAAGGACCAGCCGAGGAGCGCAGTTCTGTTCGCTTGAATGGAAAGTCTGCCATCTCAGTCGGCGTCATTCGTCAAGCAACCGCTAACCCTTTGGTCTTGTCCAAAGGTGTACGCGACATGATGCCCAAACTAAAGGCAGATTTACCAGCGGATATGACCATTGACGTTGCCAACGATAACTCGGTGTTTATCGAAAAATCAATCAGCAACGTTTATAAAACGATTGTTGAAGCTATCGTTTTGGTGGCTTTGGTGATTTTTGTATTCTTGCGTACATTCCGTGCTTCTATCATTCCTATCATCACCATCCCTGTCAGTTTGATTGGCGCATTCGCCATGATGGCGTTGGCAGGTTTTACGATCAATACCTTGACCTTGTTGGCCTTGGTGTTGGCGATTGGTTTGGTAGTCGATGACGCGATTGTGGTTTTAGAGAATATTTATCGACATATAGAAGAAGGTTTAGATCCATTTTCTGCAGCTATTAAAGGTGTGCGTGAAGTAGGTTTTGCCGTGGTGACGATGACGGCTACCTTGGTGGCCGTTTATGCGCCGCTGGCGTTCACGCCGGGTAGAACAGGACGCTTGTTTGTCGAGTTTGCTTTGGCTTTGGCTGGGGCGGTTGTTGTGTCAGGTTTTGTAGCGTTGACCTTGTCGCCCATGATGTGCTCCTTGCTGCTAAAACACAACCCCAACCCCAACTGGTTTGACAGGGGTATGGAAAAAGTATTGACTGGCATTACAAATGGCTACACCACCGTTTTGCGCTGGTTAGTGACTACGGGTTTTGATACTAAATATCAACAGCAGGGCATGTTTGCGTCCGTCAAAAGAACTTTTTTAAACACGCGCTGGATTGTGTTGGGCGTGATGGTGATTTGCGCTTATTCCATCTATTTGATTTTGCCCAACATGAAGCGAGAGCTTTCACCTTTAGAGGATCGTGGCGTTATCTTGGCCGTGGTCAATGCACCAGATGGTTCGACACTTGATTTCACGTCGCGCTACGTTAACGCGATGGAAAAGATGGGACAAAAATATCCTGAATTTGATCGTATTTTTGTAACTGCTGGAAATCCTACGGTATCGCAAGCCAATGTGTTTTACAGAGCTGTCGATTGGGATCAACGAAAGAAGACGACGCTAGAACTCGCGCGTGAAATGCAGCCTGGATTTAGTAGTTTAGCTGGTGTTACCGCTTTTCCGATCACGCCACCGTCGTTGGGTCAGGGTTTCCGTGAGCGACCAATCAACTTTGTATTGGTAACGTCAGAGAGTTATCAAAATCTCAATGCTGTGACACGTCAATTCATGGATGAAATTGCTAAAAATCCTGGATTTCTAGCGCCTGATATTGATTTGCGTTTGAACAAACCCGAGCTAAAAATTGATGTCGATCGTGCTAAAGCCAGTGATCTGGGTGTGAGTGTCGAAGTCGTCGCACGTGCGATTGAGACCATGCTGGGCGGCAGGCAGGTCACGCGCTACAAACGTGATGCAGACCAGTATGACGTGATAGTCCAAACGCAAGCCTCCGGCAGAGACACCCCTGATGATATAGAAAAAATATTTGTTCGCGGTCGCAATGAAGCTATGATTCCTTTGTCCGCATTGGTCAAAGTCCGTGAATCAGTTGCGCCGCGCGAGCTAAACCACTTTGGCCAGCGTCGATCAGTTTCTATCACCGCCAATCTCGCGCCAAACTATTCGCAAGGTCAAGCGCTCGAATTTTTGGATGCCACAGCAGCGAAAGTGCTTAAACCTGGTTACAGCACTGATTTGAACGGCAGTTTACGTGAGTTTAAAAACTCACAGGGTTCGCTGGGTTTGGTATTCGCTTTGGCTCTTTTATTCATCTTCTTGGTTTTAGCTGCACAGTTTGAAAGTTTTATAGATCCTTTCGTCATCATGCTTTCAGTGCCTATGTCAATGATTGGTGCGCTCTTGGCTTTGCAATGGACAGGTGGCTCACTCAACGTTTACTCGCAAATTGGATTGATTACCTTGGTGGGTTTAATTACCAAGCACGGTATCTTGATTGTTGAATTCACCAACCAACTGCGTAGCGCTGGTTTGTCAATGACTGAAGCTTTGATCAAAGCATCTTCACAGCGATTGCGTCCTATTTTGATGACAACAGGCGCTATGGTTTTAGGAGCACTTCCGCTAGCATTATCGACTGGTGCAGGTGCTGAGAGTCGCATTCAAATCGGCTGGGTTATCGTTGGCGGTATGTCTTTAGGCACACTATTAACCATATTTGTGGTGCCAACCATGTACAGCATCTTTGCGCGTAAAACGATACCTGGAGCGAACACAACAGTAGAGAATTTATCACCAACTTCGGCTCATTTGCTGAATATTCAGCCTGAATACGTAGCGAAGTAGTATCAATCGTCTGGGTAAAGGATACTCTTTTTTTGAGTCGGGGATTTTATAGTTAAAGCGCTTAAATCACGCCATCAAACATCATCACATCAATCTCATCGCCAACAGCAACTGAGCTTTGATCGTGATGAAGTACTATCAAGCCATTAGCTTGCACCATAGAACTCAAGACGCCTGAGCCTTGGTTGCCAGTAGTTCTGACTTCTAGGGTTCCGTCTGGTGCTGTTGAGACTGTACCGCGTTGGTACTCTGTACGACCCGGTTTTTTACGAATCGCTTCTGTGCTGCGCGCTTTTAGTAAGGGCAGATTAGATGCAGTCGAGCCCATCATACGCAAAAGTGCAGGGCGCACAAATGCCAAGAAGGTCACCATCACGGCTACAGGGTTGCCTGGCAAACCAAACAATACCGATGACTTGGCTCCAATGCGACCAACCGCCATGGGACGTCCTGGCCGCATAGCGATACGCCAGAAAGCAACACCGCCAGAGTCATCAGTTGATTCTGAAGCCAGTTTTTTCATCATGGCGCGGGTGTAATCTGCTTCACCCACACTAACGCCACCGCTGGTGATAACAGCATCAGCCATGTTTGCAGCTTGTGCAAAAGCCGCTTCAAGCAAAGCAGGTTCATCCCGCACCACGCCCATATCAATCACATCACAGCCCATGCGCGTTAGTAGACCAAAAACCGTGTATCGGTTGCTGTCATAGACCGCGCCTTCACGTGGCGCTTCACCTAAACTTAGTATTTCGTCGCCCGTAGAAAAATAAGCAACACGTACTTTGCGGTAAACATTGACGGTAGCTAAGCCCAAACTGGCGATTAATCCAAGCGCAGCAGGCGCAAGCAAAGCACCTTTTAATAAAGCGGGCGAGCCTTGTTGCAAATCTTCACCAGCTTTGCGTCGGTTATCTCCTAGCTGCAATACTTTTGGAGCAATGTTTATTCGTGTTTTTCCAGAGTTAAAGGTCACCATTTCCTGCGGCACAACCGTATCGAGGCCATCGGGCATGATTGCCCCAGTCATGATTTTGATGCACTCGCCCTGTTTCACTGATCCTTGCCATGCTTTGCCTGCGAAAGCAGTTCCTACCACTGTCAGCTCTAGCGAATTTTCGTCACCAAGCTGCGCACCATCAAATGCGAAACCATCCATGGCCGAATTGTCATGCGGGGGTACGCTAATTGGTGAAATCACATCCTCGGCCAAAACGCGATTTAATGCTTCGAATAAACTAAGAGTCTCAATGTGTTTGACTGGGCTAACTAGCTCAGCGAGAAAGGCATTAACTTTATCGGCTCTGAGGGAATTAGGATCGTAGCCTGCAAGTTCGGCAGCGATTTGATCAATGCTTTTCATAGGCACTCAATTGCTGTAAATCTTCTAAGGTATTGGCGTTAAAAAAAGCTTTTGGGTCGTCATGTGTTTCGTTAAAGTCAACTCGTACGAGTTTATGCTGTGCTGCCCAAGCACCAATTTTTCGTCCACCTGCATCTGTAAACGCTTTTAAGCTTCCTAAAAGTTCCTGTTTTATCAAACAAAATACGGGCTGATGACGCAAAACACCTACTTCGTCAGGGCTACTCACCATCGCGATCTCAGCATTTTTTTGTAGTAAAGCATCACCCAAACGGCTCACTAAATCTGCTGGGAAGCGCGGTGTGTCGCAAGGAACCGTCATCAAATAGGACGTTTTGCATTTCTCTAAACCAACCAAAAATCCCGCCAAAGGCCCTGCAAAGTCAGCGAGATCATCGACGATGACGTTTGCTGCAAACTGCTTTCCCCAAGCTCCATACTCTTCTAAGTTGCGGTTAGCGTTGATCAACATGACCCCAACTTGTGGCTGCAACTGTTGAATAGCATGTTTCGCTAGGGCTATGCCTTTGTAGAGCTGCAATCCTTTATCGATTCCGCCCATGCGGCTACCGCGACCACCAGCAAGCACGATCCCAGTGATCTCGCTTTTATCCACCAATGTAGCTCATCTCAACGCGCTTGGGCGAATCTGCTGCAGATGAAGTATCTGCAGGCATGCTGCTGCGTAATTCTGAGTATCTATCCGTTCTACCCTGCCAAATATGTGCAAGTGCTGTGGTTATCGTTGCATCTTTGCTGCTATCACTTGCTTCATTCAAGGTGGCATCGCGTAGTAAAGGGCGCAAGTCATAGCCTTGACTGGCAAACAAGCATAAATACAGTTTACCTTCGGTCGATAATCTGGCGCGGTTGCAATCGCTGCAAAAAGCCTGTGTGACGCTACTGATGACACCAATTTCACCCAAGCTAGCGTCGTGTTTGCCTTGCGCATCGGCATAGCCCCAGCGCTGCGCTGTCTCGCCAGCCTGCGATGCTTCTAGTTGAACCAAGGGCATTTCAGTTTGAATGAGTTTGATGACCTCTGAAGACGGCAATACATCATCCATACGCCAGCCATTGGTGGCACCCACATCCATGTATTCAATGAAACGCAGCACCATGCCCGTGCCTCTGAAGTGCCTAGCCATAGGCAAAATCTGATCAGCATTTGTGCCGCGCTTGACCACCATGTTTATTTTGATACCGCTAAAGTTACCGAGTTTATCTAAACCTAAGCCAGCTTGTCGCGCAGCCTCGATGCCAGCTAAAACGTCTGCGACGGGGAAATCCACGTCGTTCATGCTACGGAACACAGCATCATCAAGTCCATCCAAACTTACTGTGACGCGTTGTAAACCGGCGGCTTTGAGTGCAATCGCTTTCTTAGCGAGTAAAGATCCATTCGTCGTTAGCGTTAAATCTAACTTGTCACCATCTTGCGTTCTCAGCGCGGCCAATTGTTCAATCAGCACTTCAAGGTTTTTCCGCAGTAACGGCTCACCGCCAGTCAGTCTGATTTTTCGCACCCCATGCGACATGAACACGCGTGCCAAACGCGTGATTTCTTCAAACGTTAGCAGTGATGAATGCGGCAAATACGTGTAGTTTTTGTCGAAGACCTCTTTGGGCATGCAATAGCTGCAACGAAAATTGCAACGATCCGTCACGCTGATGCGTAAGTCGTGAAGTTGGCGCCCTAACTGATCCGCTAACAAACCGTTGGCTACAACTGGTTTTAAGTTGCCGAGTTGCATTAGCGGCGACTCAGCTTGCTTAGCTTGACGCTCGTCATGCAAAACGATGATGCGTTTTGACGTCACTTTACAGACCTTTGCGTGAAAATGTCAACGTAGCATTTGTCCCACCAAAGCCGAAGCTGTTCGACAACGCCGTTTGAATGTTCACATTGTCGATACGCTGTCGAACAATCGGCAAGCCTTCTGCAGCAGGATCAAGATTGTCAATATTCGCAGAAGCCGCGATGAACTTGTTTTCCATCATCAACAAAGTGTAAATCGCTTCATTCACCCCAGCTGCTCCCAAAGCGTGCCCTGTCAATGATTTGGTGGATGCAATGTGCGGCACTTTATACGTTTTATTTTCAAACACGGCACGAATCGCTTCAATTTCTTTCACATCGCCCACGGGCGTGCTGGTGCCGTGGGTATTTACGTAGTCAACTTGACCGACATCTTTGCCATTCGGATCTAGCAATGCCATTTGCATACAACGCTGCGCACCTTCACCTGATGGTGCAACCATGTCGTAGCCGTCAGACGTTGCGCCATAGCCGACCAATTCAGCGTAGATTTTTGCACCACGCGCCTTGGCATGTTCGTACTCTTCTAGCACCAAAATACCCCCGCCACCTGAGATGACAAAGCCATCACGATCTGTGTCATAAGTACGAGAAGCTTTATCAGGTGTTGAGTTGTACTTGCTAGAAAGCGCACCCATTGCGTCAAACATGAATGACAGCGTCCAATGCTCTTCCTCAGCACCACCAGCAAAAACAATGTCTTGTTTACCCAATTGAATTTGCTCAGCACCCGCACCAATGCAGTGTGCACTGGTTGCGCAGGCTGAGCTGATGCTGTAATTCACACCTTTGATTTTTGCACCAGTCGCCAAACATGCCGACACGCCGCTAGCCATCGCTTTGGTCACCATGTAGGGTCCAACACGCCTAACACCTTTTTCGCGCAAAGTGTCGATGCCAGCAGAGATACTTTCGTGTGATGCACCACCCGCACCCACAATCAAACCTGTACGCAGGTTAGATACTTGGTCTTCTGGCAAACCTGCATCTGCAATAGCTTCTTGCATGGCTATCCAAGCGTAAGCATGACCATTGGCCATGAAGCGCATTAATTTGCGGTCAATTAAAGCTTCAACATCTAGATTTTTGACTGAACCCGCTACATGCGAACGCAAACCTTGCTTTTCATATTCGGGTTGAAACGTGATGCCAGAGCGACCCGCTTGCAAGCTGTCTAATACTTCCACTTTGTTGTTGCCTATGCTGCAAACAATACCCATTCCGGTGACGACGACGCGACGCATGTGTAATCCTATTATTGAATAAATTTAATAAGCTTGGTTGGTTTTACTGGTGTATAAGCCAACTTTTAAATCCGTAGCTGCATAAATTTCTTTGCCATCAACTTCTAAAGTCGCATCGGCCACGCCCATGACCAATTTGCGCATAACAAGGCGGTTGAGGTCAATGCGGTAGGTCACTAACTTTGCAGTCGGTAATACTTCGCCAGTGAACTTAATCTCGCCAGAACCAAGCGCGCGGCCTCGACCAGGTCCGCCACTCCAGCCTAAGAAGAATCCAATCAATTGCCACATGGCATCTAGGCCTAAGCAGCCTGGCATGACAGGGTCACCCTTGAAGTGACAATCAAAAAACCACAAATCTGGCCGAATGTCGAGCTCGGCAATGATTTGTCCTTTGCCATGCTTGCCACCGTCAGATGTGATGGAAACGATACGGTCAAACATCAGCATTGGTGGAAGCGGCAATTTGGCATTGCCTTCACCAAATGTTATGCCGTTCCCACAGTCTATGAGTTCTTCGTAGGTGTAGCTATTTTGTCTTTGAGTCATTTTTATGATTTTCAATAATGAAAGCTAATTATCTATCGAATCTATGACAACTTGAGATTTTCAAGCAAATAGACGTAAAAATGTGGGCAAAAAAATAGCCCACCAAAGTGGGCTATTTTCCGTTAATTAGACCGCTATAACTGAACGGTCATTTCCAAACCGCACGATTACTTGGCAGCTGGGGCAGCTGGGGTTGCTACCGGCGGTACTGCTGCTGCGGCAGGTGAGGCAGCAACGGGTGCTGCAACGACAGCTACAGGAGCAATCACAGCTGTGGCACTAGGCGCTTTGCCACCATGGATTGACATCATCAAAGGCACAATCAAAAGCGCCACGATGTTGATAATTTTGATCAGTGGGTTGATCGCTGGGCCAGCCGTGTCTTTGTACGGGTCGCCCACGGTGTCACCAGTCACAGCTGCTTTGTGTGCTTCCGAGCCTTTACCGCCGTGGTTACCGTCTTCAATGTACTTTTTTGCATTGTCCCAAGCGCCACCGCCGGTGCACATCGAAATCGCTACGAACAAGCCGGTCACAATCGTACCCATCAGCAAGCCACCCAAGGCTTTTGGCCCAAGTACCAAGCCGACCAAAATTGGCACTACCACTGGCAAGAGCGATGGAATCATCATCTCTTTGATAGCGGCAGAGGTTAGCATGTCAACAGCGGCGCTGTAGTCAGGCTTGCGCTGGCCAGCCATGATCGCGCCGTCAGCAAACTGGCGACGTACTTCAACGACGACTGAGCCCGCAGCGCGGCCTACAGCTTCCATCGCCATCGCGCCAAAGAGGTAAGGAATCAAACCGCCGATAAACAGGCCGATGATGACCATCGGGTCGCTCAAATCAAAGCTAATGGCCTTGCCGTAAGCTTCCAGTTTGTGTGTGTAATCGGCAAACAGAACCAATGCCGCCAAGCCAGCTGAACCAATCGCGTAGCCTTTGGTCACGGCTTTGGTGGTGTTGCCGACAGCATCCAGCGGGTCGGTGACGTCGCGAACGCTCTTAGGCATTTCGGCCATTTCAGCGATACCGCCAGCGTTGTCAGTGATAGGGCCGTAAGCGTCCAAAGCCACCACGATGCCCGCCATGGACAACATGGACGTTGCCGCAATGGCGATACCGTACAAACCAGCCAATGAGTAAGCCGCCATGATAGCGATACACACAAAAATCACCGGCCAAGCGGTAGAACGCATAGATACGCCCAAGCCGGCAATGATGTTGGTGCCGTGGCCTGTTGTTGACGCAGCAGCAATGTGCTTCACAGGCGCGTATTGCGTGCCGGTGTAGTACTCAGTGATCCAAACCAAGGCTGCCGTGAGCGCCAAGCCCACAAAACAAGCACCAAACAGCGCCATTTGGCTACCAGCAGCTTTGATCGAATTATCTGGCATCAGCCAAGTGGTTACAAAGTAAAAAGCGATCAATGACAAACCGCCTGCCACTGCCAAACCTTTGTACAACGCAGGCATGACGTTTTTCATGCCAGGTGACGCTTTGACAAAGAAGCAGCCAATGATGGAAGCGATGATAGAAACAGCGCCGAGAGCCAATGGATAAACCACAGCCGCCGTACCTGCGCCAGTGACGAGCAAAGCGCCCAAAACCATGGTCGCAATCAGTGTGACAGCATAGGTCTCAAACAAATCGGCAGCCATACCAGCGCAGTCACCCACGTTGTCGCCCACATTGTCGGCAATCACGGCAGGGTTGCGTGGGTCATCTTCTGGGATGCCAGCTTCCACTTTGCCCACCAAGTCCGCACCGACGTCAGCGCCTTTGGTGAAAATACCGCCGCCCAAACGGGCAAAAATCGAAATCAGCGACGAGCCGAATGCAAAACCAATCAGCGGATTCAGCATTTTGGCCAAGTTTTTATCTGGCGTCATGTTGCCGTTGCCGACCAAGAACCAGTAAAACGCAGTCACGCCTAACAAGCCCAGACCAACTACCAGCATGCCAGTGATAGCGCCGCCGCGAAACGCAACGTCAAGTGCAGGGCCAATGCCTTTGGTTGCCGCCTGAGCCGTGCGCACGTTGGCTTTGACCGATACGTTCATGCCAATAAAGCCGCACAAACCAGACAATAGCGCGCCGATGATGAAGCCAACGGCAGACATGCTGTCTAAGAAGAAGAAAATCAAAACTGCTAAAACCACACCGACGATGGTGATGGTTTTGTACTGGCGCGCTAAATACGCAGCAGCACCGGTTTGAATCGCGGCTGCAATCTCTTGCATGCGCGGGTTACCGGCGTCTTGGGAAAGAATCCAACTGCGAGCCCAAAAGCCGTATCCCACGGCGATCAGTCCGCAAACGAGCGCCAAAATTAGCGCGGAATTGCCTGTCATGATGTTTATCTCCTCGAATGTTTAATCGCATGAAGAGAGCAGGCCTTGGTTTCAACACTTAAGAGTTTTGAAGTCAACGCCAGCTCCCGCTGCGTTGCTTCCTCGCTGTCCTTATGCGGACATGTCGATTGGCCAACGGAGGCACTTTAAC
>JANPLX010000131.1:0-6130 GCA_031422495.1 Polaromonas sp. | reverse complement strand
GCCATCAAACCGAAGGGCAACAAGCAATCCAGCGATTTGTCCCACGTGTCTTTGCCAACCGAGTCATAAACGACCTTGACGCCTGGCTTGAGACCTTTGGCGGCGTTCGCTTCAGCGGTGATTTCTTTCACCCGCGCTGCAAAATCTTCGGTGTTGTAGTTGATGGTGAATGCTGCGCCGTGTTCTTTGGCCAAGGCGCATTTGGCGTCCGACCCTGCCGTGCCAATCAACTGCAAACCCAGCGCCTTCGCCCACTGGCAAGCAATCAAGCCAACACCACCGGCTGCCGCGTGAAACAGCACAAAATCACCGGCTTGCAAGCCGCCTTGTGGCAGCGTACGGCGTAGCAAATACTGGGAGGTTAAACCTTTGAGCATCATCGCAGCGCCAGTTTCGAAACTGATGGCATCTGGCAACTTGCAAACGCACATAGCGGGCATGACGCGGCGCTCGCTGTAGCTGCCTGGCGGGTTGGCGGCATAAGCGGCGCGGTCGCCGACCTTGAGGTGGGTCACACCCTCGCCCACGGCTTCGACGATTCCAGCACCTTCCATACCCAAACTCAACGGCATAGGCAAAGCATAAACGCCGCTACGCTGATACACATCGATGAAGTTCAAGCCAATGGCATGGTGTTTGATGCGAATATGGCCTGGGCCGGGTTCACCAACTTCAAGTTCGACGAGTTTGAGTTCTTCTGGACCGCCGTTTTTGTCGATTTGAACTGTTTTGGAAAGGATAGTGCTCATGGTTTTGTCTCCCGAAATTAATAAAAATAAGGCTAAAAACTAAAATTCTAAAAATTAATAAGTGCCCGAATATGCACCACCATCTGTCAAAATATTTTGACCCGTGATATAGCTGGCCTGCTGGCTGCACAAAAATGCACAAGCCGCACCAAATTCAGCTGGGTTGCCAAAACGCTTGGCAGGAATGGTTTTGCGGCGTGCTTCACGTACATCTTCCAAGCTCTGCCCCGTTTTTGTGGCCTGGCCTTGAAGGGTGGTTTTGATGCGGTCGGTGTCAAACGTTCCCGGTAGCAAGTTGTTGATGGTGACGTTATTAGCCACCAAATTGCTATTTCGGGCAATGCCTGCGACAAAACCAGTCAAACCGCTACGTGCGCCGTTGCTCAACCCCAAAATCTCAATAGGTGCTTTAACCGAGCTGGAAGTGATGTTCACCACGCGGCCAAAACCACGCGCTGCCATGCCGTCGATGGTGGCTTTGATCAGCTCAATCGGTGTCAACATATTGGCGTCCACCGCTTTGAGCCAGTCTTCGCGTTCCCAATTGCGAAAGTCTCCTGGCGGTGGGCCGCCTGCGTTGGTAACCACGATGTCAAAGTCTTTACCCGGCCCGCCATCGACTGAAAACGCTGCGGCGCGACCCGCTTCGGAGGTGATATCTGCGGCAACAAACAGAACTTTGGGTTGAATTGGTGAATTTTTACCCTCAAATTGGGGTTTAGCCGGCGTTTTTATTGCCTGAGTAGCTATTAAATCAATAGCGGATTGTTGTAATACTGCTAAGCCACGAGCAACCAGTACGACGTTAACACCCTCTGCGTATAAAGCCTGAGCACATCCCAAACCCAAGCCTTTGCTAGCGCCACACACCAGCGCCCATTTGCCTGCAATTCCTAAATCCATTCTTTTATCTCCTCAGACAATCATTGCTATTAAAGTTTATTCTTCGAATAGAAGGCATGCTTACGGTAATGCCCACCATGATTGTGCCTGAAATCACCACTCATTCAACGGCAATGGGTCGGTTGCGCGACACCAGATACACGCCCCCCAGCACCAGCACCGTGCCCGCGATGATCCATGCATTCAATGGCTCCCCCAAGATAAACACCCCCATCAATATCGTCGACAGTGGGCCAATCATGCCGGTTTGCGCGGTCAAGGGCGCACCAACACGCTCGATCGCCATCATCACCGCCAGAACGGGCACGGCAGTGCACAGCGTCGCGTTGAGGATAGACAGCCAAATCACCTGCGGCGCAACCGCCATGCTGTTTATGGGACGCAAAATCAAAAACTGCGCGATGCACAGCAAACATGCCACCGTAGTGGCTAAGCCGACCAAGCGCATTGAGCCCAGCTTTTTCACCATTTCTCCGCTGTAGCTAAGGTAAATCGCATAGCTCACAGCACTGCCGAAAACCAGCAGCGCGCCCAAAGCAGTATCTGAATTATTAATCGCTTGAATGTTAATTTCATGCCCAAAAACCAGCAAAATCCCAGCGTAACTCAGCGCCATCGCCCGGATTTGCAGGGATGACATGCGTTTTTGGTATAAAAACCAGCCCAAAAGCAGCACCAAGGTGGGGTTGAGGTACAAAATCAGCCGCTCTAAAGCCGCGCTGATGTAGGCCAAGCCTGCAAAATCCAAGTAACTGGCCAAGTAATAGCCCGTAAAACCCAGCCCAAGTACGCCTAGCCAATCGTTGCGCGTCAAAGCTTCTTTACCGCGGCTAGCCCACCACGCCATCACTGCAAAAATGGGAAGTGCGAAGAGCATGCGGTACATAATCAAGGTCACTGCATCGACCCCATAGCGGTAAGCCAGCTTGACGATGATGGCTTTGCCACTGAAAGCGATGGAGCCCACAATGGCGAGCATCAAGCCAGTTGCGAAACGTTTTGACTGTATTTCTTGCATTATTAGATGTATTAACGAATCATTTTGCTATATTTTTAATAGCTAACTAGGCAATAAATACGCCGGCTACAGCCTAAAATAGATGTAATTAGGCGCTTTCCTGATTATTTTCGCAGTAAATGGGATAAAACCACATCTTGCAGCACTGCGGTGCCCAGTATGCCTGAGTCGTGCGTTGCTTTGGGTATTTCAATGTAGCGAGCTTTGACGCCTTGCGCTTGCAAGGTGGCGATGTAACCTGTGACTTGCTCGGGTGTGGTGTTGGTATCTGCATCGCCTGTGATTGCCGTGACTTGCGCGGTTTGGAAAACGCTGTCTGACACTTCGTGCGGCGAAATACTGCGTCTAGCGCTTTTTTTCCAGCCTTGCCGGCGAACATTCAGGTCGCAGGGACAGGCGATCAGCACGGCTTTGTCTATCAGAGCTGGGTGTCGGCCTAAGATCACGCCAGCTGTCGCGGCACCACCTGAAAAACCCACCACCACCAAGTGCTGCGCACTGTATTTAACCTTTAACGCTTGCAAAGCATTGGCCACTGCATCGACATTGTGGGCCGTGTAGCTGTCACCGCCGCCCATTTTGTCGCCACTAGAGGCGTTTTTCTTGGAATCGGTATAACCCGGACGAATCATGCCGACGAACACGGTGTCTGCACTTGCAAAGGACGTGAAATATTTGAAATGGCGGTCAAACAAACCGCCACGGCTGCTGTCGCCGTGCAAATAAACCAGTAAATTACGTGCTTTTTGAGTCTTTGCAGATTTTGGAAACTTTTTTGTTGTTTGAATGGTTAAACACTCAGTTTGCGCATCGACACGGTTGACGTTGTCGGCCTGTGGGCAGCCTTGCGCCAGAGCAACACCACTGCTGAACAGTAAACCGAGCAATACCAAAAGTGCTGAAATCCGCAGTAAGCGACATGACAGCACGTTCATGAGATTCAATACCCTGCCGCTTGCCCATCTCGGCGCGGGTCGCTCGCGGCCATATAGCCTTCGATAGCTGGGTCGCCCATGCGCCAAATAAACTGGCCAGCGCCAAAGTCTTGGTATGAGTCGTTGATCACGCTGACGTGGTGACCACGTGCTTGCAAACCCTGCACGGTGCCGGCAGGCATGGTTGATTCGACATTGATGTCCAAGCCTGTATTGAAACGCCAGCGCGGCGCATCACAAGCCGTTTGCGGGTTTTGTTTGTAGTCCAACATCCGCACCAGCGTTTGCATATGGCCTTGCGGCTGCATGTTGCCACCCATGACGCCAAAACTCATCACTGGCTGACCGTCTTTGGTCAAAAATGCCGGGATGATGGTGTGAAACGGGCGCTTGTTAGGTGCCACTTGGTTCGGCCCAGCGTTCAAACTGAAGCCATGACCGCGATTTTGCAAGCTGATGCCAAAGGTAGGCTCCACACAACCCGAGCCAAAGCCCATATAGTTGCTTTGAATCATACTGACCATCATGCCGGATTCGTCCGCAGCAGTCAGATAAATCGTGCCGCCTTTGACCGGGTTACCCGCTTTGAAGTCTTGCGCTTTGTTACGGTCTATCAACTTGGCGCGTGAGGCTAAATAGTTATCGTCTAGCATTTGTTCAACAGCGACATTCATCGTGTCAGCATCGGACACATACTTGTAGGTGTCTGCAAACGCAAGTTTCATGGCTTCGATTTGCAAGTGTTGTGCATCCACCCCATCTGCGTCCAAACCTGATAAATCAAAATGCTCCAAAATGCCCAATGCAATCAAGGCCGCGATGCCCTGCCCGTTCGGCGGGATTTCATGTAGCGTGTATCCACGGTAGTTTTTAGCAATCGGTTTGACCCAATCAACGGTATGCGCTGCCATGTCGCTGGCTTTTAAGCTGCCCCCGTTTTCTGTTGAAAATTTCTCTATCGCTGCAGCGATCTCGCCTTTATAAAACGCTTCCCCTTTGGTAGCAGCAATAGCACGCAATGCTTTAGCTGCAGCTGGAAACTTGAAAAGCTCACCAATATTTGGCGCACGGCCATGCGGCAGAAAACTCTGCGCAAAGCCGGGTAAATGCCCAATCTCAGCCAATGGCGCTTGCCACTTGCCTTGCACAACGATAGGCAGCAAATAGCCGCGCTCGGCCACTTCAATGGCACTTTGCATCAAATCGGCAAAAGGCAGCTTGCCGAATTTGTTGCTCATCGCTGCCCAGCTACTCACAGCGCCTGGCACGGTGACGGAATCAATCCCGCGCTTGGGCGGCGTGGCAGCTTCACTACCATATTTATTTTTGAAATATTCGGGCGTCCACGCTGCAGGGGCACGGCCTGAAGCGTTCAATCCATGTAGTTCTTTACCATCCCATATGATGCAAAATGCATCGCTACCCAAACCATTGCTGACAGGTTCAACAATCGCCATCACTGCTGCTGTGGCAATAGCGGCATCAACCGCGTTACCGCCCTGCTGCAATATACGCAATCCTGCTTGCGCGCCTAGCGGATGAGAGGTGGAAACGACGTTTCGCGCAAAAACAGGTAGTCGTGCTGACGTATAGGGTGTGGAAAAATTAAATGTCATTCGGCTGTGATCTTTCTTTCAATTATCATTTTCTTCCACTTCGCAGCATCTGCTGTCGCCATGGTTGCAAACTGTTGGCTAGTGCCGCCTACGGGCTCAATACCTAATCGTGCTAATTTGTCTTTGATCTCTGTATCAACCAAAGCTTGGTTGATCGCAGCGTTTATTTTGAGTTGCACATCCGCTGGTAAACCTTTGGGGCCATAAAGCCCAAACCAGGTGTTGGACTCAAAACCGGGCAAGATATCGGCAATCGCAGGAATATCGGGAGCGAGCGGTGAACGTTTAGCTGTCGTTACCCCTAATGCACGCAAGCGGCCATCGCGTACATGGGGTAGCCCTGTAGGCAAAGAGTCAAATATCACATCTAGCTTGCCACTGGTCAAATCAGGAATTGCCAAAGCCGTGCCTTTGTAAGGAATGTGCACGATGAAAAGCCCTGCCTGCGATTTAAACAACTCAGCTGTTAAATGCACGATCGTGCCATTGCCGCTTGAGGCGTAATTCAGCTTACCGGGATTCTTTTTGGCATACTCAATCCAAGATTGAACGCTGGTTGCTGGCGAATTGTTTGGCACAAGCATGATGCTGGGTGCGTTACCCACATGCACGATAGGCGTGAAATCGCGCACAGCGTCATACGGCATACGCGGGTTCAAACTGGGCCCTATGGAATGCGTACTTGAGGTGGCTAAGAGCAAGGTATAACCATCAGGAGTTGCTTTAGCCACCAGATCTGAGCCAATCGTGCCGCCTGCACCTGGTCGGTTTTCAACAACCACTGAATTGCCTAATTTTTCACCTAGTTTTTGTGACAACACGCGGGCAAATAAATCAGTCGCACCGCCTGCGGGGAAAGGAACGATCATGCGAACGGGTTTGTTAGGGTAGGCTTGTGCCCATGCAAAC
>JANPLX010000130.1:0-8138 GCA_031422495.1 Polaromonas sp. | reverse complement strand
GGTTCAGGTGAATCGCCGGGAAGACGCGCTTTTCATACAAACGGCGGTCCAGGTGGATTTCGCAATTGCCGGTGCCTTTGAACTCTTCAAAAATCACCTCGTCCATCCGGCTACCGGTGTCCACCAAAGCCGTGCCGATGATGGTCAGGCTGCCACCTTCTTCAATTTTGCGGGCTGCGCCAAAAAAGCGCTTCGGGCGCTGTAGTGCATTGGCGTCGACGCCGCCGGTCAGCACCTTCCCGGACGAAGGCAGCACGTTGTTGTAGGCCCGGGCCAGGCGGGTGATGGAGTCCAGCAAAATCACCACGTCTTTGCCCAGTTCAACCAGGCGCTTGGCGCGTTCGATCACCATTTCGGCAACGTGCACGTGGCGGGCGGCGGGCTCGTCGAAAGTTGAGGCAATCACCTCGCCTTTGACGGTGCGCTGCATCTCGGTCACCTCTTCTGGGCGCTCGTCGATGAAGGCGGTTCGCTGACCATCATCGCCACTGCATTGATTGACACTGGTAGCCGTATGGACGAGGTGATTTTTGAAGAATTCAAAGGCACTGGCAACTCGGAAATCCATCTGGACCGCCGTTTGTACGAAAAACGCGTGTTCCCAAGTATCCAACTCAACCGCAGCGGCACCCGCCGTGAAGAGCTGTTGCTCGCCCCCGAGATTCTGCAAAAAACCCGCATCCTGCGTCAGTTCATGTACAACATGGACGAGATCGAATCTATGGAGATGGTGCTCAAGCAAATGCGCGCGACGAAGAACAACTCAGAGTTCTTTGAGATGATGCGTAGAGGCGGATAAAACTGCGAATTTAGGGCGACAAAGGCGCAACCGCTGCGCCTTCAATTTTGTGCCGCACCAAAGCTTGCGCCACAAAGCCAGTCGCTTTCATTTCTTCAACGAAATCACGCAAGTAAGCAGCGCCAGCGTTACGACCCACGGGTGTGCCCATGGCTTGGTTGATGACCATGAAACGGCCATCCAGCAAACGCAATCCTGGTAATCTTTTTGCATCGGCTTCTAACTGCTGCTTCACGCCCGCTGCAACTTCTAGTTTTTGCGCTAAAAACGTGTCAACAACCGTTGGCGATGTAGGCGCGCGCACCAGCTTGGCTTGCTTTAACTCGCGCGCCAAGTACAAATCGTAAGCACTGCCCGCACCCACGGCGACGCGAATACCGGGTCGATCAACTTCTTCATTGCTACGAATCGGCGAATTTTGCTCAACCATGTACGCGCCTTCAATCACCACATAAGCCGCGCTGTAACTGATATCAACAGCACGTGCAGGGTCGATTGCCACGAATGCAATGTCTAAAGTACCTGCTTTCAAAGCCTCAACCACTTTACCTGCCGAATCAAACGTGACGAGTTGAACCGATACGCCCAAGCGACGCGCTAACTCACGCGACAAATCGACTGAGACGCCAGCGGGTTCACCCGTCGCTGGGTTTTTAACGGCCAAAATGGGGTTGCCAAAGTTGATGGCGGCATAGATTCTGCCATTCGGCGCTAACTCTGACTTGGCGGCGTAGCTAGGCGGGGCTAATGGTTTTCTTGTCGAGTTAGTTGACGTTATAGATGCTGGGGTAGTCGCTACAGTCTGAGATGCAGCAACCGAAGTCGCTTTCTTTTCTACAACTTCACCCGTTTTTGGGTTCACGCCTTCGTTGGCTAGCTTGTCTAAAAACCGCGCCAAATCTATGCGCTCAGCCTTGGCAGCAAAATCTGCGGCGTTTAAACCCAGCTGGTTTTTGACACTTGGATCTGCACCTTCTTGCAGCAGCAGTTTGACAGCCGCTTCTGTGCCATACATCGCAGCTAGCATCAAGGGCGTGCTTTGATTCGGCGATTCGGTGTCGATATAGGCATGCTCATCAATCAGCAGCTTGATCATTTCCAAGTGCCCGCTGGTAGCAGCGTAATGCAGCGGCGTCCAGCCAGTTTTATTCACATCAGCGCCGCGCGCGATCATCCGTTTGGCGAATGCAGTATGCCCTTTCAACGCCGCAATCATCAGCGGCGTTTCATCTTGTTTGCTACGGGTATCAACTTGGGTACCAGACAAATCGAGCAGCGTCTTAGCTACTTTGAATGAACCCTCCATCATCGCCAAATGCAAACCATGGCGCCCCTCGCCATCAACGACGTTGGCATCCAAACCTCGAAAAAGCAAGGTCACCACAGCACCGTCGTTGTCGTTTTTAATAGCGAGAAAGTAATCATCTGCTGGTGCGGCTTGCACCGAACTTGCGGTAAAAAATATCCCAACAAGGCAACTTATCGACAGCGCACTCAAAAACTTCTGAAATAATTTCATACTGACTATCATGCCATAACACCTGCGAATAAATTGTCAAAATTAGTACTGGTCACGCGCCCAACGTCTTCCACATCTAAACCCTTAATTTCAGCGATTTTCTTTGCTACCCAAGGCACATAAGACGGGTTATTGGTTTTGCCGCGATGCGGCATGGGGGCTAAATACGGGCTATCGGTTTCAATCAAAACCCGGTCCATAGGCACAAAAGCCGCCACATCACGCAAGTCTTGCGCGGTTTTGAAGGTCAAAATGCCTGAAAACGAGATGTAATAGCCCAAATCTAATGCCGCACGAGCGACTTCTGCCGTCTCGGTAAAGCAATGGAAGACTCCATGGTCACCCTGTTCTTCACGCAAAATCGCCAAAGTATCGGCAGACGCTGCACGAGTATGGATCACCAACGGCTTCTTTACATGCTTGCCAGCTCGAATATGCGTACGAAAACGTTCCCGTTGCCATTCCATATCGGCCACCGAGCGGTCACCCAAGCGGAAGTAATCCAAACCTGTCTCACCCACGCCGACCACACGCGGCAAACCGGCACGTTGTACCAAGTCGTCAAACGTCGGCTCTCTCAACTCCTTACCCGGTTCAGTGCTAGCCTCATTGTCAGGATGCACCCCCACAGTCGCCCAAAAGTTGTCATAACTCGTCGCCAAACTGTGAACAGCCTCAAACTCCTCCATCGTCGTGCAAATGCACAAAGCCCGCGTCACCTGCGCCTCAGCCATCGCGGTGCGGATTTGAGGCAACTGGGACATCAGCTCTGGGAAGACGAGGTGGCAATGGGAGTCGGTGAACATGAGGGAATAGAGTGTTTTAAAAAAAAATGTGACTTTTAGGGGTTAAATTTGGCTCTAGCCGGCGTATTTATTGCCTAAAGTGCTATATTAATTATAGTGTTTTAGATTCGCTTTTAGCCACCATCGCCCGCTGCGCCCCGCTCACCAGCGCTTCTAGCATCAAGCCAGCGTTGAACGGATGCTCTACGGTTCGGGCGGTGGTAGACAGGGTTTTGTGCCATGCGGCCAAAGCGCTGTAGCTGGGGGTGGAAGCAGGCGCTGGCAGGTCAGCTGGTTTGAAAAAGCGGGGTTCTGCGCCGGATTTGCTGGCTAGTAAGTCGTGGCAAAGCTTTTGCTGGGCGTCTAGCAGGTCGGCGGGGAGCCAGTTGGACACAAAGCCTATGTCGCCCTTAGCCATGGCTTTGGGGAAGGCATGCCAATCAGTGGGATTTCTACCGGAATTGCCAAAGTTCAGTGCATCGGCTGGGCGGCCACCAGCGGCACGCAAGAGTGGCTCGGCATCTGCTTTTTTCACGCCCTGCTCTGCTAACCACGATAAAGACTCTGCTGCCGATGGCCATGTCATCGTATGGGTCAAACAACGGCTGCGGATGGTGGGAAGCAGTTGATGTGCAGCTTCACTGGCCAGGACGAATTTGAGATCGCCCGGTGGCTCTTCTAGGGTTTTCAAGAGCGCGTTGGACGTGATGTGGTTCATGCGCTCTGCGGGGTAAACCAGCATGGCTTTGCCTTTGCCTCGTCCAGCGGTGCGCTGGGCGAACTCGACAGCGTCGCGCATGGCGTCGATGCGGATTTCTTTGCTGGGTTTGCGCTTTTTATCGTCGATATCGGCCTGCGCCTTCTCACCCAGCGGCCAGCCGAGTTCAATCATCACGGTTTCGGGCATCAAAATGCAAAAGTCGGTGTGGCTGCGAACATCGATGGCATGGCAGCTGGTGCAGGAGTTACATGCGCCGTGTTCTGTGGGTTGGTCGCACAACCAAGCGCGGACCAGCGCTAAAGCCAGCTCATACTGCCCCAAGCCCGACGGCCCTTGTAGCAACCAGGCGTGGCCGCGCTGTTTGAGCAGGGTTTCGGTTTGCGCGGCTATCCACGGCGCGGGAGGAGCAGTGACCAGCTCTTCTTCTGCACTCATGCCGTGCTACCTTGTGGCGAAGAAGATTTTAAAAACCCTTTAGATTCAATGGCTTGCAGTACTGCCGCCCAAACCAGTTCGCGGCTTTGGTTGGAATTGATTTTAACGAAACGGGTTGGATTCTCGTCCATGCGCTGTTGGTAGCCTGCGGCTACTTGGCGGAAAAACTCAACAGGTTGGGCTTCAAATTTGTCGGGTACGCGAGCACCGGCGAGGCGTTCGGCGGCGATTTCAGGGGGCAAATCAAACCAAATGGTTAAATTCGGTTGCCGAATGCTCGATATGTCAATATTTAGAGATAAGTCTGTCTCTAGCCGGCGTATTTGTTGGGTTGTTTGCTCTAAATACGATAGTGTTTTGAGGTCAAAACCACGCCCGCCGCCTTGATAGGCGAAGGTGGCATCAGTAAAACGGTCACACAACACCACGTCGCCACGGGCTAAGGCAGGTTCAATGACTTGGTTCAGATGGTCGCGTCGAGCAGCGAAGACCAAAAATGATTCGGTCAAGGCGTCCATCGCGTCATTCAAAATCAGCTGGCGCAACTTTTCTGCCAGTGGCGTGCCGCCGGGTTCTCGGGTTTGAACTACTTTTGAAACGCCATATTGCGACTTAAACGCTGCCACTAAGGCGTCAATATGCGTGGATTTACCAGCACCATCTATACCTTCAAAACTGATGAAAAGACCATCTTTCACGCTTTTCACCTCTGATTCCACGTTTTTCACCACTTATTTGCCCCGAATATATTTGTTCACTGCCCGATTGTGCTCTTCCAACGTGTCGCTAAACTGGCTGACGCCTGTGCCATCGCCCTTGGCCACAAAATACAGGTAACTGCTGGGTTTGGGCTGCACTGCCGCCAAAAGCGCGGCTTTGCCGGGCATGGCGATCGGTGTGGGCGGCAGGCCGGTGTGCATATAGGTGTTCCACGGGTTGTTGTCGGCCTTGGCGCGCAGCCAGTTGCCGTCATATTCTTTGTTTTGTGCTATGCCAACACCGTAAGTCACGGTAGGGTCGGTTTGCAACATCATGCCTATGCGCAGGCGGTTGTTAAACACGCTGCCCACCAAAGTGCGGTCAGCTTGGCTGCCGGTTTCTTTTTCAACAATGCTGGCCAACGTCAAGGCATCGTCCATTGATTTAAGAGGCGAATCTGTCGCGCGCATCTCCCACGCAGCTTCTAAGTTTTTATTCATCGCTTGCAGAGCGCTTTTTAAAACGACCCAATCGCTGTTGCCCTTGGTGTAGGTGTAGGTGTCGGGGAAGAAGCGGCCTTCAGGTTTCAAGCCCGGTTTACCTAGCTTTTCCATGATAACTTCAGGTTTTAGCCCTCGTGTTTCTTGCCTAAGGTGCTCTGCTTTTGATAGCGCTTCACGCACTTGGTTGAACGTCCAGCCCTCGACCAAAGTCACCGTTCTGAACGATTGGTCACCGCTCACCAGTTTTTGCAACAAGCTGCGAGGCGTGATGCCAGCTTCCAGCTCGTAGCTGCCGGCTTTGATTTTGCGGGCATCGCCAGAGACGCGAAACCATAGCTGCAGCAAATTAGGCTGGGTTTGCACACCCGCTTCGACGACTTGCTGGGCGATGGATTTGCCTGTGCTTGACTTGTCCAAGGTGAATTCAACCGTCGAAAAAGCCAAGCTCAAAGGCTGGTTCACCCACCACGCCATAGCGCCCGCGCCTGCAGCAGCAAAAATCCCCAGTAGCCCGACGATGGCGAGCAGTCTCTTGAACATGAAAAATTGACCCTTATCTTTAACAGAAGGTTATTCGCTAGGAAATAAGCTGAATTAGCCGTACGCAGAACAATTTCCCTGAATGACGATGATAATTCACCTATGAAGCCTGAAAGCACACAAAACATACTTTTACCCACGCAGCTACCCTCTGGGGTCGCGAAACTTGAGCATTTGGGCATCATCCGCGTCACAGGTGCGGATGCAGCATCGTTTTTGCAAGGTCAGCTGACCAACGATGTGCAACTGCAAAAATTGGAAGAATCACGGTTAGCGGCGTTTTGCAATGCGAAGGGGCGGATGCAGGCGTCATTCATCGTTTACAAGCGCCCTGCCGTTGATGCAACGCAAACCACGCCAGATATTTACCTGATCTGCAGCCGCGATATCTTGGCACCGACTTTGAAGCGTTTGAGCATGTTTGTGATGCGGGCAAAGGCGAAGTTGACGGATGTTTCGGCTGAATTCGCCATCTTCGGACTTACCGGAAATGCTATATTATCAATAGCTACTGAGTCAATAAATACGCCGGCTAAAGCCATATTTAACACCGCTAGAATCATTGCATTGCACCCTGCTATGGGACAAAGCCGCGCATTGTATATTTCGCCAATTGATGATGCAGCACCTGTGGGTGACGTGCTTTCAACCGAGCTGTGGGACTGGGGCGAGGTGCATGCCGGTATTGCCACCATCACCGCTCCAGTGGTAGAGGCTTTTGTGCCGCAGATGCTGAATTACGAGTCGGTCGGCGGCGTTAATTTCAAAAAGGGCTGCTATCCAGGCCAAGAAGTGGTGGCACGTAGCCAGTTTAGGGGGACACTGAAACGGCGCGCCTATATCGTTCAGATTGATGCTTCAAGTGATAAAGACTCGCAACCCGTTGTCGGACATGAGGTTTTTTACGAATCAGACACAGAGCAACCGTGCGGAACTGTCGTACAAGTGGCCGCAAATCCGAGTTTTTACCCGAATAGCGGCTCTTCAGCGATTGTGTCTATGCAAGTCGCTGCAGCAAACGGCGGAAAGCTGACTTTGGGATCAGCAAGCGGTGCAAATATGACGTTGCTACCGTTGCCTTACGCGCTGCTTGAAGATATTTAAAGTAGCTTAAACATCTCAATATGCTGCATACCTTCTTCGTCAAAAGGTACACCGCGTGCAGTAAACCCTTGTTTTAAATAGAAATTTTGAGCACTGCATTGTGAATGCATAATAACTTCGTCATCGCCGCGCGCTTTGGCAGCTGCCATCAGTGCAGACATGATGTCTCGCCCAAGGTTGGAGCCACGCATGACGCGATGCACGGCCATGCGACCAATTTTGCTGCTTTTTTTACCGTCAATGATGTGGCTTTGTAGCAAACGACCAGTCGCCAAAGGCTTGCCGAATCGGTTGTAAGCGACGGCGTGGACAGATGTGGCATCAGCTTCGTCACGCTCGATCTCTAGAGCAAATCTTTGCTCGTTCACGAATACTTCTTCCCGAATTGCAAAAGCATCCCCACCTAATGTTTGTATGTCACCCGTTTTGACAGTCGCCATGGCTTCACCTGCTTCAAATGCAGTCAGCGAGTTTCTAAATCCGTCAGGCACAGGTTTTGATTTTTGAGTGGATGGATCTGCAAAAACATAGATGAGTTCACAGGTGACCAAGAGTTCGTCGGCTCTGAATATCGCACCTTCAAATACTATCGATGAGTTACCCACTTTGGCGCATTTGAGCATCACATCTAGCTGGTCTTCATAGCGAGCACTGGCGAAATATTCGACACTGGCTTTTTTGACATACAAATCACCACCCCATTGGTGCATGGTTTCTTCGTAAGGTATAGCCAAGTCACGCCAATAGTCGGCAACAGCGGTGTCAAAGTACATCAAATAGTGCGCATTGAACACTATTTTCTGCAAATCAACCTCGCTCCAACGAACCCGAAGTCGGGTGTTGGCGCGAAAGTCTTGTCTTTTCGGGAACATGTTTTTAGTAAGTACGGGCATTGTCATTCCCATACTTTACTAGATTATTTTGCAGTTTTAACCACAGATTTAGCAGTTGTCATCAACGGAACTTGTAGTTCAACCTTAAGTGCCAGCCAGTCCAGCTGGCGTTAGAACTGAACAGCTCGGTATCGACAAAC
>JANPLX010000129.1:0-9365 GCA_031422495.1 Polaromonas sp. | reverse complement strand
GAGGACGCGCCTGTGACCAGTGCGATCGGGTTAGCGAAAGATTTTTTGGATTTAGTCACCACGGCAATTTTTCTCCTTTGTAGTCATAAAAACCACCTGTTTGTGACGAAGTCAGTACGTGAATGACTTGCAGCAGCTCTGCAGCGGCAACCTCAGGGCTACGAACGTTTAGCCCAGATTTGCTGAACGGCTCGCTCAGTTTAGTGGCAACTGTGCCTGGGTGCAATGCTATACATAGCGTTTGTTTGTTACGTCTGGCAAGCTCAATGGCTGCGGTTTTGACGATTTGATTCAAAGCTGCTTTAGAGGCGCGGTAGCCATACCAGCCGCCTAAAGCGTTGTCGCCAATGCTGCCTACTTTTGCGGAAATGAAGGCAATCCGCACGTCACCCGTTTTGCACAGCAAAGGCGCAAAATGTTTCAATACTAAGGCTGGACCAATGGCATTGACCAGCATCACATGCTTTAAATACGCGGCATCTAAGTGCTGAAAACTACGCTCTGGACCTTCGCCATTGGTTGATAAGCTGTGTAAATAACCAGTAGCAACGATGATGAGTTGAGCAGGTGCATCTGAGCATTGCTCTGCAGCCCAAGCGGCGCTTTGTGCGATGGTAGATTCCTCAGCATAGTCAATCGTCTGTAAATGCCCCGAATTTCTTTGCCTAGAAAGACTCAAAACCTGGGGGTATTTACTTCTGAAAGCTTCATCTGTATTCAAAATTTTCTCGAAAGCAGCTCCTAGCGCACCGCTTGCACCTATGACAATAGCCGTTCCGAACGCAGCTTTTAGCGGTAAATCATGTGTATTTTGCAGCTTTGTGTCCATAAACAATTGTGTCTGAGCTATTGTATTGAAGGGTAATACTGTGCGATAATACAGGGCTAACCGGACAAGTGCGAGACATAGGGTTTCGTGGCTGGCCAAGTTGATCTCGCTATCGCGAAGAAGAAAAGGAAGAAGGAAGAATATGAAAGAAGGCATTCACCCCAATTACCGTGAAGTTTGTTTTTTGGACTTGTCCAACAACTTCAAGTTCGTCACACGTTCATGCGTTAACACCAAAGAAATGGTGAAAATGGAAGACGGTCGCGAGCTGCCATTGTACAAACTCGATACATCAAGCGAGTCACATCCGTTTTACACGGGCACGCAAAAATCTGTCGACAACATGGGCGGCCGCGTTGAGCGCTTCCGTAACCGTTTCGGCAAAACGCCTGCTAAAACAGAGGCTGCAACGGCAGAAGCCACAACAGCTTAAACTTTCTTCGTTTAAACTAAAGCAGTACGATTTGTCGTGCTGCTTTTTTTTGGCCTAAAAAAACTATTCCCAGCTCAATGACATCCATTCCTAGCCCAGCCATCGTCGCACAAAGCGTGACCAAGCGCTTGCCGCGCCGGGTGTTGTGGTTGTTTTGTTTGGCTTATATTCTGCCAGGTTTCATTGGGCGAGAGCCTTGGAAAAACGCTGATGTTTCGGCTTTTGGCTTTATGTTAGCGCTGTTTGAAGGCAATACCAGTTGGCTGGCGCCACAGTACCTCGGCCAAGCGCCTGAAGGCTCAGCGTTGTTGCCCTATTGGTTAGGCGCTTGGGCGCTGCAGATGACGCCAAGTTGGTTAGAGCCAGCGCTTGCCGTACGGCTACCGTTCATCGCCTTGGTTGCTTTGACGTTATTGGCAACCTGGCATGGCGTTTATTATTTAGCCAGAAGCCCGCGTGCGCTGCCCGTCGTGTTTGCTTTTGGTGGCGAAGCCAAGCCCAAAGATTACGCCCGCACCATTGCAGACGGTGGTTTGCTGGCCTTGATTGCCTGTTTAGGTCTTGCCCAGTTTTCTCATGAAACCACACCAGCGCTACCGCAAGTTAGCTTTACTGCTGTGACTTTTTATGCGGTGGCTGCGATGCCCTACCACCGTGCAGCAGCCGCAGTTGCTTTTTTACTTGGCTTACTGGGTTTGACGTTAAGCGGTGCACCAAGCCTGGCGGTGTTGCTTGGTTTGGGCAGCGTGCTGATATTTGCCACAGACCGTCAATTTGAAGACAACAAGCGCGATGTGTTTGAGCGCGCTGATCGCTTGAAATACAGTGTTTGGATGGTGTTTTGTATCGTTTGTGCGGCGGTACTTGCAACGATTTTGAATCTATGGCGATTTAGTGCATCATTACCTATCGCGACCTGGCTAGAGGCGCAAGCAATCAGCCGCCTTCTCTTATGGTTTGCTTGGCCGGCTTGGCCGCTGGCTTTGTGGACGCTGTGGCGTTGGCGCCGGCAATTCAGCAGCTTGCACGTCACATTACCTTTGTTGTTTATTGGCGTTGGCGTCTTGTCGATGCTATTCACCCGCACGTCAGATCGAGCTTTGCTGCTCAGCCTGCCGGCGCTTGCTACCCTCGCCGCTTTCGCGTTGCCTACACTTGAGAGACGGTTGTCTGCCTTGATCGACTGGTTCACTCTGTTTTTCTTCAGCGTGGTCAGCTTGTTGATTTGGGGGATTTGGCTAGCGATGCAATCAGGCGTTTCCTCTCAAGCCCTGCTATTCATCAACAAAATGGTACCTGGCTTTGTACCCAGCTTTTCGTGGCTGCCATTTATTGTGGCTATTTTGGGTACGTTGGCTTGGTTGTACTTGGTTGTTTGGCGTGTGGGACGGCACCGCACGGCGATGTGGAAAAGCATGGTGCTACCAGCTGGCGGCACGGCACTATGTTGGCTTTTGTTGATGACGCTGTGGTTACCGATGTTGGACTTTGCACGCAGCTACGCACCTTTGGTGCATCGCGTTGTGGAGACGACTGGCACACAATCTTGCGTTCAAATTTATGGTTTAAACCCAGGCCAAGCAGCTGCTTTTGCCTACCATGGTCCCTTGAAGTTGCAATTATTCAAACCAGAACAGCAAAGTTTGCCAGCATCGGTTGAAACGCATAGCACCACGCAAGACGAAGGGTGTGCTTGGTTAATTGTAGATGCAGATATTGAGAAAAATCTAACCTTTCTCAACATGACAATGTGGCGCTTTGTGACTAAAGTGCGTCGGCCATCGGATGACAACGAAGATGTGTTGCTGTATCGTAGAGTTAAATAACGGTAAAAATTATTTAAGCAAATCCAAAACCGCCTTGAATTGCGGATGATCTGACGACTCAAGCCACTCGAAAGCAACCATTTCGACCGTCACTAACTCCGCACCGTTACCTGCTAAACGATCAAACGCAGCATCTCGATTTTTCTCAGTGCGCGACCCGCAAGCATCGGTCACGACCCACACATCAAACTCCTCTTCAATGAGCGACAGCGCTGTCTGCAAAAAACAAACATGCGTTTCCATACCAGCCAGAACAATCGTTGGACGCTGGTTTTCAGGTTCTTTTTGCATGTGTTTAGGCATGCTTCTTGCGTTGGGAGATGGCTTAGGAGTACCAATATCACGCAGCAAATCGCCCAACCCATCGGCACATCCATCAAAATGTGTTTTGACCAGTGTTTGCCCGCACAAAGCGCGTAAAGGAGCATAGTTTTGTCCCAAACCGTCTGGATTTTGCTCGGTGCCAGTGATGGGAACGCGCAGAAGTTTGGCAATGTGAGCTAGTTTTAGCGCTTGTGCGATGACGATGTCGCTCTCGAAAATAGCGGGTAGCAAGCGTGTTTGGTAGTCGATAAGGACGAGTTGTGATTCTGATCTGGAAAGTAACATAAGGGTTTTGACTTAGGATTTTTGAGATTAAAAAGCATGTTAATCATGCACAATGATCATTTTATAGGCAGATGTATACAGAGGAAGTCATGGTTTTTTACGACGAAATGTACGGGCTAAAGTCCAAAGAGCAGCCTCTTGACCATTGCATAGCCTACCAGCAATGGGCACAAACCTACTCGCCTGAAGCCATGGCTAGCAAGCGTGCGCAGGCAGATGCAGCTTTTCGCCAAGTCGGCATCACATTTGCGGTTCATGGTGATGATGCAGGTACTGAGCGATTGATTCCGTTTGATTTGATTCCCCGCATCATTCCCGCCAAAGAATGGACAACTTTAGAGAAAGGCTTGATTCAACGTGTTCAAGCGTTGAACATGTTTATTCACGATGTTTATCATAAGAAAAGCATCGTCAAAGCAGGTGTAGTTCCTGCTGAGCAAATCTATTTGAATGCACAATATCGCCCACAAATGCAGGGCGTTGAAGTAGCGGGCAACAACTATTGTCACATTGCCGGCGTAGATATCGTACGTGCTGGGCAAGGCGAGTTTTATGTATTGGAAGACAATTTGCGCGTTCCCTCAGGCGTATCGTACATGCTGGAAGACCGCAAAATGATGATGCGCTTGTTCCCCGAAGCCTTCAGTTCGATGCCGATTGCGCCAATCGAACACTACCCAGACTTGCTACTTGAAACACTTCGCAGCAGCGCACCAGTTGGTGTAGATGAACCCAATGTGGTGGTAATGACACCTGGCATGTACAACTCGGCCTATTTTGAGCACGCTTTCCTAGCGCAGCAAATGGGGGTGGAGCTGGTGGAAGGCAAAGATTTGTTTGTCGACGATGGTTTGCTGTACATGCGCACCACGCAGGGCCCTCAGCGTGTGGATGTGATTTATCGTCGAATAGACGATGATTTTTTAGACCCTTTGGTTTTTCGATCAGATTCCAGCTTGGGCGTGCCTGGCTTGATGTCGGTTTACCGCGCCGGCCGTGTGAGCTTGGCGAATGCGGTGGGCACTGGCATAGCCGACGATAAATCGACCTACCCTTTTATCCCCGAAGTCATCAAGTTTTACCTTGGTGAAGAACCCATTTTGAACAATGTGCCGACTTACCAGTGCCGAAAACCTAAAGATTTGTCGTACGTGTTGGCTAATTTAGCTAGTTTGGTGGTGAAAGAGGTGCATGGCGCTGGCGGTTATGGCATGTTGGTGGGGCCGGCTTCTACAAAAGCTCAAATAGAAGACTTCCGTGCACGTGTGATTGCCAAACCCGAAGGCTATATTGCGCAGCCAACGCTATCTCTGTCCACCTGCCCCACCTTTGTAGACAGTGGAATTGCACCTAGGCACATTGATTTGAGGCCCTATGTACTATGCGGCAAAGAAACCAAGCTGGTGCCAGGGGGCTTGTGCCGCGTGGCGCTAGAAGAAGGCTCGTTGGTGGTGAACTCGTCACAAGGTGGCGGCACCAAAGACACTTGGGTTTTAGAGAGGTGAAAAGAATGAGAACGATCAGAATGAGGAAAGCCAACACCGGGAATGGAGTCACAACATGTTAAGTTCAACCGCTGATCATTTGTTTTGGATGGCAAGGTACACCGAGCGAGCTGAAAACACGGCCCGCATGCTCGATATTCACTTGCAAAGCAGCTTGCTAGCCGGTGGTCGCAGCGAGCTGCAGCGTGGCCAAGCGGCGCGCGCTGTGTTAGTTATTTCAGAACTTGTCCCCGCTTATGAAGCCGTTCATGGTGCTTTGAGCAGCGATTCTGTACTGCGATTCATGGTCACCGATGCCACCAATGGTTCTAGCATTTACAGCGCTTTGTATGCTGCGCGAGAAAATGCACGCGCCGTGCGTGGCGCGATCACGACAGAGCTGTGGGAAACTATCAATGTGACTTGGCTAGAACTGCAAGCACGTTTAGAAAACGATGCATGGGCAAAAGACATGCCAGCGTTTTTTGAATGGGTAAAACACCGCGCACATTTGACCCGCGGCGTCACCGCTGGCACCATGCCGCGCGACAATGCTTATAGCTTCGTAGCTTTGGGCACAGCGCTGGAGCGTGCTGACAATGTGGCACGTTTATTAGACGTTAAGTTTTTTGAAGGCAATGCCTCAGATTTGCAAAATTGGGATGCCAAAGGTGAGTATTACCACTGGGCGGCGATTTTGCGTAGCGTATCGGGTTTTGAGATTTACCGCAAAACCTACCGCGACACCATCACACCTACCCGTGTTGCGGAGCTGCTGATCTTGCGTGGCGACATGCCTCGCTCACTGCTTGCCGCGATGAATTCGCTGTGCAATCACCTGCGAAAGCTAGCCAACAAACGCAGCTCGCAAACGTTGCGGTCAGCGGGTTTACTGCAGGCACAGATTCAATTTGCTCACATTGATGATATTTTGCAACAAGGTTTGCATGCCTATTTAACGCAGTTTTTAGCCAGTATCAATGTCATTGGCCGCGGTATTAGTCAGGATTTCTTGGTTGCTTGATTGAATTTACTGTATTTTTACTATAAAAATAATAGCACAATAGGCATTAAATACGCCGGCTATAACCCATTTAATACCTAACAATAGACTATATTATGCGGCTCATCATCAAACACAACACCCACTACCACTACGACAAAGCACCCAAGCATTTGATCCAGTTGCTACGCTTGACGCCGCGTTTGGATGCGCATCAACGTGTGGTCGAATGGCGCATCAATACGCCGGGCAAGCAGACCGCTTTCAAAGACGCATTTGGCAATTTGAGCCACAGCCATGTGCTCAATACGCCACAGTCTGATTTGAACTTGCTGGTTGAAGGCATTGTGGACCTCACGCCCTTGAATGAAGGGGTTTTAAGCCAAGAAGACAGCGCGCAATCACTGCCAACGATTGCATACATGGTGCCAACCGACCTCACGGCGAGCTTTACTGCGATTGAAGCACTGGCTAAGAGCACCCTGCCCTACGGTCTCAAAACAGGTGCGGACGTCTTGGCTTTGGCCGGAACTATTTGCTCAAAAATTCAATATGCAACCGGTAATACCGATGTCACCAGCACCGCCAAACACGCTTTTGAACTGGCTAGCGGTGTGTGCCAAGACCATGCCCATGTCATGATTGCCGCCTGCCGCAGTTTGGGAGTGAGCGCCCGCTACGTCAGCGGTTATGTTGACCCCGGTAACAGCCACGAAGCCGCCAGCCATGCCTGGGTGGATGTCTGGTTGGGCGAACACTGGGTCAGCGTGGACGTGACCAACAGCATCTTCGCCAGCGATTCACATTGCCGACTCGCCATCGGGCGTGATTATTTGGATGCTTGCCCAATTCGCGGCATGCGCGAAGGCGGTTTGACGGAAAAACTGGACGTTTCTGTGACTGTGCAAACTTTGATGCAATAAAATGCGTGCATGACTTATTGCATCGCTATCAAATTAAACACTGGCTTGGTCATGCTGTCCGACAGCCGCACCAACGCAGGCGTCGACCACATCAGCAGTTTCCGCAAAATGTCGGTTTATGAAAAACCGCAAGACCGCGTGCTGATCATGCTGTCTTCAGGCAACCTAGCCATCAGCCAAGCCGTCAAAGAGCACTTGTCGCACACACCCAAAGATGATGCCCTGACCATCTGGACAGCGCGAAACTTGTTTGAAGTCGCTCAACTCGTCGGTGAAGCGATCCGCGTCGTTGCAGCCCGTGAAACTGAGGCTTTGAAGGCTGCAGGGGTGGAATTCAACATCAATTTGCTGCTCGGTGGGCAAATTGCGGGTGAATCAACCCGACTTTTCCACATTTACGCCGCTGGTAACTTCATTGAAGCAACCGATGAAAACTGCTATTTCCAAATCGGCGAAGCCAAATACGGCAAACCCATCATAGATCGAGTCGTCACGCCAGATACCTCATTAGACGAAGCCGCCAAGTGCGCCTTGATCTCGATGGACAGCACCTTGAAGTCCAACCTCTCAGTGGGTATGCCGCTTGATTTGCTGGTTTACCACGAAGACAGCTTGGCAGTCACCCATGTGGCGCATATTGACGAGAAAAACGACTACTTCCAAATGATCCGTTCCAGTTGGGGCAAGCGCTTGAAGCAAGTTTTCTCTGAAATTGACGCACCCATGTGGTTGGCAAAATCCGAAAGTATCAGTGCCTACAAGCCCATTCGTGATGCGAGTGCACCTAAACCAACGGGTACTGATCAGCTTGGCATTGACAACACGCCAGCGATGCAGCAGCTCACATTGAGCGCTTAGTTATTATTTATAGTAACTAATAAACCACATCAGGGATTACCATTATTTAATGAAATCAACAGGTTACAACGCTAACTTAACTTGACTTCTTAAATTCGTTCGGTTATGCTTGATGTCATGTTTAGTAAATTAACCCCTATCGCTTTGCTGCTAGTATTCGCTATGCAGCCTGCGATGGCCGTAAATCCTGATGCTGTGGCTCAGCCTGACGAGCTACAAATGCTCTTGGCCAGCAAAGGTTTGCTGTCCAAAATTGGTGGGCAAATCGTTGAAACGGGTGGGCAATTAGGCGCACAAATCAGCGAGCGCACCAGCGATTTGGTCAGTACCGCCATCGGTTTTCTGGGTATTCCTTATCTACGTGGCGGTAACAGCGCTGAATCTGGCTTTGATTGCAGTGGTTTTGTACGTGCTATTTACAAAGATACCATCGGTTTGATACTGCCGCGCACCGCTGCAGAACAAGCTGTCGCCACCCAAAACATTGATAAAACACAACTCAAACCGGGTGATTTGGTGTTCTTCAACACCTTAAAACGCAGTTTCAGCCATGTCGGTATTTACATGGGAGACAACAAATTCATCCACTCTCCTCGCTCTGGCTCCAGTGTTCGGATAGAGGATATGCGCATTCCGTACTGGAATGTGCGTTTCGACGGCGCAAGGCGTGTTGATACAGCCAAGAGCGCTCAAATCATGGTTAACCTACCAACTGAGTCCTCAGGCTTACGCTAGTCTATATTTGCTACTATTTTAATAGCAATAGAAGAAATAAATACGCCGGCTAGAGCTTAAAATCGGCTGTATCTGGCTATTTATAGATATCTTTGAAATTTTAGCCAATTTAGCGAATTTGCTGGTTTTCAGCAAAGCCCATTTTGCGGCAAACCCTAGGAATTTTCCATGAATGACAGCATAGCCAAAATATTGGCGCAAATGGCCACGCTTGAAGACGAACTGCGCACCGCCGTGAATGAACAAGAAAGCAAAATGTTTTTTGTTATCAAAGGCAAACGGGTTGAATTTGAGAGCACTGTCAAAGCCGCTCACCGCAAGTTAAAGAAAAACTTCTTCCGCTGGCTGGTCACCAACCGCCCCCAAAACCTGATCACTGGCCCCATCATTTACAGCATGATTGTGCCGATGGTGCTGTTTGATCTGTGCATCAGCTTCTACCAAATCACCTGCTTCCCCATTTACGGCATCACCAAAGTAAAACGATCCGATTACATGGTTTTTGACCGCCATCAATTGGGTTATCTCAACTTTATCGAGAAATTTCACTGCACCTATTGTGAATATGGCAATGGTTTGATGGGTTATATGAGCGAAATCTTAGCCCGCACCGAAGAGTATTTCTGCCCGATTAAACATGCCCACAAGATTTTGGGAACCCATAA
>JANPLX010000128.1:0-1616 GCA_031422495.1 Polaromonas sp. | reverse complement strand
TGAGGCAGAGGCGCAGGGCGCGGTGGTGAACTTGCTAGACCAAAAACTGTGGAACCAAAACCCCGATTTTTTCAGCTACACCCTGAGCAAAGCCGCCTTAGAAGCCGCCAACACCATGCTGGCGATGGAGCTTGCGCCCTTGGTCCGCGTGGTTGGCGTGGCACCGGGGCTGACGCTGACCAGCCACATGATCAGCGACGCCAAGTTTCAAGAGCTGCACAAAATATCGCCATTGGGGCGCTCATCCACCCCACAAGATGTGGCGGATGCCGTTCGTTTTGCGCTGGAAAACCGCTCCATCACTGGCACGACCTTGTTGGTTGACGGTGGGCAACATTTGATGCGTTTTGCGCGTGATTTTTCGCTGATGGATACAACAAAATGAACCAAAGTAACGTACTGAGGACCGCATTGAGCACCAAAACGACTACTAAAAATACCAGTGGCAAGCAAATTTTGACGCTTACAGGCTTGCGTTTCAACACCAGCTTGGGCATTTTGGAGCACGAAAAGTTGGTGCCACAACCGATTCAGGTCGATGCTGAGCTGAACCAAGGCTCGCAGCCGCTGCTACCAAGTGACGACGACATCAACCACGTGCTTGATTATCGCAAGGTGCGGCAAATCATCATCAGTGAATGCACGGCTGAGCACGTGAATTTGCTGGAAAGCCTGATCGGCAAACTCAGCCACCGCCTGATGCAGTTGCCTGGCGTGCTGGGCGTGCGGGTGAAAATAGCGAAATTAGAGATATTTGACGACTGCGAAGTGGCGATTCGCATGGAAACGGGGCAGTGGTGAATTCATCCGCCCCAATGACTGAAATTTGGAGAAAATTATGAGCGCAGTATGGATAGATGACGAAATAGTCGTCGATAAAAAAGCAGAACAAAAAATTGAACGCAAAATCGAGCTGGAATCGCAAAAGCTAGAAAAACGCCTGTGCCGTAACGTTGGCCAGGCGATTGTGGACTTCAACATGATTGAAGCTGGCGACAAAGTGATGGTTTGCGTCTCGGGCGGCAAAGACAGCTACGCCATGCTGGATATTTTGCTCAAAATGCAGCAGCGCGCACCGATTCATTTCGACTTGATTGCCGTCAATCTGGACCAAAAGCAACCCGGTTTTCCTGAGCACATCCTGCCCGATTACCTGAAAAAGCTGGGCGTGCCGTACCACATTGAAAACCAAGACACGTACTCCATCGTCAAACGCGTGATCCCCGAAGGCAAAACCATGTGCAGTCTGTGCAGCCGCTTGCGTCGGGGTATTTTGTACCGTGTGGCCGAAGAGTTGGGCGCGACAAAAATTGCGCTGGGCCATCACCGCGACGACATGCTGCAAACCTTCTTTTTGAACATGTTTTTTGGCGGCCGACTCAAAGGCATGCCGCCAAAGTTGGTGAGCGACACCGGCAAACACGTCGTCATTCGCCCCATGGCGTATGTGAACGAAAAAGACATCGTGCGCTGGGCAGCGCAGCAGCAGTTCCCCATCATTCCGTGCACGCTATGCGGCAGTCAGCAAAACCTGCAGCGCGTGCAAGTGGGCAATATGCTGCGCGAGTGGCAAACCAAATACCCAGGACGGATTGAAAACATGTTCAGCGCCCTGC
>JANPLX010000127.1:0-5990 GCA_031422495.1 Polaromonas sp. | reverse complement strand
CCCTAATGTAGGCAAATCTACCCTGTTTAACCGCCTGACCAAAACACGCGATGCTATCGTCGCCGATTTTGCGGGTTTAACGCGCGATCGCCATTACGGCAACGGCAAGCAAGGCAAGCTCGAATACATCGTGATTGACACCGGCGGTTTCGAGCCGACCGCTGAAACCGGCATTTACAAAGAAATGGCTAAGCAAACCCGCCAAGCTGTAGCCGAGGCGGATGTGGTCATTTTCATGGTCGACGCCCGCGATGGCGTCTGTGCGCAAGACTATGACATTGCCAAATACCTGCGTAAACTCGGCAAAACTTGCATTTTGGTGGCCAACAAAGCCGAAGGCATGACCAACAGCCACCAATTGGGCGAATTCTTTGAGTTAGGTTTGGGCGAAGTGCATGGCATTTCCGCATCGCATGGCCAAGGCACCCGTGAGTTGGTTGATTTGGCTTTTCACACTTTGCAAGTCGTTGCGCCTGAAGTCGAAGAAGAGATTGACACAGGTGCTATCAAACTTGCAGTTGCAGGTCGTCCGAACGTAGGTAAATCGACGTTAATTAACACTTGGTTGGGTGAAGAACGCTTAGTGGCTTTTGACTTGCCAGGTACCACGCGAGACGCTATTTCTGTCCCATTTGAGCGAGATGGTCAGCTTTTTGAGTTGATTGACACAGCAGGTCTGCGTCGCAAAGGCCAAGTTTTTGAAGCGATTGAGAAGTTTTCCGTCGTCAAAACACTGCAAGCCATCGCCACCGCCAACGTCGTTTTGCTGTTGATTGACGCTGAGCAGGGCGTGACAGACCAAGACGCCCACATTGCTGGTTACATTTTAGAAAGCGGCCGTGCGGTGGTGATTGCTATCAACAAATGGGATGCTGTTGACTCATACCAGCGCGATTTGGTGCAGCGCAGCATTGAAACGCGCCTTGCTTTCCTTAAATTCGCTGAATTACACTTCATTTCAGCCAAAAAACGCCAAGGTTTAGGCCCTGTTTGGAGTTCAATCGCCAAAGCACACCGCTCTGCCACGATCAAGATGACCACGCCAGTGTTGACGCGTTTGCTTTTAGAAGCCACCCAATTCCAAAGCCCAGAGCGCGCCGGTATGTTTCGACCCAAGCTGCGCTATGCACATCAGGGCGGTATGAATCCACCCGTGATTGTGGTGCATGGTAACTCGCTAGAACATGTTTCTGCCTCTTACAAACGCTTTTTGGAAGGGCGTTTCCGTAAAGAGTTCAAACTGGTGGGCACGCCGCTACGTATTGAGATGAAAACCAGTACCAACCCATATGCAGGCAAAGAAAGTAACCGCGTTAGAGAATAACTATAATTTAAGTATAAAAATGGATATAGCTAGTGTATTTATTGCTTATACTGCTATTAAAATTATAGTAAACTATACTGCATTGTACTGTCTATTGAAATAGTTTAAATTGACCTCATATTCTTAAATAAGTATTAAAGCGGTTGTTTAATTTAATTCCCCGCATTCATACAGCTTATTACAGTTATCAAAGTAAATGTGACTGGAAGCTGTGTTAGTGTTGAGTTCCTTGTGTATTTCAATAATTCTAAAACTAACGTTTGAACACGGAGCATATCGTGACCAATAAAGGCCAACTCTTGCAAGATCCCTTCCTAAACCAACTCCGCCGCGAACACGTGCCAGTGTCGATTTACCTCGTCAACGGCATCAAACTTCAAGGCCAAGTCGAATCATTCGACCAATACGTCATTTTGCTGCGCAATACCGTGACGCAAATGGTTTACAAACACGCCATTTCCACCATCGTGCCTGGTCGTGCAGTCAACTTCCAAGCAGCTGTTGATGAAGCAGGCCACACGGCACCTGCTAATGGCTCGACGACATCTTCCACCCCGCCTTCAGTTGCCAACTAAGCTGGGCAAGTCAAGTCTGTGTCAGAACCTAAAACTGCGCTGACCATCTTGGTGGGCGTGGATTTCGGCCACGACCACTTTGATGGCGAACTCGAGGAGTTAGCGCTACTCGCCGAATCGGCAGGTATGCAACCTGTGGCTCGCATCACCTGCAAGCGCAAAGCGCCAGATGCGGCATTGTTCGTAGGTACAGGTAAAGCCGACGAAATCAAGCTCCTCGCCCTGCAAATGGGGGCCACTGAGGTTCTGTTTGACCAAGCTTTAAGCCCTGCTCAGCAGCGAAACCTTGAAAAAGCATTAGAGCTGCCGGTCAATGACCGCATTTTCTTGATTCTGCAAATTTTCGCTCAGCGCGCCCGTAGTCACGAAGGCAAATTACAGGTTGAATTGGCCAAATTGCAGTATGTCAGCACCCGATTAGTACGTCGCTGGTCTCATTTAGAGCGCCAAAGCGGCGGTATTGGTATGCGCGGCGGCCCGGGTGAGAAGCAAATTGAGTTGGACAAGCGGATCATCGGCGACTCTATCAAACGCACCAAAGAGCGCCTTGAAAAGGTCAAAAAACAGCGAAATACCCAACGCCGCCAGCGCGATAAACGCCAAACCTTCAATATTTCGCTGGTTGGCTACACCAATGCGGGTAAATCAACCCTGTTTAATGCCTTGGTCAAAGCCCGTGCTTACGCAGCAGATCAGCTTTTTGCGACTTTGGATACCACGACGCGGCAGTTGTATCTAGGCAATACTGACGGCGGTGCTGGTCGTTCCGTATCTCTGTCGGATACCGTTGGTTTCATCCGCAATTTACCGCACGGTTTGGTTGATGCTTTTCGTGCGACCTTGCAAGAAGCGATTGATGCAGACTTGCTGATTCACGTCGTTGATGTGGCCAATCCAGACTTTCCCGAACAAATCGCTGAAGTGCAGCGGGTTTTGAAAGAAATTGGCGCAGATATGGTGCCGCAGCTCCTGGTATTTAACAAACTCGATGCCCTTGAAATTACGCAATATCCACATCATTTGAGCGATATGTATGAAATTGATGGTTTGAACACGCCACGTATTTTCGTTAGCGCCAAGACAGGTGAGGGTTTGCCCTTGCTACGTGAACATTTGGCAAAAACTGTACAAGCAGCTCTGGGTGAGGGTGATAATTCAGAATATGATCCAAGGTTTGCATCTGTAGATAATTAAGTAGATTAATATTTTAAAAATTCGAGAAAATTCGAAAATTCGAAAATCTGGGAACCTGAGAAAAGCTATGACTATCAATGTAAGAGTATTTAATGTAGTGGGTTTGCCGCAGCGCCTTAAACTAGCAATGCAAGGCATGTTTAACTTGAACGATTCAAAGTGGGGTCGTGAAGGTGGAGAAAAGCCGACGGGCGATGGCGCAGATCTGCCACCGTCCTCACCACAATCAGATAATCAAGCTCCACGCGGTAATTCTGGAAATGGTGGTAACAACGGCGGTGGCAATAAGCCAAACGGCGGTCCACCTGACTTGGACGAACTGTGGCGCGATTTCAATAAAAAGTTGAATGGCTTGCTAGGAGGCAAAAACAAAGGTCGCCCGCAAAACAATAACAACCAAGGTGGCGGTGATAACAACGGCAACAACCTAGGCGGCTTTCAGCCCGACATGAAAAGCGCTGGTATTGGAGCTGGTTTGATTGCAGCGGTGTTGGCTTTGATTTGGTTGGGTACTGGTTTCTTCATCGTGCAAGAGGGGCAGCAAGCGGTGATCACACGCTTCGGCGAACTCAAAGGCACACGCGAAGCGGGTTTTAACTGGCGCATGCCATATCCCATCGAGCGCCATGAGACGGTAGCCTTGACGCAGCTGCGCTCCATCGAAATTGGCCGTGGTTCTACAGGGCAAGCGACAGGACTGAAAGACTCGTCGATGTTGACGCAAGATGAAAACATTGTTGACATCAAATTCACCATCCAATACCGCTTGAAAAGTGCGGCAGATTATCTCTTCCAAAACCGCAACCCTGACGATGCAGTCAGTAAAGCTGCTGAGTCTGCCATCCGTGAAGTGGTAGGCCGTGGCAACATGGATTCGGTGTTGAGTAAAGACCGCGAAACCATTCAGCGTGACGTCGTTAAGAGCGTGCAAGCGCAGCTTGACCGCTACAAAAGCGGTATTCAAATCCAAACTGTGAATATTCAGAACGTTCAACCACCTGAACAAGTGCAGGCGGCTTTTGATGATGCTTTGAAAGCAGGCCAAGACCGTGACCGTCTGAAGAACGAAGGTCAAGCTTATGCCAATGACGTGGTTCCTCGCGCTAAGGGTACGGCTGCACGTTTGAAAGAAGAAGCTGACGGCTACAAAGCGAATGTGATTGCCCGTGCTGAGGGTGATGGCGATCGATTTAAATCGATTCAAATTGAATACCAAAAAGCCCCTCAAGTAACACGCGACCGCTTGTATTTGGACGCCATGCAATCCATCTACAGCAGCGTGACCAAGGTGGTGGTTGACTCCAAGCAAGGTAACAACATGCTGTATTTACCGCTCGACAAAGTCATGCAAATGGCCAGCAACCCGAGCGCTGATACCACTGTTTTACCCAACACCAGCACGCCAGCTGTAGCGGCCGCGCCTACAGCCACGGTTGATGCCCGCTCACGCGACGCTAGCCGCTCACGTGAACGTGATAGTCGTTGATTGAAAGATCTATTGGATAAAAGAACATGAACAAAATCGGACTCATCATTTCATCGCTGCTGATTGGTATCGCAGTGCTCGCATCAACCCTCTTTGTGGTCGACCAACGCCAGTTTGGCGTGTTGTATTCGTTTGGCCAGATCAAGGAAGTGATCACCGAACCAGGTTTGCGCTTCAAATTGCCGCAACCTTTTCAAAACGTGGTGTTTTTGGATAGACGCATTTTGACCTTGGACAGCCCAGAAACTGGCTCGATTCAAACCGCCGAAAAGAAAAACTTGGTGGTGGATTGGTTGGTTAAATGGCGCATTGCTGATGCCAAGCAATTCATCCGTAATAACTCAGGTGGCGCGAATATTTCTACGGCAGAGCAACGTTTGACCTCAGTGGTGCAAGACGCACTGAACTCTGAAGTGACCAAGCGGACGGTCAAGGACGTTTTATCAACCGACCGTGACAAAATTATGCAAGGTGTGCAACAGCGTTTGGTTGACGATGCTAAGACCTTTGGCATTGAAATTGTTGATGTGCGTATCAAGCGCGTTGACTTTCCGACTTCGGTGGCGGATTCGGTTTACCAGCGTATGAAGTCTGAGCGGCAGCAAGTTGCTAACGAATTACGTTCAACCGGTGGCGCTGAAGGTGAAAAGATTCGCGCTGATGCAGACCGCCAACGTGACATTTTGGTGGCAGAAGCCTACCGTGACGCGCAAAAAGTGAAGGGCGAGGGCGATGCCAAAGCAGGTGCCATTTATGCTGAATCCTTTGGCCGCGACCCACAATTTGCCCAGTTTTACCGCAGTTTGGATGCTTACAAAGCCAGTTTCAGCAAGAAAAGCGATGTTTTGGTGCTTGATCCTAATTCGTCCGAGTTCTTCAAAGCCATGCGTAATGGTGGAAGTGGCGGCGCAAAGTAGTCACTTTCGCGGTATAATTGATAGGCTGTGCATATTGCACGGCACACGCTAGCCGCCATTCCATTGGCTAGCGCAAGTAATATTTAAATATAGGAAATTAAAAATGATCGCATCATCGATTAAAGCCGAAGTCGTTAAAGCCAATGCGCGTAGCGCTAACGACACGGGAAGTACCGAAGTTCAAGTGGCTTTGTTGACCGCTCGTATCAACGAACTCACCCCTCATTTCAAGTTGCATGCCAAAGACCACCACGGTCGTCGCGGTTTGCTGCGCATGGTTAACAGCCGTAAGAGCTTGTTGGCCTATTTGAACCGTAAAGACCATGACCGCTACGTTGCGCTGATCGCTAAACTGGGTCTGCGTAAGTAATTTTCGCACAATGAAAAATTTGCCTGAGTCAGTTCTGCTAACTCAGGCATTTTCGTTTCAGAGAAGAAGGTAGAGAATACGAGCTGTGTCATTCCAAAAAATCACTTATTAATCAATCTAAGTC
>JANPLX010000126.1:0-10071 GCA_031422495.1 Polaromonas sp. | reverse complement strand
ACTGGCGCTGTGGTGGCTGTGATTGGTTTGAATTTGGCCGGCATTCCCATCAAAAACATGGCAGCTGGTAATTTTGACTCGTGGATGCAAGTCGTCACCTTCGTATGCGTTGGCTTGGTTGCCGTGGCGACCACAGGCATGATACAGCGGCTCTTGATTTTGGTGGGTCTGATACTCGCCAGCATCATTTACGCCATTTTGACGAATGGCTTGGGTATGGGTAAACCTATGGATTTGTCTGGCATTGCCAACGCTGCTTGGCTGGGCATGCCCAACTTCGCAGCGCCCGTTTTCAGCACCAACGCCATGCTGCTGATAGCACCAGTAGCTATCATCTTGGTAGCTGAAAACCTAGGCCATATTAAAGCAGTTACGGCAATGACGGGTCGTAACCTAGACCAATATATGGGCAAAGCCTTCATCGGCGACGGCTTGGCTACCATGGTCAGTGGTGCGGCTGGTGGCACAGGCGTGACCACGTATGCTGAAAATATCGGCGTGATGGCTGCCACTAAAATTTACTCCACAGCCATGTTTTTTGTTGCAGGTTTGATTGCTATTTTGCTCGGTTTTTCACCTAAATTTGGTTCGCTCATCCAAGCGATTCCGCTGCCTGTGATGGGTGGTGTGAGCATCGTTGTGTTTGGCTTGATCGCGATTGCAGGTGCCAAAATTTGGGTCGATAACAAGGTTGATTTTTCGAACAACCGCAACCTCATCGTCGCAGCGGTAACGCTGATTTTAGGAACTGGCGACTTCACCCTCAAATTCGGTGGTTTTGCGCTGGGTGGCATCGGAACCGCTACCTTTGGTGCAATATTGCTGTATTGGTTGCTGGGAGTTTTTGGCGCGAATAAAAAATAAGACATCTTGAGGCACAATCGGCTGCATGTTAAATGAAGCAGATGTCGTTGATTGTGTCGATTGTGTGGTGATTGGCGCAGGTGTGGTGGGCTTGGCAGTCGCCAGAGCCATTGCCCTATCGCCCAAATTCGCTGGCAAAGAACTACTGGTACTAGAAGCCGCCAACGCTATTGGCACTGGCACCAGCTCACGCAACAGCGAAGTCATTCACGCTGGTATTTACTATCCCGCCGGTTCGCTGAAAGCGCAACTTTGCGTTGAAGGCAAGACGATGCTGTACGACTATTGCGAAGATCGTGGTATCGGCTTCAAGCGCTGCGGCAAACTGATTGTGGCGACCAACGATGCGCAAGTTACGCAGCTGCAAGGCATCATCGCCAAAGCCGCTGCCAATGGCGTGCACGATTTGGTGTTGTTAACACGTGAGCAAGCCCGTGAATTGGAGCCTCAGCTGGAATGTGTCGCCGCTGTGCATTCACCGAGTACGGGCATTGTTGATAGCCATGCCTTGATGCTTTCTATGCAAGGCGATTTTGAAAATGCAGGCGGTTTAACAGTGTTAAATTCAGTTGTAGCCAGCGTATTTATTGCCTCTGGTGCTATAAAAATAGTGATGCAAGATGGCACTGAGATAGTCACCAAAACACTCGTCAATGCAGCAGGATTATCTGCACCATTGATTGCAAAAAGCATACAGGGTCTAGATGCTAAGTTCGTTCCGCAAGCGTATTTTGCCAAAGGCAACTACTTCACGCTCAGTGGCAAATCTCCTTTCAGCCGCTTGATTTATCCCGTGCCCGAAGCTGCGGGTTTGGGTGTGCATTTGACGCTGGACTTAGGCGGCCAAGCCAAGTTTGGACCGGATGTGCAGTGGGTGGAATCGGCCGACGACTTGGTTGTTAACCCCGTCAGAGGTGATGCTTTTTACGCCGAAGTCCGCAAATATTGGCCCCAGTTGCAAGATAACACTTTGATAGCTGGCTACGCAGGCATACGACCCAAAATCAACGCACCAACGGATTCTGCCGCTGATTTTGTGATTCAAGGCCCAAAAGAGCACGGAATTACTGGTTTGGTAAATTTATTTGGGATTGAATCGCCAGGTTTGACCAGCTCTATGGCGATTGGGAAGCTGGTGGCGGGGTTATTGAACTGACTTTGCAAGTCCCGTCACTCTCCAAGCAATTCACCCACTGCATGGAGGTCGTCAATACGGTCGCAAACGGCCTTGATGATCATGAGAATCGGCACACCCAGCAGCAGGCCCCAAGCGCCCCAGAGCCAGCCCCAGGCGAGTACGCCCACAAAAACAGCGACTGGATTCATTTTGCTAGCCCGGCTGGTCAACCAAGGGGTTAACAAAAAACCTTCAATGCTGTTGATTAACAGTGAGATGCCAGCAACCAGGAAAGCCATGTCAAGTGTGCCAAATTGCAGAAAACCGACCATCGCCGAGCCAGCAGTGATCAGCACATTGCCAATGTAGGGCACCAAATTAAGTACGCCTGCCGCAATACCCCAGACCGCCGCATTATCCAGCCCAACTGCCAGAAAACACAACCAGGTTGCTACACCCACCAAGCCACTGGTGAATATCTGCACCACCATGTAGCGCTGTATCTGGTCATGGATCTCATTGAGCGCCTGTAGCGTGATTTTTTTGCGGGTCAGCGTCGGCCCTGCAAGCTTGACCAGCTTGCGCCTAAACGTATCGCCCGAACACATCAAGAAAAGAGTAATCAAAGCAACCATACCGATCTGCCCCAGCATGGCCAGCAAACCCATCGTGCCGCTCCACAGATGATCTTTGATATCAAACTTCGGTTTTTCGATTTGCACTCGTTGCACACCGCGTTGCAGCGGTGCTGCGCGATTGGCCTCCGCTGCCGCTTGCTCAAGCTGGGTTGCAGCCTTTTGCACCGAGGCCAGGGTGTTGTCGGTCTTGCCGAAATGCATGCGTGCGGTGTCGCGCAATTTGTTGGCTGCCAGTGGCAATGATTCAACCAATTTTCCTGCGTCGTCACTGAGTGAGTACACCGTGGCGCCAAAGCCAAATACGATGCCCAGCACCAGCAGGGCCGCACTCAATGCGCGTGGAATTCGGCGCAGTGCCAACCAGTCCACCACGGGCGATAACCCATAGCTGAAAAGGATCCCGACCATCAAAGGGATGAAGACCGCGCTAGCCCAGCGCAACATAAAAACGCTGGCCAGTGTGGCCAGTATCGCCAGTGAGACGCTACGTATATCCACTGGCATGTGCAGCGTTAAAGGCTGCGGCTCGATCAACTCGGTGGCGGTTATCACCGTCGCTTTAGGCACGCTGTTATCTGACTCGGCTGGTGTTGGTTCTGTCAAGGCGCTCTCCTGTGAATGTGAATGTGAATGTTAATGCTAATGCTCATCTTACTGTGCTCGTTACTGGCGCTCAAAACAAACTCAAGAATCAATTTTCATCAGCAGATTTTCTATAAACACATCAAACTATCTGTATGACAACGCACAGATGCAATGCGATGAAGTTGATTAAATGAGATCAATGGTGTCGTCTTAATAATCCTCTTTGAGGGTGAGCGACGCGATGGAGAATTTTATGTATATAGGCGCCGGCGCACTCTTGATTATTGTTTTACTTTTAATTTTTGTGTTCTAACGGATGCACTTGGCGGCGTAAGCCCGAAACCGAACAAACGTTTCGGCTTTTCCCACTGAATTGATAGGACGCAAATTATTTAATTTCCCGTCCATTCAGCGGATACGCGGGGTCGGTGTAGCCGGGTGTGGACGGGTGACCTGGGTGGACGAGTTCGTCGATTAGCTTTTCATCCTCCTTTGTGACCACATATTCCAGCGCCGGCATGTAATCTTGCCACTGCTGTAGCGTGCGCGGCCCAGCAATAACGGAGCTGATAGCTGGATTCGCCAGTACCCAAGCGGTGGCGAATTGTGCCAAGCTGACTTTGGCTTCGGTCTTCTCATGGCAATATTTCGTTAAAGTTTGCGCGATGACGAAAGACTCTTGCCGTAACTCAGTCTCTGAAATCCGCTTATCTGCACGACCACCGCGCGAATTTGGATCAATTTGCTGACCCGGCAAGTATTTACCCGTCAACACACCTCGCGCAATCGGGCTGTAAGACGTCACACCCATGCCGAAATGCTGACAAGCCGGCAAAACTTCCACTTCTGGCATGCGGTTCAGTAAGTTGTAATACGGCTGGCAAACAACTGGGCCGGGCATGCCTAGCTGCTTAGCTATGCTCACCATCTCAGCAATACGCCAACCGCGAAAGTTGGACACACCCCAGTAGCGAATTTTGCCTGCTCGAAGCATAGCGTCGAGCGCACGCAGTGGCTCTTCCAAATTCATGCCGTTGTAATCGCGGTGCATGTACAAAACATCGGTGTAGTCGGTTTTCAGGCGCTTCAAGGACGCGTCGATTTCTTGCATCATCCAGCTGCGCGAGTAATGCCCCACATTGACGCGATCGGCCATTGGGTTACCCAGCTTGGTCGCCAACACCCAGTCGTGCCGCTGCCCGTGCAAAATCTCACCAACCATGGTTTCAGACGCGCCTTTGGTGTACACATCGGCTGTATCGATGTAGTTCACGCCGTTGGCATGCGCATCAGCGACAATTTTTGTCGCTTCAGCTTTATCGGTTTGGTCTCCAAACATCATGGTGCCCAAGCAAAGGGCGGAAACTTGTAGATTGCTGTTGCCTAGGTTGCGGTATTTCATGTTGTGACTCTATGTTGACGCTTGCTTGATTGCAGACATTGCTATGTTACACGTACACTTGCAACATGAATCCTCAAACCCTATTTCCGCCACTCAAAAACGTCAAACTTGGTGACACAAACGAATTGAAGAACGGACTGAAGCTCGGCCTAGGCGGCGCGCCCTTGGGCAACCTTTTCACAGCCGTCAGCGACGACGACGCTCAAGCCATTATCCAACAAGCCATCGCAGACGGTTGCCAAACCTTTGACACAGCACCGCATTACGGCCACGGCTTGAGCGAGCAGCGTTTTGGTCAAGCTTTGCGAAAGCTTAACCGCAGCAGTTTCGTCTTAAGCAGCAAAGTTGGCCGTATTTTGACGCCAAGTGCCACTGCCGCACGTGACCAGTTGAACTTCGTCAACATCTTGCCCTACAACCAACATTGGGATTTCAGCGCCGCCGGCGTGCGTCGCAGTGTTGAGGACAGCTTACAGCGCATGGGCATGGCTTATCTAGACGTCGCTTATATCCACGATTGCTGCTCAGTTTGCCACGGCGACAACTATCTCAATATTTTGCGCCAAGTGATTGACGAAGCTATTCCTGAGCTGCAAAAAATGAAATGTGAAGGCTTGATTCGCGGCATTGGATTGGGCGTGAACGAGGTGCAAGTTTGCCTAGATGTTCTCAAAGAAGCAGAGCTAGATTGCCTCTTGCTGGCTGGTCGCTACACCTTGGTAGACCACATAGGTTTTGCTGAACTGCTACCGATTTGTGAGCAGCGCGGTATGCGGATCGCAATTGGTGGGGTTTTTAATTCGGGGATTTTGGCGACGGGCGTCCGAGAAGCAGAGAAGAAGGGTGATAAGCTTTTATTCAATTACGATAGCGCGCCAGCGTCTTGGGTGGAGCGTGTGCGGGCGATTGAGTTGATTTGTGATGAATTCAACGTGCCGCTACGTGCAGCAGCTTTGCAGTTTCCGCTTGCGCACCCAGCGGTTGACACGATTTTGCTTGGCGCGAACAGACTTAACCATTGGGCTGATGCCTTGGCAATGATGCAGTTTGATATTCCTGCAGCGTTTTGGGCCAAGTTAAAAGCTGTTGGTTTGATTCCAGCGAACGCGCCTGTTCCAAGTTAAGCAAGGCGAGTTAAACGTCCCATGATTGACGCGCATTTTCACAGCTGGCAGTTGTCACGCGGCGACTATGGCTGGCTCACGCCCGATAGTGGCTCGATTTACCGTGATGTGGCTGTGGCAGATTGGCAAAAACTAGCGAAACCATTAGGAATCAACGGCGGCGTATTGGTGCAAGCTGCGCCTTCCGTGGCTGAAACCCTGCATTTGCTGGATTTGGCAGACGCGAATTCTGCTGTTTTAGGAATTGTGGGTTGGGTAGATTTCACCACAGCGGATGCGGTTTCGCAAATCGAAAATCTTACAAAATACCCCAAATTGAAGGGTTTGCGACCCATGCTGCACGATTTGCCTGATTCGGCTTGGATCTTGCAACCCGATGTGCAGCCTGCTCTTGCAGCGATGGAAAAACTAGGCTTGGTGTTTGACGCCTTGATTCGAGCTGCGCATTTACCGCATATCCTCACCGTCGCACAATGCTATCCAAACTTGTCCATTGTTATCGACCACTGTGCCAAGCCAGAGATTGCGCTCGGCGTGGAAGCAGCGTGGCAGCCTTGGGCAGATGGTTTGGCAGCTTTGGCTGCTTTACCAAATGTGAGCTGCAAATTGTCTGGTTTATTGACTGAGGCAGGTCAATCGCCCGAACTTAATATCTGCGAAGCTTGGGTGAATGAAATATTGCGGCTCTTTGGATCTGAGCGTATTATGTGGGGTAGTGATTGGCCGGTTTTAGAACTTGCGGGGGAGTATCAAACTTGGTTTGAATATTGCCAATCAATAGCAAGTCATTTAACCGCATCGCAACAAGATAATATTTTTCACAATAACGCTAAACGAATATACAAACTTTAAAGGAAAAATCATGGCTGCATATCTCGTTGTTGATACTGATTTAACCAACCCTGAAGCGTATGAGGAATACAAACTTAAAGCCCGCCCGATTGCTGAAAAATACGGTGGCGAGTACCTCGCACGCGGTGGCAAAATGAACATCAAAGAAACGCAACTCTGGTCACCGAAACGCTTGGTATTGGTCAAGTTCCCATCGTTTGAGCAAGCTGAGAAGTTTTATGACTCTGCAGAATACCAAGCCGTTTTACCTATCAGCACGAGGTCTGCGAAGCGTTCTGTAGTGATCTTAGAAGGTATTTAATGATCAGACGATTATTTTATTGCTATATATTAAATAGCAATATAGGCAAATAATACGCCGACTACAGCAATTTTTACTTATAAAATAACTGTTTAACTGCTTTTTAAACGAATTTAATCTGTTTTCCAATGAATAGGTTGAATTCATAGAAAGCTTGGGCGATTGGTTCAAACTTCTGAGCATTCATCTCCATCTGTGCCAGTGCAGTGCACGTGGCTTCTAAAGTAGATAATTGATGTGGCTTTCGCGCTTTGCGAATGGTGTATTGGCCAGCGGGCAAGTCTTCCAATATCAATCTGGGCAAGGATTGTAAATACGGATTTTTAATAAGTATTTTTCGGCTTTTGCGCCAAGTACCATCGATAATAATCAAACGGATATTGCTCAAATCCTCCAGCCATATTGGGTTTAATTCAGGCGGTGGTGTAATACCTAGAGAATGGTCTTCTGGCGTTGTCGGATAGAGCAATATTGTATTCTTGGTAGATAAACTATTTTTCAATAACCCATCTTCAAATACTTCACCTGTTAATAATTTGCTATTTGTTAAACACAGGTGTAATAATCGCGCAGTGCCTTTGGTTTCAAATACTTCCATTAGGTGCTGCAATATCAAAACCTCAACATCGCTATGAATTTTTGATATTAAATGGCAAATGCAAGTCGTTTTAGGGCGAAGGCAATTTGGACAAACTTGACGCTTCAAAATCAAGATAAATTCAAGGAAACCTAGGGCTTCGGAACCCGAATCCGGCTGATCATCAGCGAGCCAGAGATGGCAAACATTAGCACCAGCGGGTGAAACTTGAAGCCAGCGATCACGTACTCACCAAACCACATGTCTTCGCGCACAGCGCCAAACCACGTCGCAATGGCCATCACAGCGACCAAGACGATGGAGGTCGGAATGGGTGTGCCTTCAAAAAACTTGACCTTGCCAGATTCGTCGGCAAAACCTTCAGCCGTCACGTTGAAGCGTGCCAGGCGCGAGACGCCACATGCCACGAAAAACACTAAAATAATCCGGTCAAACATGCCTTGCATACCTAACCCGTAAGCAATGATGGCAGGTGCCACGCCGAACGAAATGATGTCGGCCAACGAGTCTAATTCGCGCCCCAAAGCAGACGACTTTTGACGCCAGCGGGCAATACGCCCGTCATAAATATCAAAAATCAGCGCTGCCAGCACCAAGGCGCAGGCAAACAAAATATGGATTTCTTCCTGCGTTTCCAAGTAGCTCATGGTCGAAAACAACGCCCCCGTGCCGCACACCGCGTTGCCCAGCGTGAACCAATCCGCCAAGTGAAATTCACGGATCATGGAGAAGGCTTTGGGCCTAGGCAGCTTTTCGGCCGAGGTTTCAGGTAATTTATTAGTCATAGGTGCAATATAGCTGAATATGCTTAAAAGTAGAAGGGATTTACAGCACCTTTAAACTGGCATTTTTTAGGAGTAAACCATGCCCATTCTTCATTTTGGAGACAACTTTGGAAGAAACATTCGTCCCTATGTCAACGCAGAGCTGAAAGCTGCCTCATCACTAAATGCTCAAGGCCAAGCAAAGCCCGCCTTCACCCACTTAGAGCGCGCCCATGTGCTCGGTCAAGCCAGCATTATTCATCACTTCCGAGTGCATTGGCGCATGCTGCTATGGGGCGTGCAGCAACGCGATTTAAAAGAATGCCTAGGACAGCTTTTCCGCATCATAGGCGCAGCAACCAAAACCGCTTTCGGTTTGATTCCGCATGGCAACACAGGTGGCGCAAATGTCAGCCCATTTAAACCGATGATGGTGCCGGTGGAGCTTGAAATGCGGATTCAGCAGGCGCACCGAACGAGTTAATTTGCTATATATTTGATAGCAGTTTAGGCAATAAATACGCCGGCTATAGGCATATTTTATCAATATTTTCGCTTTGTATGGCAAACGAACACGGACAGCCTGCAAAAAAGTCTCCGCAATCACGTGGAATTGCTGGTCGTTTATCTACAGCATCTATTTAGCTAAACATTGTGTTGATATTTGATTCACAGTTGAATATCCAAATTCCGAATTGATCGAAATACAGCCGGAATCTGGCTTTTCAGGTTTGACCCAAGCCACAATAGGTTCAGCCTTTTCAGCGGCTTTTACAAAAGCTTGTACTCGACCGCGCTCAGCTTGCACAGTACCCGATTCAGCGCAAAATACACTTTCACTTGTGTATTCCTTTCCAAGGAAGGTATAAGAGAATGTTGCTTCGGGCAAAGATGCTGGACTTCTGTACTGAGTTATCTTTTTGAGAGCTGCGCTTTGAAATTTGACTGGTGTTGCCAAGTAAGGGCAGGATTTTGAATCATTTTCCTTAAACCAAGTCAGGTAGATCGGCAGCCAAATTGCACTGATGGCTACGCAAAGAACGACAAAAGCTGCAACGTATTTAGATATTTTGTAAGTTTTAATTTGCATTAGTTTTGCTGTTTTTAGTGTAGCTATTCAAGCAATAAATACGCCAGCTAGAGGCATATTTGAACCTCTAAACCCTCAAATTCAGCGTTTACAGCCATTTTTGATCGCCAGCGCCGCATCCTTCACCAAATCTGGCCCTTTGTAGATCAAACCTGTGTAGATTTGCACCACATCCGCACCCGCTTCGATTTTGCTGACGGCGTCTGCCGCGCTTATCACGCCGCCTACGCCGATGATGGGGAAGTCTTTGCCCAAGGCGGAGCGGAGTTGGCGGATGACCTGGTTGCTGGCTTGCAAGACGGGGGCGCCACTCAGGCCGCCGGCTTCTTCGGCGTGGGGGAGGCCTTTGACGGCTTCGCGGCTCAAGGTGGTGTTGGTGGCGACTACGCCATCCATGCCGTGTTTTTTTAGGGTCAAAGCGATGACTTCAATTTGCGATTCATCCAAATCAGGGGCGATTTTGACGAAGATGGGGACGGATTTGCCGTGTTTTTTCTTCAAAACGGTGCGTTCTGCAGCTATTGCACCCAAAAGCGCATCCAAAGCCTCGTCACTTTGCAGCGCGCGCAGGTTTTTAGTGTTCGGGCTGGAGATGTTGACGGTCACATAATCAGCATGCGGGTAGACGCCGCGCAGGCAAATCAGGTAGTCGTCTGTGGCGTTTTCAATGGGTGTGGCTGCATTTTTACCGATGTTCAGGCCCAAAAGCATGGGGTTTGCTGCGTTTGCGCTACGG
>JANPLX010000125.1:0-2241 GCA_031422495.1 Polaromonas sp. | reverse complement strand
GGAGACAAATTGTGGAAAATTCAAACAATATCAGTGCCTTAGTCCAGTTTTACCCCATCATCGCCGCCATCGCCGCGTATTTGGTTGGCTCGCTGTCCTTTGCAGTTATTGTGAGCAAAGTCATGGGGTTGAACGACCCGCGCACATTTGGTAGCAAAAACCCGGGCGCTACCAACGTGCTGCGCTCGGGCAGCAAGTCGGCGGCCATCACCACGCTGGTGTTAGATGCGCTCAAAGGTTATATCCCCGTCGCGCTGGTGCAGTGGTTTGGGCGGGATTATGGGCTTGGCGACGGCACAGTTGCCATGGTCGGCATTGCGGCGTTTTTAGGGCATTTGTACCCTGTGTTTTTCAAATTTGTAGGCGGCAAAGGCGTTGCCACCGCAGCGGGCGTGTTGTTTGGTGTGCATTGGGCTTTGGGTTTGTTGTGCATGGCCAGCTTTGCCATCGTTTTGTACTTTTTCCGCTACGTGTCGTTGGCCTCTTTGGTCGCAGCAATTTTCGCCCCAGTGGCTTACCTGTTTGGCGACCTTGTGTTGTGGTCGGCAGACAAATACATCACCCTGATGCTCTTTGTCATGGCGATGCTTTTAGTTTATAGACACAGCGCGAACTTGACGCGTTTGATCCAAGGCACAGAGCCGAAACTCGGCGATAAAAAGCCAGCTAATGCGGCTGAGGTCAGAGCAGCTGCAAAAAAATCTAAAAAGCATTAAAAATATGTCTTTTTAGATATGAATATTCCTATAGCCGGCGTATTTGTTGACTAAGTAGCTATTAAATTCATATTAAATATAAATTCTATGATACTTCCTAAATGACCATGATCAACATCCAAATAGCTGATTTCAGCAACCCCGCCCACGCCAGCGCCGTCGTTTATCTGCTCAACGAAACGGCGCAAGCTGCTTACGTTGCCAACGGTTTTGTGGGTTACCAGCTAGTTTCAGAAATGGGGCAGGCGATGTTTTGGCAGAAGAAGATTTGAGTCATCAAGGAAAGGCGCATAATCGTTTCGACACTACTAACTTGGAGAAACAATCATATGAATGCTATCAAACTCACCGCCATTGTGCTGATTGCAGGTGGCGTCTTCGGGCTGCTCTACGGTAGTTTCAGTTACACCAAGGAATCCACGGGTTTAAAGCTCGGACCCATTGAACTGTCGGTGCAGGAAAAGAAAACGGTCAATGTCCCTGTTTGGGTGGGTGTTGGGGCTATTGTGGTCGGTGGCTTGTTGCTGGTGTTCGGCAGCAAAAAAGGCTAGTTTTTTTCAGAAACGTCTCTCCAACACCATCTGGTCATTATCCCGCCGCATCGAAAAGCGGGTTAAAAAGCTATTGCCTAAGAGCACGTAGGGCATAGCCTGTTGAGAGACGATGGCGTCTACGTTTTGCACTTCTACGTCACCAATGCGCACTGAGTTGAGGGTAAGCAAGTAGCCTAGTGTTTGACCGTTGGCGGTGTTCATGCGAACGGGTCTGCCAGCTGCGTAGTCGATGCCCATGCGTTTGGCCTCGGCTGCGCCCATGGCAACTGTCGTTGCGCCGGTGTCGACCATGAATTGAACCGATTTGCCGTTGATGCTGCCAGCAGCCAAAAAATGTCCGCCATCACCCGCATTCAGTACGATTTTGCTACCACTGCTTTTGCTGCCCGATTGCTCGCCCACACTGGCAGGTGAGTCGCCTACGCGCACGTTCAACCGCTTGCCGCCTACCATCAACACGGCGCTGTCACCTTGAGTGGAGATGACTTTGACGCCCTTAAAATCTTCACCCGCTGCTACGATTTTCGGAGCACTGCCGTCAACAATCAGCAACGCTTTGCTGCCGACCATACCGGTCAGGGTGACGGATTGAGCGTGCGCTGTGGCAGCTGCTAGCAACAAACCAAGTGCGCAAAGTGTGCGCCGCGCCGGGCCGCCCCAAGCAAGCACGGTCCCCTCGGGGGGCAGCGTATTACGCGCAGCGAAAAGCGTGGGGGTCATATCAATCCCTAAAGTTGTCAAAGCTCACTGGCATATCCGAAATCTCAGATCGAATCAGCGCCATCGCGCCTTGCAAATCGTCGCGCTTCGCACCGGTCACGCGAATCGCGTCGCCTTGAATGGCAGCTTGCACTTTGAGTTTGCTTTCTTTGAGCAGCTTGGTGATTTTCTTGGCGGCTTCGGCTTCGATGCCGTTTTTCACCTTGATGTGGACTTTGACTTTGTCGCCGCCTATCTTTTGCATGTCGCCT
>JANPLX010000124.1:0-15790 GCA_031422495.1 Polaromonas sp. | reverse complement strand
ACAAATTTCAGGCAACTCGTGGTTTGCGATTATTTACAACGCGGTGTTGGTGTTTGGCTTCGCCCACGCTGCATGGTTTTTCTTGGCCCGCACCTTGCCACCAGTGGCTTCTACGCTGTCGGTGATGATGATTCCGGTTTTAGGCGTTTTTGCTGGCGCATACTGGCTGGGCGAAATCTTGCATTGGCAAGACTGGGCAGCGGTAGGACTGATGGTGGTGGCGATAGCCTCTGTGCTTGCGCCTACGAAGACACCTAACTCCGTTACAAAACCGACTTAGCCAAACACAAATCTGCCCAAGCCTTGGCTTTGTCTGCCGGGTTGCGCAACAAATTGGCGGGTGAATAGGTCACTACGACGGGAATGCCTTCGTATTGGTGAACCATACCGCGCAGCTGACCCAGCGGCGGCACAGGGTTGCTCACCGTATTGGCTAAGAGCGCTTGCGCAGCGTAGCGCCCCATCGCCAAGACCATCTTTGGACGCGTTAAAACGACTTGGCGGCGCAAATACGCCTCGCACTGCGCCAGCTCTTGCGCGCCCGTGCTTTGGCCCTCAGAACGGCATTTGACGGCGGGCGTCAGGGTGACTTGCGCCATACTTAAACCCATGGCTTTGAGCATATTCCCTAGCAAAACACCTGCTTCACCTGTGAAAGGCACGCCAGCGGCTTCGTCGGTTTCGGTCGGTGGGTCTCCCACGATCAGCCAATCGGCTTGAGAATTTGCAGCCTGTTCGCCAAAAACACTGTTTTTTCTGCCCGAACAAAGTTGGCAAGCTTGGCACGTTTGAGCGGTTTGCTGCAGCGTTGGCCAATCCATCTCTTGCAAACCTGCGGGCATGCGTTGCAAAACGGTGTCAGGGCGATCAATTTTGGGTAAATTTGGCTTGATTGCAGGATTTTGAGAGTTTTGAGGCTGTTTTTGAGGGTTAGCCGGCGTATTTATTGCCTGAGTAGCTATTTTATTTATAGCAATCTGTGACTTTTCAACTACCGCAGCTATCGCGGCTACAAAGACTGGCTCATCCTCGACATAAACCGTTTCGGGCTGCCAAACGGTGATGCCCATTTCCTGCAGCATGGCGCGCTGGCGAGTGTCTAAATCTAAACTCATAATTTCAGGCTCATCACAATAGCGTCTTCACGACCATTGGCTTTGGGGCCTTTGGGGTAGTAATCTTGCCGGACACTAACCAGTTTGAAACCCTGCGCTTTGTAAACCTGCAACGCCCGTTCGTTACTTGCGCGAACCTCTAGCCACAACCATTCAGCCCCTTGCCCGCGCGACCAAACGGCCAAAGCCTCCAACATCAGCTTTGCCCAACCTTGGCGCTGGCGCTCTTGCGGCACGGTGATGTTGAGTAAATGCACCTCTTCGCAGCCTTTCATGGCGACGAAGTAGCCCAAAATTTCAGCATCAGCGCCGTCATCAGTTCCACCAGCAGTCAGCACCTGCATTTGGTAGCCAGCCGCCATGGAATCAATGAAATTGGCACTACTCCACGGGTGGGCGTAAACAGAATTCTCAATCGGTAGCACGCGCAGGAGCCCTTCTGCCGTGAGGCTTTGAAATACCGCCTCAGGCACTGATTCAGGCTTCAAAATCGCGTTCATAGGCTTGATTTTAATGCTTGGTCGGCGCTTGACGCTCAGCAGTGGTCTGCGCCACTTTGTCGCGTATGTAGAGTGGCAAGGCTTGGTCGGCTGGCACGGCTAAACCCGCTGCCAGCATGCTGGGCGCTAGGCGCAGCATGGCGGTTGCGGTGGGTAAAGCATTGATTCGATGAGCATCGTCTAAGCAATTACCAGCCAAGTGAAAACCACTCTCAATCCGCAGTGCTTCAGGTTTACACAGATGAATCTCAGAATTTACATCCCAAATACCGTTTTTATAAGTGTAACTTGTGGCATAGACCTCGCCCATGCGGGCATCTAAAACGGCTTGGATTTTCTCAGATCCACTGCTAAAACGCGCTTCTTCTGCCACCGCCAAGAGCGTGTCGACAGGTAAAACTTGAATACCGCCGGCTCCAAAAGCCAGCCCCTGCGCAACGGAGCACGCCGTGCGCAACCCCGTGAATGAGCCGGGCCCACGCCCGAAAACGATGACATCAAGCTGTAGCAGCGTCAAATTAGCCTCTTTAAGCAATGCCATGATGGCTGGAATCAACGCTGCTGAGGTTTTAGCGCCACCCTCAGAGGTATGTTGCCACGTTTGTTGACCATCCGTGAGGGCGATGAACATGGTCTCGGTACTGGTATCGAACGCCAAAAGCTTAGAAAATGCACCATTTGCGCCCAAATTTGCGTTCTTATGTGCGGAATGTAACGAATTGATGGAAGACATATCCCTATTATCAAGGCACAGGATAATGGCTTGATGAATTTGTTTTTTAGAATATTGTCGACAGCGGGTGTTTGTGGTTTTTTCGGTCTGCCTTTGCACGCTATAGGCGCAAATGCTGACACTTTGCCATCCGTTGTCGTTCAAGCCCTCGCCCGGGTGGGCGTGCCGCGCGATGCGATCAGCTTGGAGGTGCGTAATGTCATCTCAGATGCGCCTTCAAGACTCAGCTACCGAAACACCGCGTCGGTGAACCCCGCCTCGGTCATGAAACTGGTCACCACCTTTTCAGCTTTGGATATTTTGGGGCCAGATTTCACGTGGAAAACTGGCTTTTACACGGACGGCACTTTGGGCAAAGGCGTATTAACGGGGAATTTAATCATCAAAGGCGGTGGCGATCCCAAGTGGGTGCTAGAGCGGATTGAGGAAAATTTCAAAACTCTGCAAACTTTGGGTGTGCAGCGCATCACGGGTGACATCATCTTGGACAACAGCATATTTGATATTCCCGAACGCAACACGGCTGATTTTGATGGCGAACCCATGCGCCCGTACAACAGCGCGCCCGATGGTTTACTGGTTAATTTCAAAGCGATTATTTTTAAATTTGTACCCGATCCGCAAACAAAAACCATCAGTGTGATAAGCGAGCCACCGATTGCAGATGTTGCTATCGACACGCAAGTCAATGCAACGACCGATAGTTGCGGCGACTGGCGCAGCAGCTTGCGGGCAGATTTTTCCAACCCTAACAAAGTACGATTCAGCGGCAGTTACAGCGTGCGTTGTGGTGAAAACACGTGGCCAGTGGCGTATATCGAGCCGGCCAGTTACGCCACGCGCGTCGTTAAAGCGATGCACAAAGCGTCAGGCGGCGTACTTGATGGAACGGTTCGTACGGGTATTTTGCCACGCACCGCCTTGTTGCTGTGGCAAGCGCCTTCCCTGCCCTTGTCGAACATCATTGCTGACGTTAACAAATACAGCAACAACGTGATGGCGCAGCAAGTTTTTTTATCATTAAGCGCCCAAGCCTCAACCTTCAACCGATCACTCAAACTGCCTGGCAAACCACGCACAGGCAGCTTCATTCGCTCGCGCGAAACAGTGCAGCATTGGTGGCGGCAGAAGGTGGGCTTGCGCGCAAAAGCTCCGGTTTTAGACAATGGGTCTGGGCTTAGCCGCAGTGAGCGCATCACCGTGCAAGGGCTCACAGAATTGCTGAAATTAGCTGCAAGTCACCCGTCCGCTCAAGTATTTTTGAGCTCGCTCTCCATTGCAGGAATAGACGGCACAACCACCAATATGGCTAAGCGTGGCAATGCTCCCAATGCGCTTGGCAATGCACAACTCAAAACTGGCACACTGAAAGACGTTGCCGCCGTAGCAGGCTACGCCACTGGCAAAAGTGGCCAGCGCTACAGCGTGGTCGGCATTGTGAACCACCCCAACGCAAGTGCCGCGCGACCAGCACTTGACGCTTTGGTGGAATGGACTGTTATTGATGAGTAGTGAGATGAATAATCCACACATCCACGATTTGGCTGAACTACTAGAAGCTGTCGATATGGAAGCGCCTCTCGCGCAGCGCCATTTGTGGTTGATCGAGCTCTTCGCATGGATTCGTGGCGATGCCAGCTCGACCAGCGCGACTATCAACCGCATTCACCTTTTGCTCGACGTGGTGCAGTCTCGCCCGCAACTGCATACACGCTTGCGCCAATGGTGGCACCAGCTCTTGCATATTGTCGATGCCTCAAGCTTATTGGCTGATTATGGCTTTGCTCAGCGCAGTGCGTTTGTCAGCGAGCTGACAGAGCGCATACGACTAAAACTGCTGCCAGCCACGCCAGAAACCACCGATGCAGCCGTGCTTTTTTCACTCGTTTTACCTAAAAAGTTTGATCAGCTCTGGCTCGCTGAACTCGACGAGCCCACACTCGCACGCATTGCAGACATGTTGCAAACGCCAGACTTAGGCAGCAGCGCAGGCACGGCGACCAGCTACTGGCAAAACACCTTGCTCGAAGCCATCACGTTTTGCGTAGGCCACATCCGTTCCAGCGGATTTTCACCTGAACTTCGCACGCGTATGAGCCCTGCTGCCGTGGAAGACCGACCTTTTCATTTGCTGGATTCGGATTTAGACGCTTTGCGTGCGGCTTTTTTAGCTTCTCATCTTGAAGATGATTTGACACAAACTGAGCGCGATGCAAGCTTAGAAAAAGCAGTCACTATTTTTCGCGACCGCTTGGACGTTTGTCGCCAAGCCGCGGGCACGGTCTACACCCATTTAGACGAACACGGCATCTCCGTCAGCCTCGTCTTCCGACTTCGAGAACTACGGGCGCGTGTGCTGCGCATCCGTGAACTGCTCGATTGTTTGCTGTCTGACCGACCCAACAGCTACACCGCCAAACTGCTGTCGCATTTGGTCAAAATAGGCGTTCATCGAAAAAGTGTGCGTGATTTAATCACCTCCAACACCACGCTCTTAGCCGCCAAAATGGCTGACCGCAGCGCAGAAATGGGTGAAAACTACATCACCCGCAATCGTGCCGAATACTGGGAAATGCTGCGCAAAGCGGCGGGTGGCGGTTCAATCGTTGCTCTGACCACCTTGTTCAAATTTTTATTGATTGCTGTTGGTTTCTCCGCTTTTTGGGGCGGCTTTTTTGCGGGTATCAACTACGCGTTGAGTTTCATCACTATTCAACTTCTTCATTGGACACTCGCCACCAAACAGCCTGCCATGACCGCGCCAGCCATGGCAGCCAAACTGAAAGATCTCACGGGCGAAGGCGAAGTCGCTGCCTTCGTTGACGAAGTAACGCATGTTGTGCGCTCACAAGCTGCTGCTGTCATTGGTAATTTAGCCTTGGTCGTGCCTTGTGTGTTGCTGATCAGCTTTGCCATGCAACAGCTGTATGGCAAACCCATGATCAACCAAACCGAAGCGGCGCATGTGTTATCTAGTTTATCCGTGTTAGGTCCGACAGCTTTTTTTGCAGCCATCACTGGCGTGGTTCTTTTTCTGTCCAGTATTTTTGCGGGTTGGACTGAGAACTGGTTTGTACTGCATCGCTTAGGCTCAGCCCTGCGGTTTAACCCACGTATTACCGCTGTCTTGGGTGCAACGCGTGCCGACCGTTGGGCAAACTTCATGCGCAAAAACATTTCAGGTTTTGCCGCCAGTTTGTCACTGGGTTTGATGCTAGGCTTGATTCCTGCCTTTGCCAGTTTCTTAGGTTTTGGTTTAGAGCTGCGCCACGTCACGCTATCGGCCGGTCAAATCGCTGCCGCCTGCGCCAGCTACGGCTGGGCCGTGTTACAAGAGCCCGCTTTGTACACGCCACTGCTCTTAGCCGTTGCCAGCATTTTTGTCATCGGCCCGTTGAATGTCGGCGTCAGCTACTATTGCGCTTTCCGTTTGGCTTTGCGGGCGCACAACGTTTCTGTGGGTGAGCGGCAACGCATACGCAAGGCTGTGTGGCAACGCTTGAATCATTTTCCGCTAAGTTTTTTATGGCCGCCTAAAGAAACTAAAAACAACAGCAACCTGCCATCAAATGAATGAAGACCATGGGTGAATTTGACCTGATAGAACGCTTTTTCAAAGCCCCAGCGCGGGCGATGCAACAGCAGGCGAATCATCCCGCGATACAAGTTGGTATTGGCGACGACTGTGCGGTGTTGCAACCCACCACTGGCATGCAACTGGCCATTTCCAGCGACATGCTGGTAGAAGGGCGCCATTTTTTCGCCGATATTGACCCGTTCAAACTCGGCCACAAAGCACTTGCCGTGAATTTGAGCGACTTGGCTGCTTGTGGCGCCAAACCCCTGGCATTCACCTTAGCCTTGGCGTTGCCCAAAGCCGATGAAGCTTGGCTTGGCCCTTTCTCAAGCGGACTACTTAATTTAGCGGCGCAGCACAACTGCCATCTCGTTGGTGGCGACACCACGCAAGGACCACTGAACATCTGCATCACCGTTTTTGGTGAAGTCCCCCAGCAGCAAGCCTTGCTGCGCAGCGGTGCAAAAGCGGGCGACGATATTTACGTGAGCGGCACTGTAGGCGATGCACGTTTAGCTTTAGAACACTTTCGCGGCAACGTCAATTTGCTACCCGACTTGTTCGCACAAGCTCGCACCCGCATGGAAACACCCACGCCGCGCGTTGCCCTAGGCATGGCTTTGCGCGGCATAGCCAACAGCGCGATTGACGTGAGTGACGGCTTGCTTGGCGACTTGGGACATATTCTGAAACAATCCAAAGTGGGTGCTTCAATAGATACTTTTTTTGCTATTAATTTAATAGCTATAAAGTCAATAAATACGCCGGCTAATTGCCAATTTACCCCTAAAAAACAGCTTGAATATACCCTAGCAGGCGGCGACGACTACGAACTGGCCTTCACTGCCCCCATTGCAATGAGAGAAGCCGTGCAAGCTGCATCGCTAGCCAGCGAGACAAAGGTTACGTGGATCGGCAGCGTTGAGGCGGAATCGGGATTGCGACTGGTGGATGCAAACGGGAAAAGTGTTGTGAATGACTTTGGTTCGTGGGATCATTTTAAATAAACCAATATGCCTGAAGCCTACCCCGGATCTCCCCGCCATCAGCCAAACCCAGACGACGATCTATCGCCCTTAGCACCGTTTCGTCACCCCGTGTTTCGCATGCTGTGGACGACGTGGTTGATGGCCAATGTCTGCATGTGGATGAGCGACGTGGCTGCCGCGTGGATGATGACCTCACTCACCACCACGCCGTTGTGGATCGCGCTGGTACAAACTGCCGCCGCACTGCCCGTGTTTCTTTTAGGCATTCCCAGCGGTGCCTTGGCAGATATTTTGGATAGAAAACGCTATTTTTTGATGACTCAAATTTGGGTCGCTGTGGTGGCAAGTTTGCTCAGTCTCACCGTCTTTTTAGGCTGGATTTCACCACCACTGCTCTTGGCTTTGGTGTTTGCCAACGGCATCGGTTTGGCGATGCGCTGGCCGGTGTTCTCCGCTATCGTGCCTGAGCTGGTGCCGCGTCCGCAACTGCCGGCGGCGTTAGCACTGAACGGCGTCTCGATGAATGCATCGCGCATCATCGGTCCACTGGTAGCTGGCGCCCTGATTGCCAGCGTCGGTAGTGCCTGGGTTTTTTTACTCAACGCCGTGCTATCACTGACGGCGGCAGTTATCATCACCCGATGGAAACGCGAACACATACCGCATCCATTGGGGCGTGAAAAATTGACCAGTGCCATGCGTATTGGCCTGCAATACGTGGCGCAATCGCACCACCTCAAAGGCGTGTTGGTACGAATTTCGATTTTCTTTTTCACATCAACCGCATTGGTCGCGCTCATGCCTTTGATCGCCAGTAACTTGCACGGTGGCGGTGCCGGCACGTACACACTGATGTTGGCATCTATGGGTGCAGGAGCTATTGTCTCCACCGCGTTTTTACCTCAGTTGCGTCGCGCGATGTCGCGCGATGCCTTGGTGCTCAGCGGCGCAGCCATTCAATCACTCGCCATGCTGGTGATGGCATTTACGGCCAACAGCGGCGTGGCGGTGCTGGCCATGCTATTGGCTGGTGCGGCTTGGATCACCACGGCCAACACGCTCAGCGTCTCCGCACAAATGGGTTTGCCCGACTGGGTGCGGGCGCGTGGCATGTCGATGTACCAAATGGCCATCATGGGCTCCAGCGCGTTGGGTGCGGCTGTTTGGGGGCAGGTGGCAACAGTAGCTGATGTCCAATTGAGCCTGATCATTGCCGCCTGCGCGGGGTTGCTGGCGATGGCGTTGACCAACCGTTGGATGCGCAGCCAAGGCATGGTCGAAGATTTGACACCTTCCAAAGCTTTCAACATTCCGCAGGCTGATGAACCCCCCAAGCACGGCAACGTGATGATCATGGTCGAATACCACATCGACCCCGCCCGCGCATCCGAGTTTCGCGCCCTCATGATGGAAGGCCGTCGCAGCCGTCTGTCGCACGGCGCGCTATCGTGGGAACTGCTGCACGATATCAACGTGCCGAGCCGCTTTATAGAGATGATCGTCGACGAATCTTGGAACGATCACCTGCGTCGCTTCGACCGCGTCACCACCGCCGACGTCGCCCTGCGCGACCGCAAACTAGCGTTTCACATCGGCGAATCGCCGCCAGTGGTGACGCGGAGTTTGATGGAGACGACGGTTAAGGCGGGGTAAATAATATTCAAGGACAAGATATGAGTAAACCAATTTCGCTATTTTCCGGCTATTCACAAAAAGAGAACCGAGTAACTAATTACTGCCTTCTCATTCTAAAAATGCTTTATGAAGAAAACCCAAAATACCTTGGTGAAGTTTTAGCAGTTTTATGTGGTGAGGAAATTGCGAGCCATGTCGGTGTGTCATTTCGTCAACAAGAACGAAAAGGATTGAGTATCCCTGATGGATTAATTATCCAACAGCCATTTGCCATATATATTGAAACTAAAAATTACGATTGGTTTTACGATGAGCAACTTAAAAATCATCTTAAAGCTTTAAACAATGAAGTGATTGGACTAAAAATACTATTAGCACTTGGTAACTTTGAGGCCAATATTGAAAACAGGTTTGACAACGTGAGCCGCATCTGTGAACAGAACTATAAAAATAGCATTATTTTTAGATCTGTTACTTTTGAAGACCTTATTGGAGCTATATCAATATCTGGTCTTTCCAAAAATCTAACTGATGCAATATCCGATTTTCGAAGTTTTCTAAATGAAGAAGATCTCCTGCCTTCATGGCGCGAATATCTTGACGTTATCAACTGCGCGGGAATACCGGAAGATGTTCTCAACGAAGGTATATATATGTGTCCCGCTGAAGGGGGGGCATATTCGCACAGTCGCTCACGTTACTTTGGCATGTATCGAAATAAGTGCGTTGAAGTAGTTGCTGAAATTGAAGCGATTGTTGATGTGGATTTAGAAGCAGACTCGGTATCTCTCAAATGGAAAAACGTTTCAGGAACAGAAGGCAGCTTCAAAGAAAAAGCAAAAGAAAAAGTAAAAAAACTCAGGCCATTGGAGGGTGCGATTCGTGTTTTTTTGCTTGGTAAACTATATGAAACCAATTTTCAGAAAGACTCACGTGGCGGAATGTTTTCAAGTAAAAGATATTTCAATATTGCAAAGCTTCAAGCTGCAAATGTCGAAGAACTGTCTGAAAAATTAAATGGCAAAAAGTGGTCTGAGTTTGAATAGTATTAAGATTGAAATGACCGGTAGGCATCTGCGAAATCAAGCCGCCGCCCGCGTCACCCTATCCCGCACCCCATCCCACACCGCATCTTCCGGCGGTGTTTCCACCCAAATCAGCTTGATATCGGGCTGATCTAGCTCGCGCAGGGTAGCGAAGAGCTGTTGCGCTGCTTTCGCGGCGTCTTCGGGCATGCGGCGGAAAATTAGGGTGGTGGATGCGCTTTGCATTTGTTTGCGCGAGTAAACGGCGATATTTTTGGCGTCTGTGCCCAAAATATCGAGCGCGGTTTGCAAGGCTTTGGCGTCCATCAGGCGCAGCTTGGCTTTGGGGGCGTAGTGGGAGGCTAGCATGCCTGACGCCCTTGGGGCGTCTCCTATGGCGGCTCTAGCAGCATCTTCCAAAGGCAGTAAATCAGCCTCTAGCCGTCGTATTTCTTGCCTAGATTGCTCATTATTCAATAGCAAATTCTGCCCGCAAGCGTATTCGATTTGGGTTGCTGTCAACACGCCTGGACGCAGCAAAACCGGCACGCCACGGCTGCAGTCGACGATGGTTGACTCGATGCCGACGCTGCATGCACCGCCGTTCAAAATGAGCAGCTCATCACCAAACTCGCCCTGCACATGCGCGGCAGTTGTCGGGCTGACGCGACCATACTGGTTAGCGCTAGGCGCGGCTAGGCCATGGATACCGCCCTCAGCGCAGGCTTTGAGCAGCGCCAGTGCGACGGGGTGTGATGGGCAGCGCAGGCCAACGGAGTTTTGACCACCGGCGGCAGCGGCGGCAATTTCGGAGCGGCGTGGCAAAATTAACGTTAACGGGCCGGGCCAGAAGGCATCCATCAGCTTTTGAGCAAACTCAGGAATTTGGCTTGCAAAACGGCTGGCACTCTCTGAATCTGCCACGTGGACGATCAATGGGTGCTCACTTGGGCGACCTTTGGCGGTGAAGATGTTGGCGACGGCTGCTTCGTTGGCGGCGTCAGCCGCGAGGCCGTAGACCGTTTCCGTGGGTAAACCGACCAAGCCGCCAGCGGCGATGACGTCTGCCGCTTGTGCGATGGAGGCGGGGTTTGAGCCGTCGATGATCACTTGAAGCCCTTAACCATGCTCAGCGCAAACGGTGTCTTTGTCATATCCAAAGATTAATACTTTGCAATGCCGAGAATCTGCGCAGCTTTGACCGTCGTCGCTTGCACGGCTTCAACCGTTGCGCCCGTGATCGTCAAATGCCCCATTTTTCGGCCTTTTTTGGCGTCTTTTTTGCCGTACAAATGCAAATGCGCCCCTGGCAACGCCAAGATTTTGTCCCATGGCGGCGTTACGGCTTCCAAAGCACCCTCTTGAAACCACACATCACCCAAAATATTCAACATGATGGCGGGGCTGTGCTGGCGCGGTTGCGTCAGCGGCAGTTGGCAGAGCGTGCGGACTTGCAGCTCGAATTGCGAGACATCGCAGGCGTCTATCGTGTAATGGCCGCTGTTGTGCGGGCGCGGGGCGATTTCGTTGACGACCCATGTGTCGTCTTCAAGTAAAAACAACTCAATGCACAAAACGCCTATATAATTCAATTCATTTGCTATATTTTTTGCAGCATCTAAGGCATATAATACGCCGGCTACAGCCGAATTAGATTCTAAAAATGCATCATAAACATAGGTCGCCGCCAAAATGCCATCGACATGCACATTGCGCTGCGGCGGGAAGTGGACGATCTGCCCATCCGCCCCACGCGCCAAGATGACGGAGTATTCGGCTTTGAGTGGCATCAGCTTTTCTAATACGCAAGTGACACCACCTAATTCAGCAAATCCAGCATCTAATTCCGCCAGCGTTTTGACGCGAATTTGCCCTTTGCCGTCGTAACCCATACGGGCAGATTTGAGGATGCCTGGGAGTAAATCTACTGACACAGTTGCAAGGTCAGCCGCAGTTTCCAGCACGGCATAAGGTGCAACGGTGATGCTGCGTTGGCCAGCTTGTTTGGCTTTTACCGCACAAGCCACAAAATGCGCTTTTTCAGCCACACGGTCTTGCGCAACGGCCACGCAAGCAGCACTGGGCGATACGGGGCGCTTGGCTGCTAAGCTTGAAAGCGCCGCTGCTGGCACGTTTTCAAATTCAGTGGTGATGGCAGCACTTATTCTTGCTAATTCGCTCAAACCCGCTTCATCCAAATACGTCGTTTGAATGTGGTGGTGGCTGACCAAACCGGCTGGGCTGGTTGCATCAGCGTCCAAAACCGCGGTGAAATAACCCATGCTTTGGGCAGCGTGGGCAAACATGCGACCGAGCTGGCCGCCGCCTAAAACACCTAAGGTTGCACCTGGCAAAATCGGATTCAATGAAATCATCCAGCGACTTGAGGAACTGGCGGCACGACCATGCCACGCGCTGCTTCGGTTTGTTTGGCGCGGAAAGCGTCTAGTTTGGCGCGCAAAGCAGCGTCATTGTTCGCCAACATCGCCACGGCAAACAGCGCCGCGTTCGCCGCCCCGGCTGCGCCAATCGCAAACGCTGCTACGGGGATGCCTTTGGGCATTTGCACGATGCTGTGCAGGGAATCAACGCCCTGCAAATGGTTGCTCGCCACTGGTACACCGAGGACGGGGACGCTGGTTTTAGCTGCCAACATACCCGGCAAATGCGCTGCGCCGCCCGCACCGGCGATGATGGCTTGGATGCCACGGTCGCTGGCTGATTCGGCATAGGCAAACATGTCGTCGGGCATGCGGTGCGCGGACACGACACGCGCCTCGTGCGCGATGCCAAATTCCTCCAAAATCGCCACGGCGTGCTGCATCGTAGCCCAGTCTGAGCTGGAACCCATCAAAACGCCGACTTGGACGGCTTGATTTGTATCTTTATTTGTATTTGGCATAGGTTTAAGTGCGTGGATAATGTCATTTTACGGTTTTAAACTCCCCGTTTCTACATTCCTCTATTACCTAAACCTTCCCATTCTTCTCCATGATCGATATCACCCGCGCCACTTTTGAAACAGACATCGTCGAAGCGTCAATGACCACGCCCGTTTTGGTCGATTTTTGGCACCCCAAGAGTGAGCAATGCTTGCTTCTCGTCCCGCTCTTAGAAAAGCTGGAGAATGAGTACGCGGGACGCTTTGTTTTGGCCAAAGTGAATGCCAGCCAAGAGCAAGAAATTGCGGGCGCCTTTGGTGTTCAGAGCATTCCGACCTGCATTTTGATGATGGGCGGCAAGCCGGTGGATGGTTTTCAGGGCGCTCAGCCAGAGGACAAACTCAAAGAATTCCTAGACAAACATCTGCCACCAGCCGCTGAAATTGAAGCTGAAACGCCAGAAACCGCTGAATTTGCTGAAATCACCCCCGAAATGGCGCTGGAAAAGCTTGTTGAAAAACTCAAAGCCAACCCTGAAGACGAAACCGCCCGCTTTGATTTGGTCAAACTCCTGCTAGCCCTAGGCCGAGAAGACGATGCCAAAGTCGCCTTCGCACCCGTGATTTCTAAGGCCAGCGTGGTGCGTAAGTTTGACTCTTTAAACCGATGGATCAAAGCGATTGACGCTACAAATATCGTAGCTAATGAGGCAACAAATACGCCGGCTAGCGCCATATTTTATGCTCTAAATGCTAAAATTACGACAAATAAACGTGATTTTGAATCCAGATTCGCCAAAGCACAGATTTTGATGGCCAACCAGCGCTGGGCAGAGGCGATGGACGAGCTGCTAGAAATATTGATGCGCGACAAAACCTGGAACGAAGACCAAGCCCGCAAAACCTACATCGCCATCCTGGACATCATCGAGCCCGCGCCCGTGAAGGTGGCCGATGGGCAGATTCCACCGGTGGATTCGACGGTGGCTACTTATAGGCGCAGGTTGTCTAGTGTGGTTTTGAGTTAGACTGAAATACTTGAAAAAAATTAATACAACTCTAGTAATCAATTCAGAGCAGTCAACTATCTAAGCACGTCTTCTGTCTGATTGCTTTATGAAATTGGAGTTGAGTTTTATCATAAATTGCATCGGCATCAATATTCAAAACAAAGTCCACTAGAGGTAGGATTTGCTTCACATTTCGACTTAATATAAAGCACCAAGGAAACATAAATATGTTGACTGAACTACAAATCAAGAATTTTAAAGCATGACGAGATACTGGACCTGTCAGACTTGCACCGCTGACTATAATTTTTGGAACCAATAGTTCGGGAAAATCAAGTCTTGGCCATCTACTACTTGCATTAACCCTCAATGTTCACTTTGGACACGGCTGTCAAGCTAATGAGACGCGAGGAACTATTGGATCGCTATTGGGACAAAACGTTGCCATTGAGTATCTATCGGAAATTAATCGGCGATATTTTACAAAAATTGACGCCGACAACGTTTACAGCTTGGTTTCTACCGCTGGCTATGTTTGTACATATCAAGACATTGATGCAGAAAGAAGGCGATCAAATAGTAATAGCCAAGTTTTTGGTTACATAGTTATTATTTTGGGATTCTCCTCACTGCTAAAAAAACCAAAACCTAAAGCTGCTTTCTGAACTACTGTTTCCACCGTCAGCAATCTCTTCGCCATACACAACACCGCCTGATCTTTGCTCAGCAGCGTCGCCTTATGCTGTACTGCCAGGTCGATGAAGCGCTGGTCATCGGGGTCTTTGCAGATCCATGGTGCCTTTGGGGCTGGGTCAACCAAGGTGGCTAACTTGTCGAATTGGGCCAATACATCAGCAGCCGTGACCTGGTAAAAAACCATGCGGGGCACGATTTTGGGGTAGGTGAGGACGCGTTCCAGCTCGATACGCATGTCTGACGTGGCGATCCAGTTCAACTCGTGGGCCAGCAGGGCGGTTTTGAGGAGAGCAACATCGGGGTCGTTGAAGACGAACAGGTCCAGGAGGATGTTGGTGTCGAGGATGAGGGGTATTCGCGCCGTTACCGTGGTTCGTCCAGTCTTCATGTCCTTCAAGGCGCGGCTGGTTTAGTCCGCGCCGATCCGGCCACCATGTCAAACCTGAACAAACGGCACTCGATCGGGCCGTTCCACATGGGCACGCGACGGGACTCTTTGAGACGCATTTTGGTGGGAAGCTTCATGTCTGGCGTCAGTACGAAGGCGGTCCAGCCGGCGTAGTTTTTCTTCCAGTGGGTGGCCAGTTGGGGGAAAAACTCGTCGCCGTTCTCTGTTTGGGCGGTTTCGCGTTGGCCGAAACGGGGTTGATCTGACTGCCCAGCTTGGTCATCTTGCTCAAAATCCCCAGAAGAATCACCCGTTCTGGGGTTGTAATTGGCGTTTTGATTCGGGTTTTGGCGTGAATTCTGCTGCCCGCCGTGTGGTGAATTGTGTTGCGTATTCTCCCGTCCACCACTGCGTCTGGCGTTTTGACCCGCCACACCGCTGATGCCGATACGGTCGCCGTAGGGCGGGTTGACGATCATGATGCCGTTTTTCTTCTCATTCTCACTAGGTGGCATGCGTTGCAGCGCGTCGCCACCACGGAACTGCACCACATCGGCCACGCCGGCGCGCTCGGCGTTGCGGGTCGCAAAGTCGACCATGCGGAACGACACATCACTCCCAAAAATCTGGATATTTTCACGCTCAGCCGGCGTCAATACTGCCTGAGTGGCTTCACTTTTGATAGCATTCCAGACGTGTGGTTGGTATGGCAAAAGTTTTACAAAACCAAAGCGACGGGTTGAGCCGGGCGCGATGTTGCAGGCGATTTGTGCGGCCTCAATGGCGATGGTGCCGCTGCCGCAGCAGGGGTCGTAAAACGGGGCAAAATTGGGTTCATCGTCGCCGCTGGCACCCGTTTCTTCATAAATGGAGTCAGCCCAGCCGCTGGCGGCGATCATCGCGGCCGCCAAAGTTTCCTTCAACGGCGCTTCGCCCGTGTCTTGCCGCCAGCCGCGTTTGAACAGCGGCTCGCCCGAGGTGTCGATGTAGATGGTGACAGTATCTGTCGTTAAATGCGCGTAAATGCGGGCATCTGGCCACTGCGTGTTGACATCGGGGCGGATGCCGGTTTTGAAGCGGAAGCGGTCGGCAATCGCATCTTTGATTTTGAGTGCCGCAAAATTGAGTGATTGCAACGGGCTGTGCTGCGCGGTGATCTCGATTTTGAAGCTTTCTTTGGGTGTGAACCAGATCTCCCACGCCACGTTGCTGGCAGCTTCGTACAGGTCTTGCTCGTTGCG
>JANPLX010000123.1:0-12881 GCA_031422495.1 Polaromonas sp. | reverse complement strand
ACGAAGCTGCCAGCAACGTGGCGTGGGAAATCTGGTTCACACCCAAAGAAAGCTTCAAAATCGAGATCACCGCGCAACACAGCCCGTTGCAATCACTCAATTTTGCGGCACTCAAAATCAAAGATGCGATTGCCGACCGCTTCCGCTTCAAAACCGGCATCCGCCCGGATGTCAACACCCAGTGGCCAGATGCCCGCATTTACGCGCATTTAACGACAGATACCGTCACCATCTACATCGACACCTCGGGCGAACCACTCTTCAAGCGCGGTTGGCGGCAAGATACTGGTGAGGCGCCATTGAAAGAAACTTTAGCCGCCGCCATGATCGCCGCCAGCGGTTGGATTGACACGATTGATGAAGAAACCGGCGAGTTCGCGCCGTTTTACGACCCCTGCTGCGGCAGCGGCACCATCGCCATTGAAGCGGCGCAAATCGCCTGCAACATCGCCCCCGGTTCCACCCGCCGCTTTGGTTTTGAGAAACTGCTACCGTATCAACCTCACGTTTGGGACGCTATTAAAAGTGAAGCAACTCAGGCAATATTGACGGCGGAAGAACGCGCAAATATCCAGATTTTCGGCAGTGATGTGTCCTTCCGTATGGTTGATTTCGCCACCCGCAACGCCGAGCGCGCCGGTGTGGCCGATGTGGTGCAGCTCCGTGGCGGTGATGCGTTGCAAAGGATGCCGCCCTGCGAGAACGAGAAGAAAAACGGCATCATGATCGTCAATCCGCCCTATGGCGACCGCATCGGCATCAGTGGCGTGGCGGGTCAAAACGCTAGACGCAGTGGTGGGCGGGAGAATGCTCAACAAAAAGAACGTCAAAACCTGCAGCAAAATGCGAATTACAGCCCTGATGCAAGTGATTTCGAACAAGATGAACAATCTGATCAACCTCGTTTTGGCCAACGCGAAACTGCGCAAACCGAAAATGGCGACGAGTTCTTCCCGCAATTAGCAACCCACTGGAAGAAGAACTACGCTGGCTGGACCGCCTATGTGCTGACCCCCGACATGAAACTCCCCGCCAAAATGCGCCTCAAAGAGTCCCGCCGTATCCCCATGTGGAACGGCCCGATTGAGTGCCGATTGTTCAGATTCGACATGGTGGCTGGCTCTGCCCGTATGAAAAAAGATGCTTAGCTGGAAAATGGGGTCAGACTCCAATTCAGGACAATTCCCAATTCGACGGACAAAGATGGTGATCGAAATTGGATTCTGACCCCAATTTCCTGCGGGTCGTGGCAAGCCAAGCTTCAAAGCCACTCGTCCTAGACACCAACATCATCTTGGATTTGTTCGTTTTCAACGATCCAGACCTAGCCTCCCTCAAACCCGCCCTGCTCGCTGGATTAGATAACCAACAGCTCAATTGGATCGCCACAACAGACATGCGCATCGAACTGGAACGCGTGCTCACTTACCCCAAGATCACGCCCCGTATGGCTTTTTACCAAGTCACGGCGGCAGATGTTCTGGCTAAATTCGACCAACTAGCGACTTTGGTCGACCCCGCCCCCAAAGCCAAATGGATCTGCAAAGACCCTGATGACCAACGGTTTATCGACCTAGCTGTGCAGCATCAAGCGACGCTGCTGAGCAAAGATCAGGCTATTCTGTGTATGGCGAAGAGATTGCTGACGGCGGATGCTGTGGTGCAAAAAGCAACTGATTTTATCCCTCAAATTGGCACCTAGCCGGCGTATTTATTGCTTGAGATGCTACTAGATATGTAGCATTTTTAAATACTTCAGTCGATTTTCGGTTCATCTGGCTTCACCGTCACCACTTGGCTAAACATCTCCTCCAGCAGCTTCACCGCTTCCCCAATAACATTCGATTCCTGCTTGTAGCTCATGCCCTGCCCTTCGCTGCTTTTAGCGGCTAGGACGTGGCGTTTGACCATTTTGTCTATCTCGGCTTGGTCAATCGTGATGCCGTTTGAGCTTTTGGCAGCCAGCTCTTTGGTGAATTCCAAAAGGCAAATCATCGCGATGCTGAGAGTGGCGGCTTCTTCTGAGTGCAGCACGGTGGTGATGGATTGATGCTCGGGTTTAGTCATTTTTAAAGCTCAACTCGAAAAAGGATTGATGATTTTTACCCCAAATCGCTCAAAGTCGTTGATGTTACGCGTCACGACGGTCAGTTTATGGGTCAGGGCGGTAGCGGCGATCATGGCGTCCTCGTAAACAGTGTCAGATTGTTTATGCATCAGCTTTGCCCAGAGCCTGAAGACCTCTGCGGTCATTGGCAACACGTTGTAAGTATCGGCCACTTGGTCTGCCCAGAGTTCGATAACGGCGGCCTTGGCGGCGTCTTGCTCGCGGGTAAGCTCGATTCCCCCTTGGATTTCGCCTAAAGTCACAGCGCTGATGTTCAAGTCTGCATCGTCGACAGCACTGAGCCATGCCAGCACAGCGCCGTGTGGACGCAGCCTGCGAAACTCAGAGACCACGTTTGTATCAAGCAAATACATGCTCTTTATAGCTCAGGAATTGGGCGGCGTTTTAATGCGCCACGTGCTGGAATTTCAAAATCAGCTCTGTCAACATCACTCAATAGGAGCTCTTTGAGCGTAGGTTTGGCAGCGCTACTCAAGCGCTTCCACTGTTCGATAGGTACCAATATCGCCGTTTCAGCACCGCGTCGCGTCACAATTTGTGGGCCATTGGCTACGCAAGCGTCTAAAAACTCACTGAAGCGCGCTTTCGCGTCTTGGACTTGCCATGTATGCATGGGGAACCTCACTTTCTAATTGGCTTCATTTTATGACTAGTTAGCTGACTAGTCAATACATCCCAATTACTCAAAATTGCCAGTAAATATGGCGATTGTGGATTCCCGCCTTCGCGGGAATGACAGATTTACTTAAATTTTAGGGACAAATTGGCACACAGCCGTCGTATTTAATACCTAAGTTGCTATCAAATATGCGGCAAAAAAAGTCATCGAATGAGCTAAAGACTCGAATGTTTAGAAGGCTCTGTATCAGGTACTTTTTGCCTGAACGGCATCAATAACATGCCATCCAGTCGTACAATTTCATTAGCGCTGGTAAAACCGTCAATACCAATCGTCATTCCCAGTTGCCCAGCACGCGGTTGCGCACGGTAAGTACCGAATAATCGATCCCAACAACTTAGATTGAAACCGTAGTTTGAATTGGTTTCGTCCACAACAACCGAATGATGCACACGGTGCATATCAGGCGTGACAATGAACCAGCGCAACACGCTATCTAAGCCTACAGGCAGGCGTACATTGCCATGGTTAAACATGGCTACGCTGCTTAGAATAATTTCGAACAACACCACAGCCAGCACAGGTGCGCCAACTAGGGCAATCGTGACAAATTTAATCAACATCGACAAAATAATTTCAATCGGATGGAAACGACTACCTGTAGTGAGGTCATAGTCTGGGTCGGCATGGTGCACGCGATGCAAACGCCACAGCACAGGCACATGATGCACCATGACATGTTGCAGCCAAATCACAAAATCCATCAACACCACAGCCAGTGGTACAGCCAACCAAAATGGCACCGCAAATTGATTTAACACTCCCCAGCCCTGCTTGGCGCAATAGGCAGCCATGCCTACCGCCGCAAATGGGAACAATAAGCGCACTAGAACCGTATTCAATACAGCCAACCCCAGATTGTTAGTCCAACGAAACAGCTTCGACAGCTTTAATGCACGCTGTGGTGCAAGCAATTCCCACGCAACCATCACTAAAAAAAAACCCAGAAAAAATCCCAAGCGTATGGCTGGCTCATTGGTCAGAATAAATTGTTCGATTTGCATACTTATTTCCTATCGATGAATACGAGCAAAATAAACGTTTTTTGTAAGCAGAATAGGCAAAAAATTATGGTGTAGCCGTCCTATTTATTGCCTAAGCAGCTATTAAATTTGTAGCAAAAAACTGTCCGCAGTGACTTTATGCCAGTAATTTTTATAGACTTTGTGATCGTCGCCAATGTTGTCATCCAAAAGCGAACCGGCTTTGACGCGAGGCACTACGTTGGCCAGCAGGCGGACTTCGCCTTCGCTGACGCGCTGGGAGATGTGGAAGGCTGTGATATCGTGCGGGTGCTGCAGCCCTGCCGCTTGAACCATTTCTTTCAAGGCTTCTAGAGTTTTATGGTGATACTGGTAAACGCGCTCGGCCTTGTCGGGCACGACCAGTGCTTGCTGGCGGTGGGCATCTTGGGTGGTCACACCTGTGGGGCAGTTACCGGTGTGGCAGGTTTGGGCTTGGATGCAGCCGAGTGAGAACATAAAACCCCGCGCGGAGTTGCACCAATCGGCGCCCAACGCCATCATGCGGCTGATATCGAAGGCGCTAACGACTTTACCAGCGCAGCCTATTTTGATTTTTTCGCGTAAGTTAACGCCTTTGAGCGTGTTATGCACCAACAAGAGGCCTTCTTGCAGTGGGCTGCCCACATGGTCAGTAAACTCTAGCGGGGCAGCGCCCGTGCCGCCCTCAGCCCCATCCACCACAATAAAGTCTGGCGTGATACCGGTTTTTTGCATAGCTTTGACGATGGCAAACCACTCCCAAGCGTGGCCTATGCAGAGTTTGAAGCCGGTTGGCTTACCGCCGGACAAGATGCGTAGCTTGTCAATGAACTGCAACATCTCGACCGGTGTGGCAAATTCGCTGTGGCTGGCGGGGGAAACGCAATCGACCCCGACTTTGACGCCACGTGCATTGGCGATTTCGATGGTCACCTTAGGCCCAGGCAGCAAACCACCGTGGCCGGGCTTTGCGCCTTGGCTGAGTTTTAGTTCAATCATTTTGACTTGCGGCAAGATGGCGTTTTCAGTGAATTTGGCTTCGTTGAACGTGCCGTCGTCGTTGCGGCAACCGAAATAACCGGAGCCGATTTCCCAGATCAAATCGCCGCCATGCACGCGGTGGTGGTCTGAAATCGAGCCCTCGCCCGTGTCGTGCGCAAAACCGCCGCGCTTTGCACCCGAGTTGAGCGCCAAAATCGCATTGGCGCTCAAAGCCCCAAAGCTCATGGCTGAGATGTTGAAAATACTGGCGCTGTAGGGTTGGGCGCTGTCTGCACCAATGGTGACGCGAAAGTCGTGCGAGGCAATCATTGTCGGGGCGATGGAGTGGTTGATCCACTCGTAGCCAATGGCGTTCACGTCCAACTGCGTTCCAAATGGACGTTTGTCTGGATCGCCTTTGGCGCGCTGGTAAACCAATGAGCGCTGCGAACGCGAAAACGGCGTGGCCTCAGAATCGCTTTCGACGAAATACTGGCGAATTTCAGGGCGGATGTATTCAAAAATAAACCGCAAATGCCCAATCACGGGGTAATTGCGCAAAATAGAACGCTTGGTTTGCTTCAAATCATAAAAACCCAAAGCGCTTAAACCCGCAAACAAAACAAACAAAAGCCAGCCTACCCCGAAACCGACGATGGTAAACACGCAAAGTAAAGCAAAAAAAATGCACAGCACAAACGGTGTGTAGCGAAGTGGGTAGTCGGCGTTGAGCCGCTTGAGTTGTGTCAACATGTGCATTTTATGGGGTTCACTTCAGAGATTTTTAAGAGATTTCAGAGTAGCGCGAGATAATAGCAGTATATTTTCAAAACCAACAACGCATACAGCCATGCCAAACAGCAGCAACACCCCTTCCGACGACGGCGCTTCGACCCCCTTGACCCCTGACGATTACGATTTATTAGATGACATTTTGGACGAGTTGCGCACCCGCAACTCTGAAACGCCGCAGTGGGAGTTTTGCGAAGGCTTCATGGCAGCGTTGATTTGTGGCCGCCGTATCGTGACACCCGATGAATATTTGCCTATTCTTTTAGACACTGGCGAAGACGGTGAAGGCAAGTTTGCCGACGATGCGCAGTTTGAGCTTTTCTTCAAGCTCTGGAGCCGCCGCTGGAAAGAAATCAGCGCGTCACTAGACGCCGATGTCGAAAGCCTAGAAGACGACCGCGCTTTTTACCCGCAAGTGATGGACGTGCGCGGCGTGATGGCCAGCCTGGGACCCGAAGAACGCGCCACTGCCATGCGCGACAACCCGGGAGAAGACGTGCCGGCGTTTGGCCAAGTCTGGGCGCTGGGATTTATGTTTGCAGTAGAAGCTTGGCCAGACGACTGGGTCGCCCCCGCCAAAGACAAAGATGCCGTGAAGTGGTTGGATGAAGCTTTGAGCGCGATGGTCGCGTTGACTGAAGACGACACCGAACCACCCGAACTATCCGTTTTAGAGCAAGAAGACGGATCTGAGGGTCCGCCCAGCATGTCCAAAGCTCGGTTGGAAGCTTTCGGCGAAGCGGTTTGGGCGGTGTACGATTTGCGAGAAATGTGGCAAGCCATAGGCCCGCGGGTGGAGCAAGTGCGCAAAACCGCAGAGCCAGGGCGCAACGATTTGTGCTACTGCGGCAGTGGGCGCAAATATAAGAAATGCCACGGCTTGAATTAAGCGAGCTTGACTTAAATGATTTTGTGCAGCGGGTTGCTGCTAAGTAACCACTGTGCGTTGAATTGTCCAAAAGCCCGCCAACAGCAACAGCACCCATGAGCCGCCACGTACCACGACGCGTTCATGCCACGGGCTTCGGGTTAGCACCAGTTGCAGACCACACCATAGGGCTACGCCGACCAGTTGGCCAGCTTCTACGCCTAGGTTAAAGCCTGCTAAGGCCCATGGCAGCAAAGTCTCGCTGACGTTAGCCTCAAGTATGGCGCTGGAAAATCCAAGCCCATGAATCAACCCAAAGCCAAGGGCTAAAACATCGCTACGTACCCAACGCACCGGGTAGAGGTTCAGCCAGGCAGAGATACCAATGCTAATGGCTATGGCAGGCTCTACCCAAGCAGGTGACCCAATCCAGCCCAACGTAGCCAGTACCAGCGTGATTGAATGCCCCACGGTGAAGCCTGTGACAGTGCGTATTAAAGCAGCCAACCCAGGTCGTTTAGGTAACTGTTCAGGGGCGGACTTGCCACGCTGCAGCAAGACAATGGGCAGTAGCAAAGAAAGCAAAAAGGCCAAATGGTCATAACCCGTGGCGATGTGGTAAATACCCACCGGGAAAAATTGAGCGAATGCAGACAGGCCGCTTTGCGACGAATCCTTAACACGGTTCTTGTTCTCCTCTTGGAGGATGAGGCTGTGTTTGATTTGTGGAGATAACACCGCGGCAAGCGCATGCCCTTGCAGGGTGCCTGCTATCAACAACCGGTGAGTCGAATCAAGTGTTTTCATCAACTGGTAGTCAACGCTGATAGCGCTAGTATTTGGGCAACTAAACGACGTACCCATTCGAGCATAGACGCCATCCGATCTTTCTTCCAAGGATTCAAAGATCCAAACTAATTCTAATCTGCGAGGGTTGCAATCGATGCGTATACCGTCAGCTACCCACGCTTGGATGATGGGTAGGTTTTGACGGATTTCACCCCAGACAAGACTTCTATCATTGTTCGTATCGAGTGAGTCTAAAGCGGCATCTAGATCACGCAGGGCGATAGAGAATTTAACAGCAGATTGTTTTTCTGCAGCTTTATCAACAGACAGGATGCCGCTTACAGGTGCGTTTTCGATAAACTCCAAATAGGCATCGCTGGCTTTATGTGCCCATACCGACGAGCCAGCACCCATCGACAAAACTATTGCCAGTACAAGTGCTCGCCAAAAATAGTTGTTATGAAATTTCATAGAAATCATTTTTAAAAAATAGACAATCGAGCATCGCTCAAGCCTAAATTCTTCACTTGAGTGCGCAGGTCTTGCATCTCTACATTTTGGCCAGCAAGTTTGGCGCTGGCCATGGCCAACCACCAGTCAAAAGGTTCTTTTTGCAAGGTCAAATTAAGCTTGGCAGCTTGTAATGCCCGCGTACCATCCGTATCCAACCACAAGTACGCCAAAGCTTGCTCGCGGGCATGCATCGCAGTGCTATCGCCCCTAAGCGCCAGTGCTGAGAATCGTTCTTGCACTTCTTTTGCTATGGCGTGCCAACCCGAGTCTTTTAACATCTTGGCAGCTAGTGCGCGCCGTATCAACACAGCATCGCTGTTGGGTTGTCCTGAGAGGAGTATCTTAGCTTCCTGCGGTCGTTGGGTACGCAACAACAAATCAGCGGCAGCTAATGCCGTGTAGCCATCTTGCGCAAGTGCAAGACTAGCCTGGTAGCCAGACCACGCCAGCAGGTCTTTGCCCGCCCGCTCATCGTTCTCCGCCTGCAAGGACATTAGCCAAGCTTGTACAGAAGTATCCATTGTTTGCCGCCGTAAGTCTTGTAGCCCGCGTCTAGCTTGATCTTGACCACCTTGCAGCGACAGTGTTTCAAACTTGCATGCTTGTGAATAGAGGACTGCGCCCGCGCGTGCTACTTGATCACAGGCAAGCAAAGCAACCGGATAATTTCCCTGCAAGCGCTCAATCGTTGCCATTGTTAGCCAGCCTTGTGCATGGTTTGGTTCGCTTTTTAGAACCTGACTCAACACCACTCGAGCTGCATTAAATTCATGACGGCTTTGCAACACAGTAGCTTGCAAGACCGCAAGTTCGACGGGTGCATCTTTTTTATCCCACCAAGGTGCCAAAGTAGCTTGCGCCCGACCTAAATAGCGTGTGTCCGCCGTTTGTCGAGCTAAAGTAATAGCCTGGCGAGCCGCTATAGCAGCCGTTTCAGGCGAGTTGGTTATGCTGCGAACACGAGCTGGTAGCGTCTCTATCACTTGGTCGTCGCTGGTTGGCCTTAAGTCGCGGCCTGCCGCCTGAGCTATAGCAACTACAGTCAGCAAAAGTAAAAGGGGTAATTGGCTGAAACGACACATTATTTGACCTCTCCTGCATGAAAGAAGAGCCGACACGGATGCCCCGTGCCAACCCCTGCCTAACGACTTAAATCGAGCTACACGTTGGGCTCTGGCTCATCAGTCTCGCTGGTGGCTAAAACTGCGTTTCCGTCTGCCATCGGTTCTGCGCTGTCGTTTTGGCTACTAGCCATCGTGTTGACAAAGTTGAATGCACTAGCCGAACTGTTAGTTGCAGATACTGGTAGCTCAGTAGCACTGGCAGTAATTGGATTGTCCATCAACTGCACGTTGTTTGAAGATGGCATAGTGCCACCTTCACCGCAAGCAATCAGCATCACACTGGCTGCACTCAAAGCTAAAAGGGCAGTGCTTGGAAGAATAGTTTTCATGGTTGTTTCTCCTTCTGTTTATGAACTATTGCGAACCTGCATTTGGCGTATTAAGGTAGGGAAAGCTGTTGAGAAAAGGCACCACAGCTTGGTCTACGCCATCATGCACGCTTGCAGATGCTGCACCCAAAGGCACGTTCGATGGCTTGCAAGCTGACGTAACGCCAGCCACGCCCGGAATGCTGTTGAGTTTTAAGCCATCGTTGTCACCATTAATAACGCACAAGCCGCCCAACATGGCTACCAAAGCGATATCTACGACGTCATCTTTGGGTCGCCGACCGTTAGGGAATCCAGCCAAGTCTTTCGCATTGCCCAAGTTCGCCAGACCACCCACACGCAACACCTCACCCGCTACGCCCAAGCGGTTTTGGTCAGCAAACTGAACAGGAGTTATCGCTGTATTTAAGCGCAACATTTCTGAAGGCGTAACTTTAGAAGGTTTATTGACACCCGTGATACCAGTCAAAAATACCGTGGCCAAATCAGTGCGCGGTATATTGGTAGGCGCCAAACCAGCAGGATCACCAGCAAGAACCACACCCAGCAAGACCGGCAAAGTAGGATTGGTGACATAGTTTAAAAATTGACCATCATCACTTGGCTTGGATCCATTGAACTTATCCTTGTCCTTCAGACCGATCACGACCTCGTTGACCAGTGGATTGCCCAATCGCGATACTTGAGTCCATGCACCACCCACTTTTTCAGTCGTTTGAAAACCCGAGTCAGGCTTGTTGGTCAAAATACGCCCCTGTCGTAGACTGGCGCTCGTCCAACCTCCAATCACCGGGTCTGCCCCGGCAGTCAAACAGTCTTTGTGCACTTCCAGTGCTATGGATGTGACGTTGGAATTTTGAATAGAGTTAGCTGCAAATGCGTTGATCAAGGCAGGGTTCGTGATTTGAGCTGCGGTTGCATTAACCAAGTCAAAAATAGGCCCCAAATTTACGCCAAAACCTTCTTGTCGTTGGCCGACAAAAACCTTGCCCGTATTTTTACCCGCAGGGCAGCCAGGAATGGTGATGTTGTGAATATGTCTGCCTGCGTACGAAGCATATGCGGCACTGTTACCCAAGGTTTTCACACCGATGTAGTCCACAGGTTTCTCAAAGTTGGTACCTCCACCGACTTTTGCCACGGCTTGCAATGACCCTTTTCGGCGGTCACCCCACATCACGTTGACAGTATAGGACTCGTTCAGATTCAAGTTAGCATCTGATAAATTGGCTACTGCGCCTGCTTGAATTAGGGGTATAGCGACGTTTTTTTGAGCTGCGCCCACGCCAATCGGTAGTGTTATGTTGTTAAGCTTGTTTTTAAAGCGAAATTGAAACGTAAGGTCTTCAGCACCGTTGCCGTCGTTATCAATATGAATTTCGTAGAGTGCATTGCCGTCCATTGAAAAGTAGTTGGGTCCCCCGTACGGAGCTTGAAGTGGCTGGTAATTGGCAATCAGAGTAACGTAATCACTGCGCCCACCGGTGCCGTTAGCGGAGATGCCTTCATAGCTGCGAAACATATAAAAATCTGTTCCGTCAACTTTAGGACTGGTCGTGATAAATGGTGCCTCACGGTGGCTGGACGCCATACTGATGCCTGCTGTACAAGCAGCGGCTACTGCTAGCAGGCCTAAGCCAAGTTTTTTAGTGCGCATAATAAACTCCTAGTAAGGTTGAATTGGCGATATGCCACTAGGTATACGATTGCAACCTGACAACGGATTCAGCCAGAAGGATTCATACTTGCTTCAATTTGTGACATCGCAATGAGTTTAGACAATGTATTGATTCCCAAAATAGCTATAATATTTATAGCTATTTGTCCTGTTAATAACTCAGAGTTAAATTACTTGGCGCAACTCATTTGCTAAATAATCAAACACAGCGCGAATAGGCTTGCTGGTGCGAATCTCGCGGTGCACGGCCAACCACATCGGTAATTTTGGCAGTGGCAGCGTAGGGAAAAGTTTGATCAAATCGCTGTTATCGCGTGCAGAGTAATCTGCCACAAAAGCGATGCCTATACCTGCGAGCAGCGCATGGTGTTGCACCACCAAGTCATCGCTTCTAAACGCAAACGACTCTTTCGTCATGATTTGCCCAAATTGTGCAAAGCCGCGAATCATCACATCTTCTGTGTCATAACCAATGATCGTGTGCTTGATTAAATCCTCGGCTTGTTCAGGAACGCCGCAGCGTGCTAAGTATTTTTTATGTGCGTAGACGCCCACGCTGACAGCACCTAGTTTTTTCGCCACCACTGTTAACTGGTCTGGCGACACCATGCGCACGGCGATATCAGCCTCGCGTCGCAGTAGATTGCTCACTGTATTGCTGGAAACCAGTTCGATTTGTATATCCGGCAACACCTCACGCATCCGAGCCAAAATCGGTGGCAGTAAAAAATTGGCCACCGGCTGGCTAGCCGTGATGCGCACTGTGCCCTGCACCTGGGCCTGTGCGCCAGACAAGCGATTACTCAGTTGCAGCGCGCCAGTTTCCATCGCGCGCGCCGAGTCAGCCAAACTCAGCGCCATCGCCGTGGGCTGTAAGCCACGCCCCGTGCGCTCAAACAGCACCACACCGAGTTGTGATTCAAGCTCTGCCACATGGCGCCCCACAGTGGGCTGGCTGGTTTTTAACACTTTGGCTGCTCCCAGCAAGCTGCCAGCATCCAGCGCGGCGAGGAAGGAGCGGATCAATTGCCAGTCAAAGTGCGGTGTCATGGGTTGATTCTGATTGTGTTTGAGCGCTTTAAGATATACAAATATGCATAACTGGTGTACCAAGATAGCCAATTGTGCATTAAGCGATGAACTTTGACAATTCAAACATCGCAACTTCAAATTCCAAAGTATGAATCACAAACTCAACACTATCTCGACAGCATCAGCTCAGCGACGAGCGTTCATCCGCCTTGTGGGTGGTGGTGCAGTTTTCGCCGCAACCATGCCTTTACTAGGATGCTCCAGTGATCTACCTGCAGAAGCAATTGCAGCTTGGCAACAACCAGCACAAGACAGCGATGTTAGAAAACAGATGCTAAGTTACGCCATCTTGGCACCGAACCCGCACAACTTGCAGTCTTGGCTGGTTGATCTGAAACAAGCTAATGAGATCACCTTGTATTGCGATACCACGCGCTTACTGCCAGAAACCGATCCGTATTCGCGTCAAATTTTAATTGGACAAGGGACTTTCCTCGAACTCTTGGACATGGCAGCCAAACAGCTGGGCTACCGTGCAGAGATCACGCTTTTCCCTGAGGGTGCATTTGAACCGAAAAGTGTCGATCGCCGACCCACTGCCCGTATCAAACTCACACAAGACGCTGCCATTGCAAAAGACCCGTTGTTTGAGAAAATCTTGAAGCGCCGCACAAACCGTCAAATGTATGAGAACAAAGATCTTCCAACTTCAGCAATCCAATCGATCACAACTAGCGTCACAGGTCTACCCGTTCAAATTGGTTTTGCAGGTTCAGGCGAAGCAGAATTACGCAGCAAACACCGCGCCATTGCCAAAGAAGCCTGGCGCATCGAGCTAACAACGCCACGCACCATTCTTGAATCTTTAAAACTCATGCGGGTTGGGCCGGATGAAATCAAGAAAAACCCAGATGGTATTTCGAACAACAGCCCATTCATACGCGCAGTTGTTGCACTAGGGCTG